>CALWDN010000015.1 GCA_944376685.1 uncultured Mediterraneibacter sp. | reverse complement strand
GATGCTCTTGCCGTCCGCAGATACTTTCGACCATGACAGATACAGGTACTCCGATGGTTTTGTCAGGTTCATATAGAGATAGAACTTCTGAATATACACCTGCTCCTTCGGCCCCGGCGACAGGGGCACCTCTTTCTCCCTGAACTTCTCCCTGTCCCGCATAGACAGAAAACCGCCGGCTCCCGCATTTCCGGGAAGCAGCGTATCATTCGCGCCCAGGAAGAAAAGCGCCCGGACATTTTTGATCCTGGTCCGCTCCACATCCCCGATCACGACCTGGTCAAGGCTCGGCGGGATCACGCCCACCTTCGCCTCTTCAAGCCCCGCGTCCAGCAGGTCGCAGTACTCTTTCAATGAAATGAATTCGTCGCCCAGAAGCTCCACGAATTTATCAAACAGATCCAGCACGATCCGGTAGATCTGCGCGTATTCTTTTGCCAGCGCCAGTTCGCCTTCCTCCTGGAACATGGCTTCCATCCCGGCGATCCGCTCCTGCATATGTTCAGACACGATAAACTCATACACCGCCAGCGTCACATCGCGCACAGTCTTGCGCCTCTGCTTCAATACACTGACAAGGTCCTGGATTTTCTCCACAAACCGCACGCGGAGATGGTTGAGCTCCTGCAGTTCTTCCTCGCCCGCCTCTGCCGTCCGTCTGACCCAGGCCTGCTGCCATTTCTTATAGCCTTTGATCCCCAGCGCCAGACAATAGTTCTCCATCCGGTCCACCTCTTCATCCGCGAAGCCGGCCAGACCGGTGCGCAGGAAACGGAACACACTGTCATAGGAGAAATTCTGTTCCGCCATCGCCAGAAGACTCCGGATATATTCCACAAATGCATTGAGCAGGATACTCTTCTTGTGATCCATGAATACCGGGATATCATAGAGCCCGCACGCCTTCTCCAGCGCATCCACATACACATTCATATCCGCAGTAATCACCGCGATATCGCGGTAGCGGTATCCTTCTTCCCGCACCAGCCGGCGGATCTCCCCTGCCGCAAACTGTGCCTCCTGCCGGGGACTTCGCGCTTCATGGAGAGACACCGCGCCCGTACCGACCTGTGCCTGCGTTCCGGTCTCTGCAGCCGCCCCGCCCTTCACACGATACTGCGCACCCGAATACCGGAACAGCTCCGATTCCAGAAATGCAAGCTCTGCATTGTGCTCAAACCGCTTCGGCGGCTTCCCGTACATGCAGACCGGTTCCTCAATCTCCGTTCCGGTCTCACGGGCCGTTTTCACAAGGGACGTCACCATCTGCTTGCTTAGCGCAAAGAGCTGATGCGGATGTTTGTACACGAACGGATCTTCCCGCTCATCCATAGTCACCGTAATCACCACCCGGCTGCACGTCCGCAGCAGTTCCCCCAACAGACGGATCTGGACCGGCGTGAACCCGGTAAACCCATCCATGGCGACCACGCTGTCCTTCAGGATCTCCGACCGGGAGACTATGTCACTGAGCACATCCAGCATCTCTTCCTTTGTGATATATTTCTCACTCAGATAATCTTCAAAGCCCTCATAGACCGTCCGGATATCCTGCAGCTTATAATACAGATAACTGTCCGGACTGATCCCGCCCATAAAGTCGTCCAGTTCCTCAAAACCGATCCCATACTGCGTAAACTCCGAGATCACCGACTTCACTTCACTGATATAACCCTGTTTCTTAAGGTTTCCCCTCAGTACGGTAAGCTGATCCTCATAATTCCCCGCGATCTTCCGGAGGATCAGGTTCTTGCCCTCGTCGTCCAGGACGGTCCGGCTCTCCTGCCCCAGCTCCTCAAAAACACGGTGCGCCAGACGCCCGAAACTTAAGACATCAATATTCATGATCCCGCCGCGCGGATGCATCAGGCAGAGATCCTTCTGGGTCTGCATGGTAAACTGCTCCGGCACGATGACAAGATAATTTTTCTCCGGATAAAAGACTGACTGCTCTATAATATCCTGATAAAGGCGGTAGGATTTGCCGCTGCCTGAATTGCCGAAAATAAACTGTAAAGACATGGGGGACCTCCTGCCCGTTCATTTTTAACAGAATCAATTATAGACCGGAGCCCCTGTACGGATCAGGTTCTCCGGTTCCTGTGTCTGATTTATACTCTGTCTGTTCTGTGTTTTATCTTACAAGCTCCTGCAGTTTGCTCTTCGGCACTGCGCCGATCTGTTTGCCCGCCACTTCACCGTTCCTGAATGCGATGAACGTGGGGATGCTCATAACGCCGTACCGCTGCGCAACCGCCATCTCATCATCGATGTTGATCTTGCACACCTTCACATCCGGCTCTTCGCCGGCGAGTTCTTCTACGACCGGAGCCATCATCTTGCACGGCCCGCACCAGTCCGCGTAGAAATCTACAAGCACCGTCTGTCCCGCCTGAAGCACTTCCTGGTCAAAAGTCTCTGTCGTTAATTTTACAACTGCCATTTTTATATCCTCCTTGTGGTCTGTTTTTCATTTCATGGTCTTAGTATACCACAATCCGGACAGTTTTCCGTGATAAAATCACATATTTATCTGCTGCCTGCCCATGCGTTCAGATCCGCCCCAGCTTTGACGCTTCCAGCACCGTCACTTTTCCCCTGGCAAGGCTCACCAGGCCGTCCGCCTGAAACTGTTTCAGGATCCGCGTCACGACCTCCCTTGCAGTTCCGGCATCCCGGGCGATCTCCTCGTGCGTAACCTTCAGCTCATCCCTGCCGTCCAGCCCGCGGTGCTCCAGGAGAGCCGCCGCGATCCGCGACGCCACATTGGAAAAAACGAACTGGTTAAACAGCCACATGATATCCGAAAACTTCTCCGAGACCATCTCCAGTGTATAGTCTTTCACTGCCGGGCTCTCATCATACAGTTTCCTGTACACCCGCTTCGGTATCGTGTAAAGCTCCGTGTCCGCCTCCATCTCCATATCAAGCTCGATATCCAGCCCGTTCAGCATGCACGCTGCGCTCAGGATGCTCACATCTTCCTCGATCAGGCGGAACAGCGTGATATCCCCGCCGCCCGGCGAGGTGATGAAAACGCGCGCCCTTCCGGATGCAATGATCTGTACTCCGGCGCATTCACCGCCGCCAAAATGGAGATGCGTCTTCTTTTCACATATATTTACCGCCGCACTGTTTATAATTTCTTCCTGCTGTTTCCCGGTCAGTTCCGGCCAGAAAGGAAATACCTTTTCAAAAATCTTTCTGTTCACTGTACACTCCACCCTGTTGTTTATTGTCGCAGACACGAGCCTGACTATAACATACGGCCGGGAAATCAAATCGTGATCCCCCGACCGTAATTTCACATATTTCAATTCTGCAGTTCTTTCATTTCACAGACTCCGGTTCCTACCAGAGCGCTTTGTAGATCCTTATCACATCGTTTTTCGTCGGAACTCTCGGATTTGTCGCCGTACATGCGTCCGCAAGCGCGGCATCCGCCATTCTGTCGATCGCACTAAAATATTCCTCTTCTGAAATTTTCCCGATCTGAGAAATAGAAAGCGGAATATCCATCTCTTTGAGCATGAACTGAACCCAGTTCACAAGAGATCTCACTGTCATGATCTTATTGTAACTGCTCAGGCCCAGTATCTGAGCCACCGTTGCGTACCGCTTCACGGCCGGAAGATACGTTTCCCGGCTCTTGCTGTGTTTATTGATATCACTGTTAAACTCAATGATATGCGGAAGAAGCATCGCATTGGCACGGCCGTGCGGAATATGGAATGTCGCACCCAGCTGATGTGCCATCCCGTGATTCAATCCGAGTGATGCAGTATTAAAAGCGAGTCCTGCAAGACAGGACGCGGAGTGCATCTTCTGACGCGCATGTGTATCATTTCCATCCAGATATGCCCTCAGAAGGAATACACCGCATATCTCGATCGCTTTTTCTGCAAGCGCATTGGAGAAATCACTTCTGTTGATGCTGACACAGGCTTCCAGTGCATGTGTGAACACGTCCATTCCTGTATCTGCTGTAATAGCAGGAGGAACACTTTTTACTAATTCGGCATCCAGGATCGCCTCATCCGGCATCATGGAATATGATACTAACGGATATTTCACTTTCTCCGCCGGATCCGTAACAACCGCGAATGAAGTAACTTCCGAACCGGTTCCGCTGGTCGTCGGTATCGCGATCAGTCCGACTTCCGCATAACGGTCTACGCGCAGTGCGAATTCACGGATTGATTTGGATGAATCGATCGCAGAACCGCCACCTACCGCAACGATAGCATCCGGTCTGTATTCCAGCATTTTCTTAACACCTTCGCTGATCTTCTCGATCGGAGGATCCGGAACAACATCCTTAAAAATCTCAAACTGTTTATTTCCTTTTTTGAGAGGCTCTGTAACCAGATCGATCAAATCTCCCTGAGCGATAAAAGGATCTGTTATAACGAGAACCTTCTGATAAGGGATCTCTGCCAGACGGTCAAGCGCCTGATCACCGAAATATATCCGTGTTTTAATATCAAAGCTTTTCATAGCTGTCCTCTCTTTATTCAGGATAAATGCATTCTACCCCTGAATTTTTAAATACCTGAAGCCATTTATCTGCCGGCTTCTCATCGGTTATTACTGTTGTAATATCATCCAGAGTTCCAATCTCTGTAAATGCAATCTTGTCAAATTTACTGTTGTCGATCGCGAGTATTTTCTGTTTTGCCGCTTTCAACATTGTCCTTTTATTATTCGCATGCAGATCGTCCGAATCCGTAAAGCCTGCTGTTACATCCATACCTTTGCAGGAGATGATCGCTTTATCCACATGATAGTTTGCAAGCATCTTGTCGGTCTGAGGACCCACGAGCGCAAAAGAACCTTCTCTGGAAACACCGCCGGTCGAAAGGACCGTCCAGTCCTGTACGTCAAATAATTCTATGATGATCTCTATGGAATTCGTGATGATCGTCAGGTTCTTCCGCCCCTTTTCCTGAAGATTTTTTGCAATGTATACAGCTGTTGTACTGGCATCAAGCATGATGCTCTCTCCATCATGGATCAGTTCCGCAACTAATTCCGCGATGTGCTGCTTCCCCAGGATATTGCGGTTTTTTCGTATATTAAACGGCAGTTCGATATTTACATTTTCATTGATGACCGCTCCGCCATAACTCTTAATGGCATAACCATCATTCACCAGCTTTTCCAGATCTCTCCTGATCGTTTCCTCAGATACATCATACAGCTGGCTAAGCTCACTCACAACAACTCTTCTGTCTGTCTGCAGCTTCTCAAGAATTTCGTTACGTCTTTCTATTGCAAGCATCCTGCTGCCTCCTGCATATGCCAGAACAGACCCTCCGACCGCTCTGCATATTCGGTCTCAAGCCGGATTACTGCAGTTATAAGCAGGGGAGAGCCTGTCTGTTCTAAGCTGTTATAAAATTGCGTCGCGGATCTGGGCATCCGGATGAGCGATAACAGACGCATCGAGGAACATTCCTCTGTCTTTCACCGCTTCTTTCGCCCGTTCGATCGCCGCTTCCACAGCAGCGACCTCGCCTGTCAGCAGCATGTAGGATTTACCGCACATACCTCTTGCGATACGCAGTTCGATCAGATCAACGATCGCTGTCTTGGCCGCCTCATCGGCCGCAACAATGATGGACGCCGCATCATACGTCTCAAAGATGCCGAGTGCGGATACGTCCTCGATCTTAGATGCTCCATAGATCGCCGGGAAAATAGATTCATGCGGGTTGCCGAGTACAAAACTGTCGATCAGGTGGAAGCCGTGCAGCTCTTTGGCATTGTCTACCGCAGCTTTAACGGCGCTTAAGTCACCTGTAATGATCGCAATATACTTACCCGGACATACTGTCTGAGCTTCGATTATACTGACTTCAGAGGTCTTTACCATTGCATCTGTAGCGGTAATACCTGCTGAAACAGTCTTATATTCTACCATTCCAATTGCCTTACTCATTGCCTGCACGTCCTTCCTATGTCTCTATGATAACATATTTGTCATTTACTTCAGTCACCTTGCCCGTAACCGATGCATGGATCCCCACGCTCAGGCCTTTGCCGGGCTCAGCGATCATCTGTCCCTTTGTCACCTTGTCGCCTTTCTTAACGACGGGTGAAGCAGGTGCTCCGATGTGCTGGCTCATCATGATCTTTACTTTCTTTACAGCGACCTCGGATTCATCCAGAGGCGCTTCTTTGTTGTATTTTGTAAGATCGATCCTTGCCATCAGTCTCTCCATCGGGACTTTTCTGTACTCTCTCTCCGGTCCGACCGGTTTCGCTTCCACTTTCGGAGGCTTGATCCCGTGCGCCCTTAAGCCGGCTTTGTATTCGGCCATCAGGCTTCTCGGTGAAAGCCCCTGGAAGCAGGAGTACAGCTCACAGACACCACAGGAAGAACAGAACATCGTATTTACGAAGATGTCCGGCTCCTGAATATCTTTGCAGGTAGCTGCAAGCATAAACTTGTTTGGCTCGATCGGATGTCCGAGCAGATGTCTCGGGCACAGATCCGTACACATCGTACACTGGCAGCAGCATGCTGCTGCACGTTTCATGGCGATGGAATTTTTCTTTAATTTTTTCTGAACGATATAATGGTCTTCCGGCAGTACCAGGATCGCGTTTGTGGTCTTTGTGACCGGCTGCGCGCCTGTGCCTATATTGCCCATCATAGGACCGCCGACAAAATATACCGGATTCGGCGTGGTAACATGTCCCGCTTTGGCTACAACCTCATCCAGCGGTGTCCCGATCGGAACACGGACTGTGACAGGATGCTCAACCTCGGCAACAACGGATACCAGCTTATCCTCAACAGGTGTATTCTCGTGCAGAGCCCTGTACGCATTGTAAATGGTCTCTACGTTGAATACAGCTACGCCGCTCTCGATCGGAAGTCCGCCGGGACGTACGACTTTGCCTGTCACTTCATAAATAAGAACTACTTCATCGCCGGCGGGATATACCTCATCCAGCAGTCCGAGCCTCATTTCCGGATATTTGTCGATCACAGCACTTACCGCTTCGATCGTCTTCCTGTAAGCTTTCTTGATCCCGATGATCGCTTCCTTTGCTCCGACCGTCTCTGCGATCGTGTGGAACATGTCTGCGATCTCAGACGCATGCTTTTCCAGAAGCTGTCTGTGAAGTCTCAGAAGCGGTTCGCATTCTGCACAGTTCAGGATGATCGTTTCCGCACGCTCATCCAGCTTGGCGTATGTAGGGAAACCTGCACCACCGGCACCGACGATACCGTTCTGCTGCAATATGCTGCTTAATTCTTTCATATCCATAATTCCACTACTCCAGTCCTGATCCGTCGTCAATAATTCCTACGATAGCAGCGTCAATCGGTGCTTCCGGCATACCGCTGCCGATCCTGGCCGCGCTGCCCTGTGCGACAAGCACGTACTCGCCGATGCCCGCGCCGATCTTATCGATCGCGATGAGCTGGTCAGCGCCGGAATGCATGTGCTCCAGAATATCCACGATCATAAACTTATTGCCGACCAAATTTTCACATTTGCGTGTTGAAACAACACTTCCAACAACTTTTCCAATCAGCATGATAAAATCCTCACCGTATCACCGGATGCTATCTTTGCAGCGTTCGCCTCATCTGTATCGATGTGCATTTCCAGAGTAAAGCTGTCGTCCACACGGATCTTTACCTGATTGAATATTGTTCCTCTCTCATTGTCCGCCTTTACCGATACGATGTCGCCGTCATGTACGCCGGCTGCCATGGCATCGCGCGGTGACATGTGGATATGGCGCATTGCAATAATGCATCCCTCGTCAAGGTAAAGTGCGCCCTTCGGGCCTACTACCGCGATCGGAGCGCTGCCGGCGATCTTGCCGGACTCTCTGATCGGAGCCTTGACGCCAAGCTTAATCGCGTCTGTCGCCGAGATCTCAACCTGCGTCTGTTTTCTGACCGGGCCAAGGACTCTGACATTCTCGATCGCACGGAGTTTCAGGCCGACGATCGTGACCGTCTCATTGGATGCGAACTGTCCGCCCATCAATTCTTTTTTCTTTGTGAGCTGATAGCCTTCGCCGAACAGTACTTCCACGTGCTCCTGTGTAAGATGGATATGTCTTGCGGACACTCCGATGGGTACAAGGAAACCTGCATCATCGGATGATTTCTGCTTTTCCACTGCCTCTAAAACCAGCTTCGTAATTAATGCCACATTACTGTTATCCATATCTTGATTCTCCTTGTATTTGCAGGGAACTGAACCGGCTGCCCGGTCAGTTCCCTGGTTGATCCGTCAATAACAAATGAATATTATTTAAGAACCGGAAGAATCTTCTCCACATCATTGTGCGGTCTCGGGATTACATGTGTAGCTACGAGTTCGCCGAGTCTTCCGGCAGCCTCTGCTCCGGACTCTACAGCTGATTTAACAGCTCCTACGTCGCCGCGTACCATAACTGTTACAAGTCCGCTGCCGATCTTCTCTGTTCCAACGAGAACTACGTTCGCTGCTTTTAACATTGTATCTGCTGCTTCGATTGATGCTACCAGACCTCTTGTTTCAACCATTCCTAATGCTTCCTGTGACATTTTTCGTTCCTCCTTCTGAACTGTTGTTTTTTCCTGTACTGTTTCCGCCTTCTGCGCCGTATTCCTTACTCTTCGTACAGTTTTAGCCGGCGCCTTGGCTGTTGTGGTTTTCTTTTCTTCTGCCATCTTAAACTGCCTCCTACTCTATCCTGTTCGCACTGCCGTTTACGATCTTCAGTACCTCCTCATGGGGGCTTGGGATCACTACAGCGCACACAGGCTTTTTAATTCCGTTTGCTTCAGCAGCTTCAACGGCCTGCTTGACAGCAGATACATCGCCGCGGATGATGATGGTCACCAGACGTCCGCCCAGCTTCTTTTCCCATGTAACAAAATGTACATCCGCTGTCTTGCACATGATATCTACAGCAACAACTGCCGCTGTAACACTTGGGATCTCAAAAAATCCATACGCGTTTCCCATGAGACTGCTCCTTTGCTTTAATTAGGGACCTCCCGCAAGCAGTATGACTATACAGTAGGAAGGATCTTCTCAACATCGTTGTGCGGTCTCGGGATCACGTGTGTAGCTACGAGCTCGCCGAGTCTTCCTGCAGCGTCTGCTCCAGTCTCAACTGCAGCCTTAACAGCTCCTACATCGCCGCGTACCATAACTGTTACAAGTCCGCTGCCGATCTTCTCTGTTCCAACCAGCGTTACCTCTGCTGCTTTTGTCATTGCATCTGCAGCTTCGATCGCTGCTGTGAGACCTCTTGTCTCAACCATTCCTAATGCCTGCTGTGCCATTGCCATTGTTCATTTCCTCCTAAATCTCTTCAATATCTTTTTCGTTGATGATATGTGGTTCACCTTTATCTAATCCGGTAAGCTTCAGCATCTTCTCCGTATCCTCTGTCGGTCTTGCGATCTCATACTCGGTTACAACGCCCGCAAGCTCTTCAGCTCTCGCCTTTGCCGCTTCAAGCGCTGCCGTGACATCGGATACGCTTCCGCGGAATTTGACCATGACGATCAGTGGTACAGGTAATTCATCTGCATTTGCCGGTTTGTTTTTGTCGAATTTCTCCAGCCATACATTTCCGGCTTTGCACCCGGCGTCCGCCGCCGCAAATGCCGTCGCCAGCCCGAAGACCTCCAACATACCTACTGCTTCTCCCATAACGATCCACCTTATTTATTAACGATCGCGATCTTAAGGCCTTTCTGTGCAAGATTTGTTCTGTGAGCCTCGTTGATCTCCTCAAGCGGGAACTTGTGTGTGATCAGTTCCTTCATCGGAAGGCCGATCGCCTGTGCTCTCTTCAGGAAATCAAAGGTCGTTGCATAGTCTCTCAGTGTGTATACCCAGGAGCCGACCAGGTTGATCTCTTTGGAGCAGAGGTCGAAGTGCGGATTGATCGTAGCGTCGCCGCCGTTGATGAAGAATCCGAGTTCGCAGAGTCCGCCGCCGTTGCGGATGAACTTGTAGATGTTTGAGTGTGCAGCCGGTGCGCCTGTGCACTGGAATGCGAAATCTGCAAGGTGTCCGCCGAACGCGTCTTTCACTGCTGCTGAAAGAGCCTCGATCCCTTTGTACTCCATGAAGTTAACGGACTTATCTGCGCCCATTCTCTTCGCGAAGTCAAGTCTCTGCTGGTTGCCGTCTACAGCGACGATGTTCTCGATGCCCATCGTGCGGAGAACTGCGATACAGATCAGGCCGATCGGTCCGCATCCCTGTACAACAACTCTGCTGTTGAATCTCAGGATGCCTGTTGTCTTCGCTCTCTCAACCGCATGTACGAGAACCGCACATGGCTCGATGAGGATCCTGGAATCAAGATCCAGGTCGCTTACATTGAATACTGAAGATCCTTCGCGGATGAGGATGTAGTCTGAGAACCATCCGTTCAGATGGATGTCGTCATCCGGAAGAAGTCCGTATACATCAGCGCCGCCGACATTCTTCTTGTTCAGGTCGAACATCTCGATGTCCGGATCATCCTTGAAGATCATACATGTAACGACTTTGTCGCCGACCTTCAGCGGTTTTCCTGCGCTGTCGACTTTTACGTTTTTGCCCATCTTCACGATCTCGCCGGTTCCCTCGTGTCCGAGCGCTACCGGGATCAGTCCGAACGGGTCTTTCTTGAATTCATGGGCATCTGTTCCACAGATACCGCATCCCTCTACTTTTACGAGGATATCGCCGTCTCCCACTTCCGGGATCGGGAACTCTTTGACATCATAGTGCTCAAGTGATGTCAGCATGGCAACATGCGCTGTCTTCGGGATCGCCTGGCTTGCAGCCGGAGCGGACGGAGACGGGATGTTCTTGTCAAGCATGCTTTCGAGTACCTGTTTTACAACGGCTTCCACGTTAGCGGAATTCATTTCCATGTTATCTACCTCCTGATTTTTGTTTCTCGCTGATGGCGTGCGCCCTATGCTTCTGCCACATTTCGGCAATTTTCGCCATGCACAGTTCGATTCCGCTTCGCTTCATCTCACTGTCGGCGTACGCCGTATGATTCCGCCACAGCCAATGTGTATTGCAGGCCAGCCTGCATACCCATTTCTGTGCCGTAAGCGCATGGCTTATCGTATGCACAAACTGTCGGTCATGACGCAGCGTCTTCTTTTTGTGAAGGTGCTTGCGCTTGTAAGGCCTTCGCCTGTCCTGCTGGCGATCGTGAATGTACAGAAGCCTTCTCCTCCGAATCCGAGCGCCGCGTAGGACGGGCCGTTCTTTACGAGGATCGCTGTGTCGATCGCTTTTGCATATTTTGTGATATTGTCGATATTCTTTGAGTGAATATGTGCGGAGTGGCGGTTGCCGTGCTCAAGCCATACAGCCTGCTCAACTGCATCGTCAAAATCCTTCGCCCTTACAACGCCGAGGATCGGCATCATAAGCTCTGTGGCGATCAGCGGATGCTCCTTCGGACCTTCAAATGTGATACATCTGATATTGTCCGGTACAGTAACGCCGATCATGCCGAGCAGCGTCTTTGCATCACGTCCGACGCATTTCCTGTTCAGCTTGCCGCCTTTAAGGACTACGGCTGTCAGGGCATCCTGCTCCTCCTTGGATGCCAGGTAGCATCCCTGCTCGCTGATCATGTAGTGCATCAGTTCGTCCGCAACAGAGTCAACTGCTACGATCTCTTTCTCGGCAATACATGGAAGGTTATTGTCGAATGTACATCCGTTTACGATATCCTCAGCCGCTTTACGGATGTCTGCCGTCTCGTCAACAACTGCCGGCGGGTTTCCTGCGCCTGCGCCGATCCCTCTTCTTCCGGAGGAAAGGACTGCGGTAACAACGCCCGGGCCGCCTGTCGCAGCGATCAGCTGGATATACGGATGTTTCATCATGATGTTGCTTGTCTCAAGCGTCGGATGCTCGACCGTGCAGGCGATGTTGTCCGGGCCGCCCGCCTCTACGGATGCCTCGTTTACAAGGTTGATCGCGTAGATGGATGTCTTGATGGCCGCCGGATGCGGGTTGAATACAACCGTATTTCCTGCTGCGAACATGCCGATCGTGTTGCAGAGAACCGTCTCACTCGGGTTTGTACACGGTGTGATCGCTCCGATCACTCCGAACGGACCCATTTCGATAAGGGTAAGTCCTCTGTCTCCCGACCATGCCGTTGTTGTGATATCTTCCGTTCCCGGAGTCTTCTCAGCAACAAGCTGGTGTTTTAAGATCTTGTGTCCGACATTTCCCATGCCGGTCTCCTGTACGCCCATGCGCGCCAGGATCTCTGCGTTCTCCATGATCTTTTTGCGGATGTTGGAGATAACTTTTTCTCTGTGGTCCAGGGACATTCTGGCTACAACTTTCTGCGCCTTTTTTGCCGCCTCGATCGCTTCGTTCATGTCAGTGAATACACCGTGGTTTCCTGTCACATCTGATGCGATCTGCATTTTTGCCATAACTTCCTGTACGATGTCCTGAACCATCTGTTCGTTTACAGACACTCTAATACCTCCTTAAAGACTTCCTTTCCGTATGCGGCTATCGCCGTATCCTGGGCTGCGGTCCCGCCGCTCACGCCCAGCGCGCCTACGATCTGTCCGTCGTACTCCAGCACTTCGCCGCCCCCGAAGATCACGATCTTGCCGTTATTCGTAAACTGAATGCCGTACAGATCCTGACCGGGCTGGCTCAGTTCCGCGAGCTGTGCGGTAGACATCTTGAGGCTTGCGGATGTGTAAGTCTTGTTTAATGCGATGTCAAAACTGGCTATGTATGCGCCGTCCATGCACTGAACAGCCACCGGCCTTCCGGCCTTGTCCGAGACAGCCGCCACGATGTCGACGCCCATCTCCGATGCTTTCGCCTTGACCTTCTCGATCAGGGCGTTGGCTGCCGCCAGTGTCATCCTGTGCTTCTTGCACTTGCAGACATGGGGCTTTTCAGCCGCCGGCGCTGCTTTCATCTGGTCCAACACGGATTTCACCGCATTGGTGATATCCTGCTCATTCATAAGCCGAACTCCTACATGCCAAGCTGTTCCATAACCTTCTTTGTGATAGAAGCAACAAGGTCAGCATCAGAATTTCCTGCCGGTGCTGCAGCGCCTGCTGAGCAGCTTCCGCCGCATGTGTGGCAGCTCGGTTTGCCTGCTTTCGCGTTCGGGCAGAGGTTAGCCGGATGTTTTCCAGGAAGGCCCATTTTTCTTCTTACTTCGTACAGAACCTCAACCTGCTCCGGAGTGAACTCCTGCGGTCCGCCAACCTGCATTGTCTGCCATAACAGCTGTGCGTAGAACTCTACGGACTCCATCTTCATGTATGCTGCAAGAAGGCTGTCAGAATAGGTCAGTGCGCCGTGGTTCTCAAGGAGAACTGCATCGAAGTGCTCAAGGTACGGCTCAACTGCATCCGGGATCTCCATTGTACCCGGTGTTCCGTAAGGAGTGATCGGTACGCATCCGAGAGCGATAACTGCTTCCGGCATGATCGGCTGTGTCAGCGGAATGCCTGCGATCGCAAATGTTGTAGCGTACAGCGGATGAGCATGTACAACTGATTTAACGTCCGGTCTCTTCTGATATACACGCATGTGCATCTTAATCTCGGATGACGGTCTGAAGCCTTTGTTAGCCTGAAGAACGTTACCATTCTCATCAACCTTGCAGATGTACTCCGGTGTCATGAAGCCTTTGCTGACGCCAGTCGGTGTGCACAGGAATTCGTGGTCATTCAGCTTTACAGAAAAGTTACCGTCATTGGCAGCAACCATTCCGCGGTTGTAAACACGTCTTCCGATTTCACACATTTCTTTTTTGATTTCGTATTCGTTTTGCATCTTTTCTCCTCCTTGGATCTACAAAACATTTTGTTTTGTGTTGTTTCTTTTTGAATATTACCACACAATCCCACAATAGTCAACATGTTTTGATGTTGGTTTTTATTGGTTTTTACTTTCCCGCCTGCATCTTCCCCAAAAGCGGATAACCGCACCAAAACAGATGAAAATAAGGTCCTGTGACGGCATAGTGCCCGACTATCCTGAAATTAAACTAATTATACTTCATATGCCCCTCTAAGTCAACGTGAATCAACGCTGTTTTGAAACATGCAGATATGCTTTCCACACAATCCAACACGATATCTGTTGTTTTCTATTTGTTTTTTCTGTTTTCACATTGACATGTCCGTGAAAATGCTCCATACTTAAAGCAGCGATATTTTTTCAGGGAAAGCGAGGCGTGTTTCATGGCATATCAGGAAACCATATACGGTACATGTGTCAGCGGACACGCGCATGCTGACTCAGGGCCGAAAGAACGTTACGAAGCCGATATCCACACCCACACGATCGCCAGCGGTCACGGCTCCTGCGCTACCATTACAGACATGGTCAAAGCTGCGAAGGCCGCCAATCTCAAAATGCTCGGGATCTCGGATCACGGCCCGGCCACGCTTGGGGGCGGACGCATCTCTTATTTCCGCAATCTGAAATATGCGCAGAGGGAACGCCTGGGGATCCGGATGCTCTATGGCGCAGAGACAAATATTATTAATATGAAAGGAAACCTTGATCTGAGTGATGATATTCTGGCAAATCTTGATTTTGTGATCGCCAGCATGCACAAACCCACATTGAAGCCGGGTACTGCAGAAGAAAATACCGAAGCATACATAAAAGCCATGAAGGATCCGTACGTTTCCATCATCGGACACTGTGACGATGAGAAATTTCCGATCGATCCGTTTAAGCTTTTTAAAGCTGCGATGGACAATCACGTGCTTCTGGAAATCAATAACAGTTCACTCAGTCCCGAGGGCTACCGGGGCGACACAAGATTCACCGACCTGGTGATCCTGAATCTGTCCGTCCACTTTAATTACCCGGTATTGTTTTCCAGCGACAGCCACGGCAAATCCCATGTCGGCGATTTCACCTACGCGGCAGAAGCCGCAAGACTGGCCGGGGTGCCGCGGAATCTGATCCTGAACTACTCATCCAAAGCACTGCTCGCTTTTCTGGCAGAAAAATAATACGGGCACGGCAGATCTGCTTATCCGATATGATTAA
This sequence comes from uncultured Mediterraneibacter sp., assembly GCA_944376685.1. GTDB lineage: Bacteria > Bacillota > Clostridia > Lachnospirales > Lachnospiraceae > Mediterraneibacter. The sequence continues at coordinate 11,551 of CALWDN010000015.1, read as the reverse complement.
GACATTCATCACCTGCATACACTTGGAATACATCCAAATAATATGCAGGTGATTTTTATGAAAAATTATGCAAAAACATTAAAAACATATCTTATCACAGGCTTCATATTCACAGCCATCCTCGGAACACTGGCTCATTTCTTCTATGAATGGTGCGGAGAAAATCCACTTATCGGACTCTTCAGTCCCGTTAACGAATCTACCTGGGAGCACATGAAACTCCTCTTTTTCCCGGTTGTCCTCTGGTCGCTTTTCATCCCTGCCGGATTGGCGGAACAAAAACCCGGCCTCCGCCCTGCGCTTCTTCTCGGCGGGATCACTGGCACCCTTTCGATACCGGTTCTCTTCTATACTTATTCCGGGATTCTGGGACGAACCGTCACCGGGATTGATATTTCAATATTTTTTATCAGTGTTACTATCGCATTTCTGTGCGCATATCATATCACCGATGCGGAGTCTGTTCAAAAAAACCCTTTTTACCTTTTTCCCGCCGGACATCGGACTTTTCGCAGATCCATAACGTTCTGCGAAAATCAGACCACTGTTCATTCTCAATCCGCCGAATACGTATAGTACAGATGCCGGATCCTCTGGTCGATCCCGTGCCCGGCAAGATATTCCGCCACGCTTTTCGGCACATGCTGCTGCCAGTCCTCGCCTCTGGCGATCATTCCGCGGATCTCCGTTCCTGTGATCCCCTTTTCTTCCCGCGTTTTTCTCCAGAGTATCTCTACATTCATATGCAGCGCCTCCAGCAGATGATACCGTTCCTCGTCCCATGCACTGCAGATGCTCATATAATGCACTGCTCCTGCCGGCGCATACTGAGTCAGGATATCCGGACTGCTGACCGGAAATGGAATGATTTCAAACTCTTCCCGCTTTACGCCAAATTCCAGCAGGGCGTCCCGGATCATCTCATACCGTTCGATATAGGTCAGTGGATTATCAAGCCTGGTCGTCCCGTGTTCATCCAGAGCAGATGTGGCCGGGTATGCCGAGATGTCCGGATGCGTGATCCCGATATACAGCGTCCGGCACCGCATCTTCGCCGCCAGAATATATTCCATCTCTTTCAGGTGAAGAACCTGAAATCTTCCGTGTACTACTCCCGTCATATGTTCAACTCCTTTACTTTCTGTCTGAGCCGCTCTGTATCCTTTTCATCCGGATGCGCAAGCGCCCGGTCAAAGTTTTCGATCATCGCTTGTATTTTCTCATCCCCGGGATTTTTCTCCAGCATGGATTCGTAGCGTCTGCGGACGCTCTCCGGCATCCTGCCCTGGCACATATAGCTCCCGGCGATCATACTGCCTTCCCCGAGATGGGCTGACACACGGGACAGGATCTGCGCAAAATAAGCCTCCGCGCCTCCGAATCCGGCCGTGCCAAACAGGAAAACCTTCCGCCCACACAGCGTTTCCATATATTTTCCCATCTTCTCACTGCAGTCGCCCTTATCTGTCCAAAAGCCGAGGAAAAACACATCGGCTTCTTTGATTTTCTCCTCCATGTTTTCTTCAATCTCTGATACCGCTGCAAAGCATACGCATTTTTCCACGCCCAGTTCTGTGCGGACCGCTTCCGCCAGCTGTTTCGTGTTACCCGTAGCGCTTTCATATATCACCGCATATTTCATAACTATCTACTCCTTAAAAAGTGTTTCTCCAGCAGTTACTTCGCCGTGTGTGCAAACTGGCTTTCATACAGATGCCTGTAAAAGCCGCCCTGCGTCAGCAGGCTCTGATGATCCCCCTGTTCAATGATCTGCCCGTCTTTCATCACCAGGATCACGTCCGCCTCCCGTATCGTGGAAAGCCGGTGCGCGACGATGAATGTGGTCCGTCCTTTCATCAGCTCCGCAAAAGCATCCTGGATCTTCAGTTCTGTCCTTGTATCTATAGAAGACGTTGCCTCGTCGAGGATCAGCATCGGCGGACGGCACAGCATCACGCGGGCGATGCACAGAAGCTGCTTCTGCCCCTGGGACAGTCCGCCGCCATCCTCTGTGATCCAGGTGTCATATCCTTTCGGCAGCCTGCGTATGAAACTGTGGATGTGGGACGCCTTCGCCGCTGCGACCACCTCTTCCTCCGATGCGTCCGGACGCCCCATCGTAATATTGTCGCGGATCGTGCCGGTCTTCAGCCAGGTATCCTGGAGCACCATACCGTACCCCTCCCGCAGGCTCCGCCGCGTCACTTCACGGATATCATGTCCCTCCACAGTGATCGCGCCGTCCTTCACATCATAAAACCGCATGAGCAGATTGATAAACGTAGTCTTGCCGCAGCCCGTCGGACCGACAATGGCGATCCGCTGTCCCGGCTTCACATCCAGATTGAAATCCCGGATCAGCTGCTGCCCCTCTTCATAAGAAAAGTCCACATGTTCTGCCTTTACATTTCCCTGCACACGTTCAAGCTTCACCACATTCTCCGGCTCCGGCGTCTGCGGCTCCTCTTCGATCAGGTCAAAGATCCGCTGGGCGCACGCCACCGCATTCTGGAACTCCGTCACTACGCCAGAGATCTCATTGAATGGCTTCGTATACTGATTGGCATAACTCAGGAAGCTGGAAAGCTGTCCGACCGTCAGCGAACCATTCACCACGCCAAACGCACCTGCGATCCCGACGCCCGTATAGACAAGGCTGTTGACAAAGCGGGTGGCCGGATTGGTGATGGAAGAGAAAAATGTCGCTTTCAGGGACGCCTTCCCCAGCCGTTCATTGATCTCATCAAACTGATCCGTCACCTTCTGTCCCCTGCCGAATGCCTGGACCACCTTCTGGTTCTCTACCATCTCATCGATCAGGCCCGTCTGCTCTCCGCGGATCTCCGACTGCAGCCGGAACATGGAGAAGGTCCGTCTGGCAATAAAATTTGCCACCAGGAAGGATACCGGCGTGATCAGCACCACGACAAACGTAATCATCACATTCACGGACAGCATGAAGCAGAATGTCCCGACGATCGTCGCAATCCCGGTAAAAAGCTGGGTGAATCCCATCAGAAGGCCGTCCGCGAACTGATCCACGTCCGCGATCACCCGGCTCACCACCTCGCCGTGGGGACGGCCGTCAATATATTTCAGCGGCAGGATCTCGATCTTGCGGAATGCCTCGTTCCGGATATCCTGCACCACCTGATAGGTCATCTTGTTATTGCAGACATTCATCAGCCACTGGGCCAGCGCCGTGATAAGCGTACAGATCCCGATGCGGACCATGACTTCGACAACGCCCGGGAAATCCACCTGTCCCGCAGTGACGATATAATCCACGGCATGTCCCGTCAGCTTCGGGACATAAAGAGTCAGCGCAACAGACACGGTTGCCAGAAGAATGGAGAATATCACGAAGATCCGGTACTTTCCCAGATGGCGGAATACTTTTTTCAGGGTCTTCCCCTGCCCGGTTTTCTTTTTCTTATCAGCCATTTACCGCTTCCTCCTTCGGGAACTGTGAATAATAGATCTCCTGGTATGCCGGGCAGGACGCAAGCAGTTCGCTGTGCGTGCCGACACCTGCCGCCGCACCGTCGTCCAGCACGATGATCTGGTCCGCATACCGGACCGAAGACGCCCGCTGGGAGACAATGAACACTGTCGGCTTCTCCTGCATCCCGCGGATCGCTTCCCGGAGCGCCGCATCCGTGGCAAAGTCAAGCGCCGATGCGCTGTCGTCCAGGATCAGGATCTCCGGCTTCCTCACCAGCGCCCGGGCAATGGTCAGCCTCTGCTTCTGACCGCCGGACAGATTCCGGCCCGCCTGCTCGATCTGGAATTCCAGACGTCCCGGCTTCTGATCCACGAATTCCGTTGCCTGGGAAACGGCAAGCGCCTCTTCCAGATCCGCTTCCGCGGCATTTTCATTACCCCAGCGAAGGTTCTCTGCGATTGTCCCTTTAAAGAGGACCGCCTTCTGAAGGACCACGCCGATATGCGCCCGCAGGCTTTCCATTTTATACTCTTTTATATCATGCCCGAAAATACGCACCGCACCCGCCGACGCATCATAGAATCGCGGGATCATATTTACAAGAGAAGACTTTCCCGAACCGGTGCCGCCGATGATGCCGATGGTCTGTCCCGGCATGGCCCGGAAATGGATATCCGTCAGGGACTCTCCCGCCGCGCCTTTATAAGTAAGGGAAACATGGTCGAACTCCACCGCCGGGACCGCTTCGGATGCAGCGGACACTTCTCTCGTCCCGTCTTCCATATCCGGACGGATCTCAAGCACACTTTCGATCCGGTTTCCGCAGGCGATGGCTTTTGTCACCGTGATGATCAGGTTCGCCAGTTTCACCAGTTCAACCAGGATCTGGGCCATATAATTAAGGAGCGCCACAACCTCGCCCTGGGTCAGGTCTCCGATATCGACCCGCAGGGCGCCGGCATAGATAAGCGCGATCGTCCCACCGTTTACCACCACATAGGTCAGCGGATTCATCAGGCCGGAGATCCGGCCCACGAACTTCTGGGCATCCGTGAGCGCCTGGTTTTCCGACTCAAAGCGCTCCCGCTCTTTCTCTTCTTTATTAAATGCACGGATCACACGCACGCCGGTCAGATTCTCCCGGGTCGTCAGCAGGATGCTGTCCAGCCTGGACTGCACCTTCCGGTACAGCGGCATGGTGACCAGCATGATCCCGAACACGATCACTGAAAGCACCGGAATCACCACCACAAAGATCATGGCCACTTTCACATCCACGGTAAAAGCCATGATCATGGCGCCGAATACGATGAACGGCGAGCGCAGGAAGAGACGCAGCACCAGATTCACGCCGGACTGTGCCTGGTTGATGTCGCTGGTCAGCCGGGTGATCAGTGTGGAACTGCCGAGTTCATCCATCTCCGTAAATGTCAGCGTCTGAATGTGCCGGAATAATGCATGCCGCACCCCGGTCCCAAAGCCCGAGGCCGCCTTCGCCGAGAAATACTGGGCCGTGATCGAACAGACCAGTCCGATCAGTCCCAGGGCGATCAGCACAAAACACATTTTCACAATGTACGGGCGGTCGCTGTCCGCAATACCCACATCGATGACTGCCGCCATGACCAGCGGGACAAGCAGCTCAAATGTGGCCTCCAGCATCTTGAAGAGCGGCGCCAGGACCGATTCCTTTTTATAGTCTTTCAGATAAACAAGAAGTGATTTCATACATTTCTCCTAAAATGCGATTTTTCCCATGCCTTCCATCTGCTCCAGGATGCCGAGGGCCTCTCCGATCATATTGAACTCTTCGGCATAGATGCAATGCGGAAAGAATTCTTTCAGGCTTTCGTCCAGGATCATCTCCCGGCACTCTGCATAGTCCATCCAGGTCACTTCCGACACTTCGTCCTCCTGCAGCGAAAGGCTCTCGATATCCACCGGCTCTTCATACAGATAGATCCGGCTGAGTTCATCATCCTTAAAGGGCTGTCCGTAAAATTCACCCTCAAAGCCGCACCGGCGGGTCCCCACTTCCCGGAGCTGCTCCGGACAGGCCCGGATCCCCAGCTCTTCCTCCAGCTCCCTCACCGCGCTTTCCGGGTAATCGTACCCGCTCTCCACATGTCCCGCAGAAGAAATATCATAGCACCCGGGATTGGAGTCTTTCGTTTCGCTCCGCTTCTGGAGGAGCACATCGTAGCCGCTCCCCTCATTGGGCCGGACGATCCATGTGTGGACCGTGGCGTGAAGCGCCCCCTCCCGGTGGGCGACGCCCCGCTCTTTTACTCTGCCGGTGCAGGTGCCGTCCGGATTCCGCTCGTCAAAGAGTTCCAGCGCTTTCCCGTCCAGCGCAGCATAGCGGAGCACATCATTTTCATCATACACAAGCTTCAGCGAGAAGAACTCCCGCCCCTCATCCAGCAGCCGGAAAAAGACCTTGTCCCCCTCCCACAGCTCCAGAGACCAGACCTTCTCTTTATCGATCCATTCCAGTTCGCCTTCATCACAGGGAACCGGCTCGCCCTCGAATCCGTCCGCCGTATAGAGAGACATGTATTCCACCACATCCTCCCCATAGACAAACGTCACCAGCCCCCGGTACTTCCATGAAGTAAGCGTGTAGCCGGTCTCTTCCTTCACCTCGCGGAGCAGACACTCCTCCGGGCTCTCCCCGTGTTCGAAATGTCCGCCCACGCCGATCCATTTATCTTTATTCACATCATTCTCCTTCACCGTGCGGTGAAGCATCAGATATTTCCCGTCTTTTTCAATATAGCACAGTGTGCTCATCTTTGATACCATTGTGGTTATCCTCCCGTAATCATGAAAAAATCAGCGCATTTTCACCATACATTCTTTGCGGTAAAATGCTACGCCGCATTTCATGATATCTTTATATCCCTCCTGCCGAAGCGACGCTTCGTAATCCTGTTCTTCAATCTGCCGGAGCGCTTCATCGCATTTCTCTTCCAGCCCCTGCCAGGTCTTTGATACCTTGATCTCGATGATCACGGCTTTGCCCCGGACGCTCGGATATCTCACGAGGATATCCGCCATTTTATCACAATCTCCGTTCAGCAGGCTTTCGTAGAGCGGTGTGAGTTCTTTCTTCTCCGTCTTCTTCTCAAACCACTGAAGAACCGCGTTCTTGTAAACATAGCGCACCTCACTGTTAGGGATCGCCATTTCCATCCGCACGGTCTCATCTTCCTGCTCCTCCCGTATCTTTTTCAGATACCCGGTAAAGAACAGAAAGTTCCAGAGATTATCCTGTGTGGAATTCATGTCGTCGTATGTGATGTCCTCATGGATCGGTTTTGTGATCGTACCGCCTTCGATCAGCCCCTCGATTTCCTGCCGCACCGAAAGGTCTGCATGTTCGATCAGATTTTTCACGATACTGTTGGAGCTTGTATTGGACCAGTAGGGCTTTGCAAATGCATTCTTATTCTTATAGCACGAATCCACATAATTGATCACACTCCATGGATTGTAGACTTCCGATTCTCCGAACCTGTAACCGTCATACCACTTCTTTACTGTCTCCAGATTTTCCTCAAGGCCATAATCCTGCAGCATCTGTTCCACCTCTTCCGGTGTAAAACCGAAATACTCTGCATAAGTTTTTGATGTTATGGACATTATTTTCAAATTGTTTAGCCCGGTAAAAATTGACTCCTTGCTGATCCGCAGACATCCGGTCACAACGGCAAATTCCAGATTGTCATTGGTCTTCAAGGCCGACTCGAACAGCGACCGGATCAGAGCCACCATCCTGTCATAAAATCCGCTGAAATACGCATTTTCCAACGGAACGTCATACTCATCGATCAGAATGACAGAACGCTGTCCCGTGCAGGCATACAGACATTCAGACAAAAATTTTAACGAATCCGCATAATCGCTCTCCGTTCCGTTCAGATCGCGGATCCTTTCATAACGCTGTACTTCAGCTTCTCCCATTTTCCCGCTGTTTTTTACCTGTTCCCAGTGTCTTCGGTATTCTTCTCTCACCGCCTTTTTCAACATATCGTAAGCAAGGTCATACGAATACTGCTTCATGGATTTCAGGGAGATACTGATCACAGGATATTTCCCCATATGGGAGAGATATTTGTCTCCCGCATCCATGATCTTCAGCCCCTGAAACAGGCCGCTGTTATCTTTTTCTCCTTTTTCAAAGAAATATCGGAGAATGCTCATATTCAGTGTTTTGCCGAATCTCCTGGGCCGGGTAAAGAAATTAACTTTTCCCTTCATATCCAGCAATTCTTTTATGAACAGAGTCTTATCCACAAAATAATAGCCGTGTTCTCGCAGATCCTCAAAATTCTCCACGCCGATCGGCAGAGGTATCCATTCCATACAAAACGCTTCCCTTCCAGATGTAGTTTCATTTTACTACGTCCGAAAAGGAGGCGCAAGGTTCAGTATATTACGGATTTCAGGATGCCTCTGTCAACAAAAGGCAGCAGGTCACCTGTCCGGCAGGCTGTCTCTCACGCACAGCGCCCCGTACCCAAGCTGCGCATTGGGCCACTTCCGGTATCCCGGAAGCTGCCGGGCGCCTCGCCTGAGATAGGCCTTCACTTTCTCCCCGTACAGATACGGATCATTTCCGCGCACGATCCCCCATTCCATCAGGAGCGCCGCCCCGCCGGTAACAAAGGGAACCGCAAATGACGTTCCCGTAAAGGCCCGGTAGCCTCCGCCCGGAACGGGGGCGTTTACATCCACACCAGGCGCCGCCACATCCGGTTTTGGCACGCCGGCGCTCTCATAGACGGCAGACGGCCCCCGCCCGGAAAAGTCTGCATAGGAAAAGGTCCGTCCGTCGTAAGCCGCCACGGTTACTGCCCGGGCAGCCGTGGACGGGACCGTCAGAGTGGACATGCTGTCCGGCGTAAGGAATGCGGTTCCTACGTTCAGCGCAGCCTGCGCCGGCAGCCACATCTGATAAGTCCCCGCCACGATCCGCCGGGGCGTGAGCACGATCTGCCAGACGCCGCTGTCCACATAATCCCGCATCGGGAGAAACGCGACAAAGATCTCCTGACGTACGCTGTACGGCTTCGGTTCCCCGTAATAGACCAGCAGTTCAGTCGAACCGGTCAGATAACGCTGGGCGCCTGTCTTTTCCCGGAACGGGCCGGCAGGTTCCCCCGCCGGACTTATGATGGAAATATCGATCTCATCGGTATAGGATTTCCAGATCTGCAGGCCGAAAGGCTGCTCCCGCTCCTGCACCGCCAGTTCCTGAACCGTCTCCTCTTCATCGCTTACGATCCCCGCCGCATGCCCTGCTGCCGTTCCCTCGTTGCCGGTCCCGATGCAGATCACATTTTTCCAGATGGCAGACACATCGTTCAGGTACTGCTCCACCAGCGAAGAGCCGTCATGAGGCCCGTACGTATTGCCGAAACTGATATTGACCGCCACCGGCATGCGCATCTCCTGCGCCTTCCGGATCAGGTAGTCCACGCCGGTCATAAGCTCCGTCGTCCTGGGAAACCCGCCCGGCTGCGGGCTTTTCATCTTCACAATGACCAGTTCCGACTCCGGCGCCGCGCCCCGGTATCTGCGTCCCTCGCTTCCCCGGCCGTTGCCCGCGGCGATCCCGGCCACGGCAGTCCCGTGTCCGCTGCTGTCCGCGCTCAGGGGCGGCTGTACCGCAGGCTGTCCCATCCCTTCTGCATTCAGGAATTCATTGATCTCTTCGGATGTGTATTCCCGATCCGCCTGATCCCACAGCGCCGCGATCCGCGTCGTGCCATCCTCATTCCGGAAATCCGGATTGGTCAGATCGATCCCGCTGTCCACGATACCGACCAGCACCCCCTGTCCGGTCAGACCATAAGGAGCCTCCTGCACCGCATCGATACAGGACACCTGCCGCCCCACGTCCGTCTGGAAATACAGGCTCTTCGGCTTCTCGACAAACTCCACTTCCGGAAGCGATGCCAGCGCTTCGATCCGGTCTTCCCGGATACGCACCACTGCATAGTTGTTCAGAAGCTCTGTTACGGATTCACTGATCTCCCGCGCCGCATCTAGGTTGCCTGAATACCTGATGATCAGATCCCACACCCGTTCACCGGCGTCGTATCCCACGTCCAGCTCCGCCGAGCGGACGCGTTCCTCCGGGGTTGCTTCGAGGGCGAGATTGAGAATGTTTTCTATCTTCTGGCTCACAGGCAGGTTTCCTTTCTGAATTACAGTCTCTGCATCCTTTAGCATAGAAGACTTTTTATTAATATCTTACACGCTGTAGCTGCTGCCGCTTATTTGAACTGCAGCCGCATGTATAATGATTATGACGGGATCCAGCACGATTATACTAGGAAATACGGTCTTGCCCGTGAATTTGTCGTAGCACTGCCTGTTGAACTCTCAAGAAAAAGCCAGGTCACCTTTCTCAGGGATTTCATTCAGAAAAACTTTGTAGATCTGGGAATACGCGCTGACTTTGCTATCCACGATACGGACGGCCACAATCCCCACGCCCATATCCTGCTGACTGTCCGCTATTATCAGATCATAATCTGTTCCACGCCCGTACACCGGCGTCATATCCCATGTCCAGTTCCGCCGAATGGAAGTGTTCCCCTGGTGTTGCTTCAAAGGCAAGTTTGAGGGAATTTTCAATCTTCTGGCTCACTCATACCGGAGCTTCTATTCTCATATATCTTTCATCTGATATATTCTGCGTAGACGATTCCGTATCGTCCATTTTATATTTGCTCAGCATAATCCGCACGGTTCTGCTAAAGCTAAATCCCAATACAAAGAGGAGCACCTGTATATGTATCTCAAATGGGATCTTTTTGTCGGCAAGCGCATATGCCATCCGCAGGCTGTGTTGGACCGGGACTAACTCGTCTGATGCTGTTGCCCATATAAATGTGGGCGGCACATGTTCTGTCACATGATAAACAGGAGAAATCTCTTCCAAAAGCTCATTTCCCGGATCCGGCATTCCTAAAAATGCGCTGTTAGATATACTGAACAGCCCTCCAATCATCGGATCCTTTTTCATAGACTCTTTCATATAGCAATAGTCGGTAAGTGGATAGCCAAGGATTACTGCCGCCGGTCTGAATATCTCCGCAGTTTCTGAAAAATACTCTGTGATGACCGGCTGATTCCAGTTCACTGAATACATAGCGCAGTTATGGGCCCCTGCTGAAAATCCGCAGATTGTGATCCGTTCCGGATCTACATACCATTCTTCCGCCTTCGATTTTATCAAGCGCATTGCCATACCCATCTCCCGCATCTGCTTTGGATACTGGCACTGCAATTTTGGTTCGATTGGTTTGGTCCAGTCGGGTGTTCCCCCGCAGCCTTCCTGATATACCGAATAGCGCAGCACAAAAGCATGATATCCCATCGCCGCAAAACGCAGGGCAACCGGTTCTGCTTCTCTGTCCGAACAATTCAGGTACGCCCCTCCCGGACAGATAACAATTGCCGGTCTTGCACCTCCTTTCAGTAATTCCGGGGAATCATCCAGCAAATATGTAGTCAGCGTTACGTCTTCCCTTCCTTCATACAGTCTTATTGTTTCCGTTCTCATCTGCTTCTGCTCCTTCCTTATTTGTTTTACACATAAGACTTTTTCATGCGCTTTATTATACTGATTTTCACTACATGCATATAATAATATTTCATGTTTTTCATCATTTTTTCTTTTTAATCCCATCTAATGATTAATTCTTATCTGTATTCAATATTTTTTATTATATTGATAAGAGTGTTTCTATCAGTCGAACTTGGTTTTGATAAATTGAGACAGATAAAGTTCAAACAAAAAAGAGCACCCGTCTCAAAACAGATGCTCTCTCATATAAACTGTTTTCCCTAAAAATATACCCGCTCCTGATCCGGATGCTCACCCGACCATCCGGACTGGGGCATTGTCGCCAGCCGCCAGATATCCTCCTGCTCCATCTCAAATGAAAACAGATCCATATTCTGCTTCATACGTTCCGGCGAGGAAGATTTCGGAAGCGGGACGACGCCCCGCTGCACCGCGAATTTCAGGCAGATCTGCGCCGGGGAAACCCGGTATTTTGCAGCAAGTTCACATACCAGCGGATCCTT
>CALWDN010000014.1 GCA_944376685.1 uncultured Mediterraneibacter sp. | reverse complement strand
CGGTTATCGCCATCCTGATCGCAGTGGCAGTCTACGTTGTACTGATCCTGAAGCTGGGCGGACTTTCAGTAGAAGACATCCTCGCCCTTCCGATGGGCGCCAGGATCCTGCGGGGATGCAGAAAACTCCATCTGATGCCGGAGAGTTCGGAATAAACTGAATAAATTTAAATGGAAAAGGCCAATACTGTATGGAAAAAGGATGTGGTTTTGTGAAACCGAAATACATGATTGGCTTTTTCTCTGCCCTGATCCTGATATCGCTGTTTTTATCTGCGGGATACCGGATATCATATGACCGGGTCCTTGAAAGCCGGCCTGCGTCAGAGGAGCGGGCAGCTGACACAAGGAGCATCGAAACAGATCCTTCCGCGGAAGAGGACGGTGCTGCGGGGGACGCCGGATATTATCTGTGCGAACTTCACGGGTTTGTAGCTGTTTATCTCGAAGACCGGAAGACGCTCTATGAACTTACAGATATTCCGGCAGGCAGCCTGCCGGAAGAGGTCCGTCAGCAGGTCGCAGCGGGGAAGCATGTTCGGACAGAAGAGGAACTCTACGGATTCCTCGAAAACTATTCCAGCTGAATCTGGACGAACAGGTGCAAATAGTGTATAATACACTCCGACATGCGAGAAGATGTGAAAACAGACGGTGAGGAGAGAGACGCCATGGACAGGCAGAAGATAAACAGGATCAATGAACTGTACCGCAAATCAAAAGCCGAAGGGCTTACCGAAGCGGAAAAAAAAGAGCAGAAACTGCTGAGAAGAGAATATATTGAAGCAGTAAAAGGCAATCTGCTCGCGCAGCTCAACAACATTGATATCGAGGAAAAAGACGGAACGGTTGTGAATCTTGGTGAAAAATACGGAAATAAAAAAGCAAATTAGGGAAGAGTATTTAAAACTCCGTGCGCAGATCCCTGCAGAGGAACGGGAGATCGCGCAGGAGAAGATCGCGGACAGGCTGCTGGACAGCGGGATGTTCCGGGAGGCGCGCTGCATATATATCTACGCCGCATTCCGGGCGGAAGCGGATACACGGCGGATCATCGCGGAATCCCTCAGGCAGAAAAAAAGAGTGGCGGCCCCAAGGGTGCGCGGGAAGCATACGATGGATTTTTATTTCATCAAAAGCATGGCAGACCTGCGGCCGGGATTCCTCGGGATCCCCGAACCCGGCCCGTGGTGCCCGAAAGCGCCCCATCCGGGCCCGGATGTCCTGATGGTGATGCCGGGGGCGGCATTTGACCGGGAAGGGACCAGGATCGGCTACGGATGCGGGTATTATGATGTCTATCTGGGGCCGGACCCGGAGTGCAGCCTGGCCGCGCTGGCGTTTTCCAGCCAGATAACCGGCAGCATTCCGGCGGATGCGCAGGATGTCCGTGTCCGGTACATATTTACGGAGAAGGAGCTGATCACATGTTTTTAAAACTGCCGGGAGACCCGGTCATGCTGCTGAGCGTTGTCAATACAAAGCTTCGTGACCGGTATCCTTCACTGGATGCGCTGTGTGACGATCTGGGCGCAGACAGGACGGAAATTGCAGATAAGCTGAAAATGATCGATTATGAATACGACGCCGGGAGGAATCAGTTTGTATGAGTGATGATCTGATACATACAGTTGAACAGGAAGCTGTGGTTCCGGTGCATGAACCGGAACGGCAGTACTATTTTATGGAAAAAGCGAAAAAAGTTCTGCAGAAAATGTCTGAGGCGGCCGGCCGGCCGCTTACTTTTTGCGTGACGACATTTGGCTGCCAGATGAATGCCAGGGATTCCGAGAAACTGACAGGAATCCTGGAGCGCGTTGGCTACGTGGAAGAGGCCGATGAGGAAAAAGCAGATTTTGTCATTTACAATACGTGTACTGTGCGCGAAAATGCGAATCAGCGCGTATACGGACGGCTCGGGCAGCTCGGACGGATCAAGAAGAAGAATCCCCACATGCTGATCGCGCTTTGCGGCTGCATGATGCAGGAGCCGGAAGTTGTTGAAAAACTGAAAAAAAGCTACCGGTTCGTGGACCTGATCTTCGGGACGCACAATATCTATAAATTTGCGGAGCTCCTGGCAGCAAGGCTGGAGTCCGGAAGCCAGGTGATCGATATCTGGAAGGATACAGACGCGATCGTGGAAGATCTTCCAACCGAACGGAAATACCCGTTTAAATCCGGTGTGAACATTATGTTCGGATGCAATAATTTCTGCAGCTACTGCATTGTCCCTTATGTCCGCGGCCGCGAGAGGAGCCGTGAGCCTGAAGCGATCATCCGGGAAATTGAAAAGCTGGCCTCTGACGGGGTCGTGGAAGTCATGCTTCTCGGGCAGAATGTCAATTCATACGGCAAGACGCTGGAACATCCCATATCTTTTGCGGAACTGCTCCGGCGGATCGAGAAGGTAAGCGGGATCGAGCGGATACGCTTTATGACGTCCCATCCCAAGGATCTCTCAGATGAGCTCATTGAAGTGATGGCGCAGTCCGGGAAGATCTGCCGGCATCTGCATCTTCCGCTGCAGTCCGGGAGCACCCGCATCCTGGAGAAAATGAACCGCCGCTACACCAAAGAAAGTTATCTGGCGCTTGTTGGCCGGATAAGGAAAGCGATCCCGGATATCTCGCTTACCACGGACATCATCGTCGGGTTTCCGGGCGAGACAGAAGAAGACTTCCTCGAGACTATGGACGTCGTGCGCAAAGTCGGCTACGACAGTGCATTTACATTTATTTATTCAAAGCGTACAGGAACGCCTGCCGCTGTGATGCCGGACCAGGTCCCGGAGGATGTTGTAAAAGACCGGTTCAACCGACTTCTCAAAGAGGTCCAGGATATATCAGCCGGGCGCTGCGCCCTTCACGAGGGAACGGTGCAGACGGTCCTGGCCGAATCGGTGAATGACCATGACAGCAGTCTGCTGACGGGAAGGCTTGGCAATAACCTTCTTGTACATTTTCCCGGGGACCCGTCTATGATAGGCGGCTTCTATAAGGTGCACCTCAGGGAATGCCGGGGATTTTATTATCTGGGCGAAATTGTTTCCGATGAATAAGTCATAATTTTTCGGTCGCCTCATATATTGTGTAAAGAGGTGGACAAGATGGAAAGAAGGGACTGCAGGAAACAGATCGTCTGTATTCTTGCCAAAAACATAAGGGCAGCTGTGCAGGACGGCGCAGCGCCCGGTGAGCAGCTTCAGGAGATCCGCATACGCTCCGGACAGCCGCTCCGCGCCATATTTGACGGCCGGGAGAAGATACTTCCGGGCATTGGAAAACCGCATATCGTTACGAAAGAAGAAGTGAGGGAGACAATGGACTACATAAGCCATTACTCCCTCTACGCATTTTCAAATGAAATGAAACAGGGATTCCTGACGATAGAGGGGGGACACAGAGTCGGTGTGGCAGGTAAAGTGATCGTGGAGCAGGGGAAGATAAAAAATATCCGGTATGTGTCCTCGGTAAATATCCGGGTTTCACATGAGGTCACCGGATGCGCTGACCGCGTGATCCCGTATATTTCAAAGGATGGCTGCATTTGCCATACCCTGATCATCTCGCCGCCCGGATGCGGGAAAACGACCATGATCAGAGACCTGATAAGGCAGATATCCGACGGGAACCAATATGTGAAAGGTTGTTCTGTCGGCGTAGTTGACGAACGGTCTGAACTTGGCGGCTGCTATATGGGCGTCCCGCAGAACCAGCTGGGGGAAAGGACGGATATCCTGGACTGCTGCCCGAAGGCAGAAGGGATGAATATGCTGATCCGCTCCATGTCGCCGGCGGTGATCGCGGTGGATGAGATCGGAACGTATGAGGATATAAGATCCGTCGAATATGCGATGATGTGCGGATGCAAACTGATCGCAAGCGTGCACGGGCTGGATATGGATGAGGCATCGAGGAAGCCGGTGCTCGGCGACCTCATAAGGAAGCGCCTGTTCGAGCGGTATGTGGTCATGGGCGGAGAAAGGCCGGGCACGATCCGGGGGATTTATGACGAACGGGGGAGTGTGCTATGCAGAGGCTGATCGGAGGCGTGCTGATCCTTGCGTCGACATGCGGAGCAGGATATATGTACTGCCAGGAACTGAAAAGTTATCTGGGGAAGCTGCGTTATCTGCGCTATATTTTCAGCCTGATACGGGGAGAGATCAATTATTCGTGCGTGCCGCTGCCGGAAGTGCTGTCCCAGGTCGCAGAACGGGTGAAGGACCCGTATGGCAAATGGCTTTCAGAGACCGCATACTCTGCAAAGGGCCGGGCGGACAGCGGTTTCGCAAGAATATGGAATAAATGTACGGAGCAGTATCTGAAACCTCTCCGGCTCAGGGAAGAACATTCGATCCTGATCAAAGAAGCCGGCACATTTCTCGGCTGTCTTGAAAAAGACACACTGGACCATACGCTCCAGATGTATCTGAACAGGATGGATCTTGAGATAGAGAAGCAAAGGGAAGGGCTTGCGTCAAAAACACGGATCGGAAGCTGCCTCGGAGTGATGAGCGGACTGTTTCTCATCGTGCTCCTTCTCTGATGATGGAGGGGCCATGGACATTAATATTATCTTTCGCATTGCTGCGGTCGGCATCCTTGTTTCAGTACTGAGCCAGGTCCTGAAGCACAGTGGAAGGGAAGAGCAGGCATTCCTCGCAAGCCTTGCAGGGCTTATCCTCGTACTGACATGGGTGCTGCCCGGCATATATGATCTGTTTCAGACGATCAGAAGGCTTTTTGCGCTTTGAGCAGAAGAAGGGGGCATAGTATGAGCGTGATCCAGATTGGCGCTTTCGCAGTGATCGGCGCGGTCCTTGCAGTCCAGATGAAAAGCGGAAGGGCGGAATACGGGGTTTATGTGTGTATCGCGGCAGGGGTTGTGCTGTTTGCTTTCATTGTGGAAAGGCTGTCTGTTTTTGTCGGTTCGGTACAGGAAATGTTAGGGCACATGGATCTGGATGCAGGGTATCTTTCAGTCATGCTCAGGATGACGGGGATTACATATATTGCAGAGTTCGCATCCGGGATATGTAAAGACGCGGGATGTCAGACGCTGGCCGGGCAGATCGAGATCTTTGCCAAACTTACGATCCTGTCGATGGGGCTGCCGGTCCTTCTTGCCCTGGTGCAGACAATACAGGAGTTCCTTGGATGAAAAAGAGAATGAACGGGATCATAATCATATTTGTCCTGGTCATATTTGTATTCTGCGCAGGGAGCATGATCGTGGAAGCCGCACCGGGCAGCAGTGACAGCTCCGAAGCGTCGGAAGAGGAGCTGGTGGAACAGGCTTCTGAAGCACTGCTTTCAGAATTTGATTTCTCCGGGATCGAAGAGAGCCTTGAGCGGATGCTGCCGCAGGACAAAGTCCGGTTCGAAAAGGTGGTCGGGGCGCTTATAAGCGGAGACCTGGAAGAAACGGGGCAATGGTTTATCCGTTTTATAAAAGATCAGCTCTTTTATGAATTCAGCTATAACCGCAAAGCAGTGGTCTATATTATCATGGCGGCGTTCGCGTCGGCCGTATTCAGCAACTTTGCCGATGCATTCCGGAACAGGCAGATATCGGATGTGAGTTTTTATGTGATCTATATGCTGGTCATAACACTCTGTATAACCGCGTTCCACACAACGATATCGGGGCTGGAGGAAGGGATCGGATCACTGACCGGTTTTATGCAGGTATTCTGCCCGGTTTATTTTATGGCGGTGGCATTTGCATCCGGAAGCACGTCTGCGCTTTTTTTCTATAATGTCGTACTGTTCCTGATCTACGTGGCAGAACTCCTGATCATCCATATACTCCTGCCGGCCGTCAATATTTATATCATGATCCGTGTGCTCGGAAACGTGACGGATGAGGACTTCCTGTCAGAACTGTCAGAACTGATCCGCAAAGCCGTTGTCTGGACGCTGCGGTTTATGGTCGGCTGTGTTGTGGGGATCAATGTGATCCAGGGACTTCTGGCCCCGGCGGTTGATACAGTCAGGAGAAGTGCTGTGACGCGTACGGCGGAAGCGGTCCCGTGGGTGGGCGACCTTATGGGCGGAACAGCCGAAGTCCTGGTCGGCACCGCGGTCCTCATAAAGAACGGGATCGGCATGGCCGGCGCTTTGACTGCAGTCGGGATCTGCGCAGCCCCGGCGCTGCAGATGCTGGTCATGGCGCTCCTTTACCGCCTGGCTGCGGCAGTTGTGCAGCCGGTATCGGATAAGAGGATCACATCATGCATCAGCAGTGTAAGTGAAGGATATGAACTGCTGCTGAGGGTGCTGGTCACGACCGGAGCCCTTTTTTTGCTGACGATCGCAATAACCGCATCCTTTACTTCGTGAATGCCGGTCCGGAAGAAGGAGGATCTATGTTCAACATGCTCAGTGAATGGATACAGGACATCACGCTCTATCTGATCGCTTCATCTGCGCTGCTTCATATCGTCCCGGGCGGCGAATACAGGAAGTACGTCCGCTTTTTTACCGGTCTTGTTCTTATCCTGCTGGTCTGCGCGCCGGTCATGGAACTGACCGGCGCTTCGCACCGGTTCGGGGCCTTGTACCATGATCTGGAATACCAGAGAAACGTCCGTGAGATCAAACGTGCGGAAGAACTTGCCGACAGCATTGAAACGGGGGAATTTAAGATTGAACTTCCTGAAAGCGAATGAATGGATCCGGAAACTGTATACGGGAGGGACCGCTCCTGCGAAACGCCGCCTCATTCTTATATTTCTGGCAGGAGTCCTTCTTCTGGCAGTCACTTTCCCGGATTTTGGCGGAAAAGACGAAAACGGCGGGGACGCCGAAGGAAAGGAAGAAGGGCGGGGTGCCCCGGACAGTGTGCAGGAATACCAGGATGCTGTTGAGAAACGGACGGAGGCCCTGCTAAGCCAGGTGGACGGAGCGGGGAAGGTCAGCGTCATGATCACATTAAAATCCGGAAACCGGAAGGTTGTGGAAAAAGACCGGACCGAATCACGGCAGAATGCCAGTGATATAAATGGGGACAGCGCATCGGGGACGACAGAAGAATCAACGTCGGAGACCGTCAGTGTGTATTCGCAGTATGAGGATGGTTCGTCAGAGCCTTATGTCAGCGCCGAACTGTATCCGGAGGTCGAGGGGGTGGCGGTTATCTGCAGCGGCGGCGGCAATCCTGTCGTGCAGCAGGATCTGACAGAAGCGGTCCAGGCATTATTCGGCGTGGAGGCGCATAAAATAAAAATAATGAAACGGGCCTGATACATAGAAGGAGGATGGAAAAGTGAAACGTCTGTTAAAAAAGAACCAGATCATTATTGCAACACTGGCGGTTATGATCGCTGTCGCGGGATATCTGAATTATTCCGGCATCCTGTTCGGTGAAAACGACGGCGGGACGACAGAGGCGAACGCAGAACTGGCGAATCAGGAACTGCTTGATATTTCAGAAGAAGATATCGAAAGCTCAACAGAGGATATCGAAAGCGTGGATTCTGATGTCAAAGGGACGCCCGGGGAGGCGGTGCTGACCAGCGGGACGGCGGAAACCACGGTCGCGCAGGCAAAAGTCACGAGAGAACAGGTGCGTGCGGAGAATAAAGAGACGCTGCAGGCTGTGATCGACAATAATGAACTGAGTGCGGATGAGAAAAAGAGTGCCGTTGACCAGCTGACGCTGATCACGCAGATCGCGGAACAGGAAGCGGCCATAGAAAACCTGATGGCGGCGAAGGGGTTTTCTGAAGCGGTGGTCAGCCTGGATTCGGATTCCGCCGACATCATCGTAAAATCAGATGAACTGACCGACGCGGGACGGGCACAGATCGAAGACATCGTGACAAGAAAAACCGAGATCGCGCCGGAAAACGTTGTGATCACGCCCATACGCGAATAATTTGCCCGGATGGACAATTTACAGTTGCACCGGGTATGAAAAGTGAGTATAATCTCACTCGGCATAACGGTGAAGGAGGATGCTGCCGGAGCAGGATCCTCTTTTATATTGCACAGAAGCAGAACAGGGGTAGGATATGTCTGATATTAGAAATGAAATAAAAAAAAGAAGGACCTTTGCCATTATCTCGCATCCGGATGCGGGAAAGACGACGCTGACGGAGAAATTCCTTCTCTATGGCGGCGTGATCAATACAGCCGGGTCCGTTAAAGGGAAGGCGACAGCAAAGCATGCCGTTTCGGACTGGATGGAGATCGAGAAAGAGAGAGGGATTTCGGTGACATCTTCTGTGCTCCAGTTTAATTATGACGGATACTGCATCAACATCCTGGATACGCCGGGGCATCAGGATTTCTCGGAGGATACGTACCGCACCCTGATGGCTGCGGATTCCGCAGTCATGGTCATTGATGCATCAAAGGGCGTGGAAGCACAGACCCGGAAGCTTTTCAAGGTGTGCGCGATGCGGCATATCCCGATCTTTACTTTTATCAATAAAATGGACCGGGACGCCAAGGACACTTTTGACCTGCTGGACGACATTGAGAAAGAACTGGGGATCCCGACCTGCCCGGTCAACTGGCCGATCGGTTCGGGAAAAGCTTTTAAAGGCGTATACAGCCGTAAAGAGCGCGAAGTGGATCTTTTTTCGGATACAAGAAAAGGAACGACAACCGGTGAAGTGAAAAAAGTGGCGGTTGACAGCCCGGAAGCCGGAAGCCTGATCGGAGAGGAAGCCAAAGCGCTTCTGGAAGAGGAGATCGAGCTCCTGGACGGGGCCTCGGCGGAATTTGACCAGGATCTGGTTGATCAGGGAAAGCTTTCCCCTGTATTTTTCGGCTCGGCGCTGACAAACTTTGGTGTGGAGACGTTTCTTCAGCATTTCCTCACAATGACGACTTCACCCCTTCCGCGTATGTCGGACCACGGGGAGATCGATCCGATGGAAGAAGAGGATTTTTCGGCCTTTGTCTTTAAGATCCAGGCAAATATGAATAAGGCGCACCGCGACAGGATCGCATTTATGCGCATCTGTTCAGGTGAGTTTGATGCGGGGATGACGGTGTGGCATGTGCAGGGCGGGAAAGACGTCCGGCTTTCCCAACCCCAGCAGATGATGGCGAGCGAACGGAAGATCATAGACAAGGCCTATGCGGGGGATGTGATCGGCGTTTTTGATCCCGGCATTTTTTCAATCGGCGATACGCTCACCACATCAAAAGACCGGTTCGCTTACGAAGGCATCCCGACATTTGCGCCGGAGCATTTCGCACGGGTGCGGCAGGTTGACACGATGAAGCGGAAGCAGTTCGTCAAAGGCATCAACCAGATCGCCCAGGAAGGCGCGATCCAGATCTTCCAGGAATATAACACGGGAATGGAAGAGATCATCGTCGGCGTAGTGGGCGTCCTTCAGTTTGACGTCCTTAAATACCGCCTGCAGAATGAATACAACGTTGAGATCATCCTGGAAAATCTGCCGTACGAGCATATCCGGTGGATCGAGAACGAAAATATCGATCTTGACCACGTGAGCGGTACGTCTGACATGAAAAAGATAAAGGACCTGAAAGACCGTCCGCTTCTGCTGTTTGTCCATGAATGGAGCATCCGCATGACCCAGGAGCGGAACGAAGGTCTGATCCTTGCGGAATTCGGACGCTCATAAAGGTTTTTGTTTGCAAATTCACTGATATTTGTTATAATGGGGAAAGAGAACAGACAAAACGGGAGGTTCTGGATATGGCTAAGGACGAGAGAAACACATATACACTGCAGAATGATGAGAATCTCGGAGAGGTCAAGATCGCTGACGAAGTGGTCGCGATCATCGCCGCTCTTGCAGCTACGGAAGTGGACGGAGTTGCTTCCATGGCAGGCAATATCACAAATGAAGTGATCGGCAGGCTCGGGATCAAAAATCTTTCCAAAGGTGTAAAAGTAGATGTACTCGAAGGCGTGGTGACAGTATCGCTCGCACTGAACATCCGGTATAATTACAGCATTGTAGACGTGACCGGGAAAGTTCAGGAGAAGGTCAAGAGTGCGGTCGAAAATATGACAGGCCTTGAAGTGGCTGATGTCAATATCAAGGTTGCCGGCGTGGAAATGGACAGGCAGGACTGATCTGACTGCTCATTATTGCAAAGGAAGCTCTGATTGTTGTATAATAGAGGATGTCGCAAGACATCCTTTTTCTATATATCGAGTTTTGAATATAAGGAGACATACATTATGATGCGTTCGGAACTGAGAGAGCATGTGTTTAAAATGCTTTTCCAGATTGAATTTAATGATGCGGAGGATATGCCTGAACATATGAGGTATTATTTTGAAGGGCTTGACAATGCACGGGAAAAAGATACGGACTACATCCGTCAAAAATACGAAGCGGTTGTGTCCCGTATACCGGAGATCGACGGCATCCTGAACGAGACGGCCATAGGCTGGAAGACGTCCCGGATGAATAAAGTGGATCTTACGATCCTCCGCCTTGCGCTTTACGAGATGCGCTGGGACGATGCGGTCCCGGAAGGCGTCGCGATCAATGAAGCGGTGGAGCTCGCCAAAAAGTTCGGCGGGGACGGCAGTTCCTCATTTGTGAACGGCGTGCTCGGCAAGCTTGCCTCGCAGGAGTCCTGACTATGAAAAATGCCTACACGGTGAAGCAGGTAAATTCCTATATCAAAAATATGTTTACACAGGATTTTATGCTGAGCCGGATCTATGTAAAGGGTGAAGTCTCTAATTGCAAATACCATACGTCGGGGCATATTTATTTTTCCCTGAAAGATGAATCCGGAACGATCGCCTGCGTGATGTTTGCGGGCAGCCGCCAGGGGCTTTCCTTCCGGCTGGAGGAAGGCCAGCAGGTCATTGTATTCGGGTCTGTAAGCGTGTATGAACGAAGCGGGCAGTATCAGCTTTATGCGAGGGAGATCGTGCGCGACGGCCTGGGCGCCCTGTATGAGAGATTTGAAGCCCTGAAGAATGAGCTGGCGGAAATGGGAATGTTTGCGCCGGAGTATAAACAGCCGATCCCGCGGTATATCCGCACGCTTGGGGTTGTGACTGCCCCAACGGGGGCGGCGGTGCGGGACATCATAAACATTGCCGCCAGGCGCAATCCTTTTGTGCAGATCATCCTCTACCCTGCGCAGGTGCAGGGGGAGGGCGCATCAGACAGCATCGTACGGGGGATCCGTATGCTTGAGCAGAAAAAAACCGATGTGATCATCATCGGGCGCGGCGGGGGAAGCATTGAAGACCTCTGGGCTTTCAATGAAGAAAACGTTGCAAGGGCGGTTTTTGAATGCAGTGTTCCTGTTATCTCAGCCGTCGGCCATGAGACCGACACGACGATCTCGGACTATGTCGCGGACCTGCGCGCTCCGACACCGTCGGCAGCTGCAGAGCTTGCGGTGTATGATATCAGGGAAGTATATGAGAAGCTGTCCGGCTGCAGGCGGATGCTCTGTGACCGGATCACCCGGACCATTGCAGATAAGAGATCAAAAGCGGAGCATATGCGTGTCCGGCTGCGCTATGCGCATCCGCGGCAGAAGCTCAGGGAAAACCGCCAGTATGCGGCAGAACTGGAAAATAAACTCAGGATGCTCATGGAGAACCGCCTGGACAGGGACAGGCACAGGCTTGCGCTGTATATTGAAAAAATGAAAGGCCTGTCCCCGCTTGAAAAGCTCAGTCACGGATATTCTTACGTCACCACAGAAGATGGCGTGAATGTGCGCAGAGTGTCGCAGGCAAAGGCCGGCGCCAGACTCAGGATTTACGTCCAGGACGGCAGTTATCCGGCCGTCGTGGCTGATGAAGACAAATGACATCCGCAGAGAGGAAGCATACATAATGGAAGAGAAAATAACCCTTGAAGACATGTTCAGAGAACTGGAGACGCTGACGGAGCAGATGGAAGATCCGGATATTACACTTGAACAGTCGTTTGACTTGTATAACCGAGGAATGGAACTGCTGAAAAAATGCAATGAATCAATCGATTCGGTAGAGAAAAAAGTCCTTGTTCTGGACGAAAGCGGGGAGACTCATGAATTTTAAAGAAGAATACGGAAAAAGAGTAAACGAGATCGAAGAGATCCTTGCAGGATATCTTCCGCCAAAAGAAGGGTATCAGAAGACGATCATGGAGGCGATGGAATACAGCCTGACGGCCGGCGGGAAGCGGATCCGGCCGATGCTTATGCTTGAGGCATTCCGTCTTTTCGGCGGGACAGGAACAGCCATAAGGCCTTTTCTTGCAGCCATCGAGATGATCCATACGTATTCCCTTGTGCATGACGACCTTCCGGCAATGGATAACGACGACTACCGCCGCGGAAGAAAAACAACGCACGTGGTGTACGGTGAAGATATCGGCATACTTGCCGGAGACGCGCTGCTCAACTATGCGTTTGAAACGGCCTGTACAGCCTTTGACACGGAGCCGGAGAACAGTCTGCTGATCGGGCGCGCCCTTGGGATACTTGCGCGAAAGTCAGGCATCTACGGTATGATCGGAGGCCAGGTCGTGGATGTAAGCGAATCGGGGCATCAGATATCCGGTGAAATGCTTGATTTCATCTATCGGCTTAAGACAGGCGCCCTGATCGAGGCTTCGCTCATGACAGGCGCCGTCCTTGCCGGGGCATCGGAAGAGGAAACCGCCTGCATGGAGCGGATAGCCGGCAGGGTCGGGCTGGCATTCCAGATCCAGGATGACATCCTGGATGTGACGGGCAGTGAAGACGTGCTCGGGAAGCCGGTCCACAGTGATGAGAAAAATGACAAAACGACTTATGTGTCCTGGAAAGGGCTGGAAGAATCCGGAAAAGAAGTTTCCCGCCTGACAGATGAGGCGGTCGCGGAGCTTAAGGGCCTTGGACGGGAAAGCGGATATCTGGAAGCGCTCTTCAGATGGCTCGTGTACCGTGAGAAATAGTCCGGGGATTTGGAAAAGAGGGATATTATGGCACTGGAAATGATCCGCAAACCCAATGATATAAAAAAACTGAATGAAGAGCAGCTCCGGGTCCTCCCTGATGAGATCCGGGAATTCCTGGTCGGGAAGATCAGCCGTACGGGCGGGCATCTTGCTTCAAACCTCGGGGTCGTGGAACTGACGGTCGCACTGCACCTTACGCTTGATTTCCCCCAGGACAAGCTGATATGGGATGTGGGGCACCAGTCTTACACACACAAACTGCTGACCGGGCGCAAAGACGGGTTTGACACGCTCAGGAAATTCGGCGGAATGAGCGGATTCCCCAAACGGAAAGAGAGCGACTGCGACGCTTTTGACACAGGGCACAGTTCCACATCGGTTTCC
The DNA here is from genome assembly GCA_944376685.1 of uncultured Mediterraneibacter sp. Lineage (GTDB taxonomy): Bacteria > Bacillota > Clostridia > Lachnospirales > Lachnospiraceae > Mediterraneibacter. The sequence continues at coordinate 13,386 of CALWDN010000014.1, read as the reverse complement.
GCCGGGCTCGGGTATGTTGAAGCGAGGGAGCTGCTGGGGCAGGACCACACGGTCGTCTCGGTCATCGGCGACGGATCCCTTACCGGCGGCATGGCGTATGAGGCTTTGAATAACGCCTCCCGCCTGAAGAGCAATTTTATAATCGTCCTGAATGATAACAACATGTCCATATCTGAAAATGTAGGCGGCATTTCCCGGTATCTGAACGGCATGCGTACGGCCCAGACGTATACAGACATCAAAAAAGGGCTTGAAGATACGCTGAAGCGGATCCCGGTAAAAGGAGAGCGCATCGTAAGCCAGCTGCGCAGGACAAAAAGCGGGATCAAACAGCTTTTTGTGCCGGGGATGTTCTTTGAAGATATGGGGATCACATATCTCGGACCGGTAGACGGGCATGATGTAAAGAAGCTTGTCAAAGTCCTGAATGAAGCGAAACGCGTGGACCATGCCGTACTGGTCCACGTGATAACAAAAAAAGGAAAAGGCTACGCCCCGGCTGAAGAAAATCCATCCCGCTTTCACGGAACGGGGCCTTTTGACATTGCATCCGGAATGCCTCTCGAAAAGAACGAGCCCGACAGTTATACACGGGTTTTCTCAAAAGTCATTACGGATATTGCCAAAAAGGATGACAAAGTTGTGGCGATAACCGCGGCGATGGCGGACGGTACAGGCCTTTCAGCATTTAAAAAACATTTTCCCGAGCGGTTTTTTGACGTCGGGATCGCCGAAGAACACGCTATGACTTTTGCCGCCGGCCTGGCGGCAGGAGGAATGAAGCCTGTATTCGCCGTATATTCATCGTTCCTTCAGCGTGCATATGACCAGGCGCTGCATGACGTCTGTCTGCAGGACCTTCCGGTCGTGATCGCCATAGACAGGGCCGGGCTTGTCGGGAGCGACGGGGAGACACATCAGGGGATCTTTGACCTTTCGTATCTGTCAACCATCCCGAATATGACGGTCATCTCTCCGAAAAACCGATGGGAAATGGCCGATATGCTGCGGTTTGCCGTGGATTATCCCCATCCGGTCGCCCTTCGCTACCCGCGGGGCGCTGCCTATGAGGGAATGAAAGAGTTCAGGGCGCCTGTTGTTTACGGCAAAAGTGAAGTGCTTTACGAAGAAAAGGATATTGCGGTCATATTCGTCGGACATATGGCGGAACTGGCCGACCGTGTCAGGAAGGGGATCAAAGAAGCAGGGTACAGCTGCAGCCTGATAAATGCAAGATTTATCAAACCACTGGATAAAGAGCTCCTAGCACGGCTTTCCGCCGGCCACCGCCTGTTTGTGACGATTGAAGAGAACGTACTGACCGGCGGTTTCGGAGAACAGGTGCTGAATCATGTCTCGTCCTCGGGGCTTGATGTCCGCGTCCGCAGTTTCGGGATCGCGGATGATTATGTAGAGCACGGGAATGTGGAGATCCTGAGGCAGGAAGTCGGGCTTGACTTCGATACGATCGTAAAATGTTCGATAAGTGATTACAGGATGATTGAAGGAAGACAGGAATGAAAGAACGGTTAGATGTATTGCTTGTAAAAAGGAAACTTGCAGATTCCAGGGAAAAGGCCAAGGCCGTGATCATGGCAGGCAGCGTTTTCGTAGACGGGCAGCGTGAGGACAAGGCCGGCAGCACATTTCCCGAAAATGTGGACATCGAAGTCAGAGGCCATGTCATCCCCTATGTGAGCAGAGGCGGCCTGAAGCTTGAAAAAGCGCTGAAAAATTTCGACGTGGACGTACGCGGGAAGGTCTGTACGGATGTAGGCGCATCCACAGGAGGCTTTACAGACTGCATGCTGCAGAACGGGGCGGCAAAAGTATATGCGATCGATGTGGGAAGAGGACAGCTGGACTGGAAACTGCGGAATGACAGCCGCGTCGTCTGTATGGAAAAGACGAATATCCGTTACGTCACCCCGGAAGATATCGGAGAACCGGTTGATTTCTCTTCCATTGACGTATCATTTATATCTCTCACAAAAGTGCTGGGGCCGATTCATGATTATCTCAAAGAGGACGGCGAGATCGTGGCGCTTATAAAACCTCAGTTTGAAGCCGGCCGTGAGAAGGTCGGGAAAAAGGGCGTTGTAAGGGAGCGCAGCACCCATTGCGAAGTGATCCGGAAGATCATGGATCATGCGATGGCGGCCGGGTTCGACCTGTGCGCACTTGACTTTTCCCCGATCCGCGGGCCTGAGGGCAATATTGAATATCTGATCCATCTGAAAAAGAACGGGAATGATCCGGGGATCGACCATGGCCTGGATCCGGACAGGGTCGTCGGACTTGCATTCGATACATTGTCAAAACCCGGACGCGAGGTGTGAAATGGAGTGCTTTTATATTATCCCCAATATGCTGAAAGATCCGGACCAGCGGGTTACTACTGAAATAAAAGAATATATAGAAAGCCGCGGGCGAAAGTGTTATGTCGCCCGGAAAGATGAAGAGGGCCATATCATCAGAGGATCTGTCCCTGCAGAGGCTGAGTGCGGTCTTGTCCTCGGCGGCGACGGGACGCTTATACGGTCTGTCCGCGATCTCGGGGGAAATGAACTCCCCCTTCTCGGCATCAATCTCGGCATGCTGGGCTATCTCGCCGAGGTTGACCTGGATAATTACAAGAGCGCGCTGGAGCAGCTTTTTGACGGCGCTCCGGAGATCGAGGACAGGATGATGCTGCAGGGGACATTCCCGGGCGGCAGCGATATCGCGATCAATGATATCGTCCTGGCGCGCGAAGGAAAGATCCGCATCATTAATTTTAACATCTATGTGGACGGCAGCCTTCTGAACAGTTACCATGCTGACGGCGTCATCATCTCCACACCTACCGGGAGCACAGGGTATAATCTTTCCGCAGGCGGACCGATCGTTGAGCCGACGGCAGAGATGATCGTTGTGACGCCGATCTGTTCGCATGCGCTTAACACGAGCAGCATCGTACTGTCGGCGGAGGATGTGATCGAGGTTGAAATCGGTGAAGGAAGGTATGGACGACAGGAAAAGGTATCTCTTTGTTTTGACGGGGCGGAACAGATAACACTGGTCACCGGCGACCGCGTCACAGTCCGGCGGGCGGATCAGACGGCGCATCTGGTTAAACTGGAAAGCGAGAGCTTTATGAAGACACTCCGGAAGAAGATGAAAGGAAACTAAACATGAAAGTCAGCAGACATGCGAAAATTATCGAACTGATCAACAGCTATAATATCGAAACGCAGGAGGAACTTGCGGAATACCTGAACAATGCGGGGTTTAAAGTGACTCAGGCAACGGTATCCCGCGACATCCGCGACCTGAACCTGACGAAAGTCGCAGTCAGCGGCGGAAGGCAGAAATATGTGCTCCACCGGCAGGATGAACCTGAGCTGGGAGAGAAGTACATGCGTGTCCTGAGAGACGGGTTCATATCAATGGATAAAGCACAGAATATCCTTGTGATAAAGACGGTATCCGGAATGGCCATGGCTGTTGCTGCGGCGGTGGATGCCATGAAATGGAATGAAGTGGTAGGATGCATCGCCGGCGATGACACGATCATGTGTGCAATAAGAACAGCTGATGACACTTCTGCCGTAATGGAAAAAATCAGGAAGATCATATCCGGAGGCATGTAAATAATTTATGTTAGTTAATCTTCATGTTAAAAATCTTGCATTAATCGATGAATCGGAAGTGGATTTCGGCCGCGGGCTCAACATCCTGACCGGTGAGACCGGAGCCGGCAAGTCTATCCTTATGGGTTCGGTGAACCTTGCGCTTGGCGGAAGATACAGCGCAGACATGCTCCGCAGCGGCGCGGATGCCGGCCTTGTGGAAATGACGTTCTCTGTGGATGAAAAACGCATTGCCGACAGGCTGGAAGAACTCGGGGTGCAGCCGGATGATGAAATGGTCACGCTCAGCCGGAAGCTTATGGACGGGCGAAGCATATGCCGCATCAACGGTGAGACGGTCAGCATGGGTGCGCTGAAAGAAGCGGCCGCCATTCTGATCGATATCCACGGACAGAATGACAGCCGGACGCTTCTGGACAGAAAACAGCAGCTCCTGCTCCTGGACCTGTACAGCGGCGAAAAAATTTTACCAATGAAAAAAGAGATGGAGGAAGCATATGGCAGGCTCCGCCATGCAGAACGTCTTCTCAGCGAATCGTCTATAGACGACGAGAGCCGTAAAAGAGAGCTTGCACTTGCGGAATTTGAGGTAAATGAGATAGAAGAAGCCGCCCTCGTCCAGGGAGAGGACGATGAACTTGAAAGCCTGTACCGCAGGATGACGCAGAGCCGGAAGATCACGGAAGCCGTGGCGGAGACCTATCTGTTCACGGCGGAAAAACCGGGCGGGAATGCAAGCGACTGCCTGAGCCGCGCCATCAGGGCTTTCCAGGATGCCGCAGAGACCGATGAACAGGCGGCACAGCTCTACAGCCAGCTGCTTGACGCGGACAGCCTTCTGAATGATTTCAACAGGGAGCTTTCTGAATACGCAAAAACCTTTGAATATTCGGAAGAAGAATTCCGGGAAACGGAAGAACGGCTGAATCTGATCAACCGGCTGAAAGCAAAATATGGAAAAACGATCCATGAGATCAGTGAATACTGCCGCTCCAAAAAGGAAAGAATAAATGAACTGAATGATTATGATGCATTTCTGGACAATCTCGTTTCTGAGAAAGAAAAGGCGGAAGATGCTGCCAGAGATGCGTCAGAACGTCTGGGTGCGATGCGCCGGGAAAGCGCTGCCGCGTTTGCCGAAGAGATCCGCAGACAGATGTCGGAGCTTAATTTCCTTGATACCAGGCTTGAGATCCGGATCTCTGACAGCGGCCGCTACAGCGCGAACGGACGGGATGAAGCGGAGTTCTTTCTCGCGGTCAATCCGGGGGAGCCGATGAAGCCGCTGGCTGCGGTCGCTTCGGGCGGAGAACTGTCGAGGATCATGCTGGCGGTCAAGACAGTGCTTGCAGACAGAGAAGATACGCCTACACTGATCTTTGATGAGATTGACGCCGGGATCTCCGGGATCACGGCAGACCGTGTTGCAGGGAAGCTGCGTCTGATCGCAAAAAACAGGCAGGTCATCTGCATCACACATCTGCCTCAGATCGCCGCCGCGGCAGATATCCACTTTCTGATAGAAAAAAATGCCGGCGGCGGGACTGCAAGGACGGATATCAGACGCCTTGGCTACGATGAATCGGTTATGGAGCTGGCGAGGATACTCGGCGGTTCCAAGATCACAGACAATATTATCCAGAGCGCCGGCGAGATGAAGGATATGGCAGCCCGGAACAGATAATACCAGTCTGAAAAAAATAAAACCACACATACTAAAAACGGATACGCTGACCGTATCCGTTTTTTGCATTGATATGGGAAAGGATGTGTGGAATATGTCAGAAAGTCAGAAAATCCGGGCTGTCCGGAGGATCCTGCAGACCATGTTCTGCGTCCTGGCACTGGCAGTCCCGGTCAGGATCTGCACGGATGCAGGGCGGCCGGATCTCTCCGGGACGGAAATACAGGCCGACGCGGAAGCGGTTGCGGGAACTTCGTCCAAAACGGCGGTTTACCTGGGCGGAATGCCGGTCGGGATCTATATGGAGACAGACGGGGTGATGGTCCTCAGCACTGAACAGGTCAGGAGGCTGGACGGATCTTTTTGTGATCCTTCATCAGGACGGATAAAAACAGGTGATTATATTACTGCTGTTGACCACTGTGATATCAATGGCAAGGATGAACTGCTTGAAGCGGTGGAGAAGGCCGGCTCAGATGAGATCATCCTGACGCTCCGGCGCGGCCGGGACACGCTTGACGTAGGGGTCAGGCCGGCAGAATATGAGTCGGGGAGATACAGGATGGGCATCTGGGTAAGAGACAATGTACAGGGCCTGGGCACGGTTACTTTTTTTACGGAAGACAACCGTTTCGGCGCACTGGGGCACGGGATACATGATATCGATACGAACGAACTGATGACCATTGACAGCGGAAGGATCTACCGCACCAGCATCCGGGATATCACAAAAGGTCACAGCGGGACGCCCGGTACGATGGAAGGGGTGATCGTCTATAATAATTACAATGTGCTCGGCAGGATCTCCGGCAATACAGATGCGGGGATCTACGGGACACTGGACAGGGCGGAAGACCTTTTCGGGGATCCGTTACGGATCGAGACGGCCGGGAAAGAGGATATACACACCGGAGATGCCCTGATCCGGTGCTGCGTGGACGGGGAAATGAAAGATTATGACATCTGTGTGACAGATATCGACATGTCCGGCGGCGAGATAAACAAAGGGATCGTGATCCGGGTTACAGACCCGGAACTGCTTGGGAAAACGGGAGGGATCATACAGGGGATGAGCGGAAGCCCGATCATACAGGACGGACGGCTGATCGGGGCGGTCACCCATGTTTTTGTGAGAGACGCGACAAAGGGGTATGGGATATTTATAGAAAATATGCTGGACTGTGTCGGATCCGGCGGTTTGTCGAATAATATGTCGAATTAGTGCAACAAAATTTCCTTGATTCTGCATTTTTGTGCGGATATAATAAGCGCGTGGCGTTTCAGGGACATGGTTTCACAGCTGTAAGGAGAGAAGAGGATGGAGCATTTAAGTGTGGCCATTGCTGATGATAACCAGAAGATCCTCGATGTCCTGGGAGAACTTGTCAGCACGGATAAAGAACTTGAACTGGTCGGAAAAGCGAAAAACGGCGAAGAAATGTGCCGCATCATCAGGGACAGGCAGCCGGATATTGTTCTTCTTGATCTGATCATGCCGAAAATGGACGGCCTGACAGTGATGGAAAAGATCGGCCTGGACAGATCCGTCGCAAAACGGCCCTGCTTTATCGTGATCACTGCGGTCGGCCAGGAACGAATTACAGAAGATGCTTTTAACAAAGGCGCAAATTACTATATCATGAAACCCTTTGACAATCAGATGCTGCTGGACAGGATAAAATCCGTAAAAAATCTGTCGCAGCCTGCTGAAAGAAAAGACGGGGAATCTGCACCAGATAGTGAACGCAGGGCGGAAAATCTTGAAAACCGCGTGACAAACATGCTCCACGAGCTCGGGATACCGGCGCATATAAAGGGATATCATTATCTGCGGGATGCGATCATGATGGCCGTAAACGATATGGATGTGCTGAATGCCATAACCAAGATTCTTTATCCCACAGTCGCGAAAAAATACCAGACCACATCAAGCCGTGTGGAGCGCGCCATCCGGCATGCGATCGAAGTCGCATGGAGCAGAGGCAAACTCGATACGCTTGATGAACTGTTCGGCTATACGGTGAGCACCGGGAAGGGGAAGCCGACAAATTCAGAGTTCATAGCTCTGATCGCAGATACGATCCAGCTGGAGTACCGGCACAAAAAGTGATAAAATCCTTTTCAAGTGTGTAAGAATGGGGTATAATAGCACTTAACAAGTGCCTTGCAGGTGGTCGGGGCAGAAATTGGAGGAAGGTAATATGAAAAACATTTTGTTTGCTGCGTCTGAATGTGTACCCTTTATAAAAACCGGCGGTCTTGCCGATGTTGCCGGATCCCTGCCGAAGGAATTCGACAAGGGGAAATATGATGTGCGCGTGGTGCTTCCCAAATATACGTGCATGAAACAGGAATGGAAAGACAGGCTTGAGTATGTAACGCATTTCTACATGGACATCGCCGGACAGGACCAGTATGTGGGCGTTCTTAAGACCGTGCTCAATGACATTACATTCTACTTTATCGACAACGAACATTACTTCAGCGGATTTGCACTCTATGACGGGGATTTCAAGTGGAATATCGAGAAATTCGCATTTTTCTCAAAAGCGGTCCTCAGCATCCTCCCGGTGATCGGCTTCCGCCCGGACCTGATCCACTGCCATGACTGGCAGACCGGCCTGATCCCGGTATATCTTGACAATTTCCGCTACCTTGGTGAATACTACCGGGGGATCAAGACTGTCATGACAATACATAACCTGAAATTCCAGGGCGTATGGGATACAAAGACAGTCAGGGGCATCACCGGACTTCCGGAGTACTATTTTGTCCCGGATAAGATGGAAGCGTATAAAGACGCCAACCTTCTGAAGGGCGGCATCGTTTACGCGGATAAGGTGACGACAGTGAGCAACAGCTATGCGGAAGAGATCAAGACTCCGTTTTACGGCGAAGGCCTTGACGGACTGATGTCCGCACGGTCCAACGATCTCTGCGGCATCGTAAACGGGCTGGATTACAATGACTGGAATCCTGAGACTGACAACCGGATCGCAAAGAACTTTAATATTGGCAATTTCCGGAAGAACAAACCGGTCAACAAGACATGCCTGCAGGAAGAACTCGGCCTGGAGAAAGACCCGAAGGTAATGATGATCGGTATGATCTCCCGTCTGACAGATCAGAAAGGCTTTGACCTTGTGGACTACATGATGGATGAACTCTGCCAGGATGCAGTCCAGATCGTTGTACTTGGTACAGGCGACGTGAAGTATGAAAATATGTTCCGCCATTTCGCATGGAAATATTCCGGCAGGGTTTCGGCGAACATTTTCTATTCGGATGAGCTTTCGCACCGGATCTACGCGTCATGTGACGCGTTCCTGATGCCGTCGCTTTTCGAGCCGTGCGGCCTGAGCCAGCTGATGAGCCTCCGCTACGGCACGCTTCCGATCGTACGCGAGACCGGCGGCCTGAAGGATACGGTAGAAGCGTACAATGAATTTGAAAAGACCGGAACAGGCTTCAGTTTCTGCAATTACAATGCGCATGAAATGCTTAATACGATCCGTTATGCAGAAAGGATATATTACGATAAAAAGAGAGACTGGAACAAGATCGTTGAACATGCCATGGCGCAGGATTTCTCCTGGAAAAATTCAGCGCGGCAGTATGAAGATCTGTACAAGGGCCTGATCGGGGAATAAATACCCGGACCGAAACTTACAGGAGCAGAATACCAGATGAAGATAATCGACAGACTGACAGACGGCAGGATACACATATCTTTCGAAGTGTTTCCGCCGAAAAAAGATGAAGACTACGAAAAGGTTGCCGGGGCAACGGATCAGATCGCAAAGCTTGATCCCGCTTTTATCAGTGTGACATACGGCGCGGGCGGCGGCACGAGCAAAAATACTGCCAGGATCGCATCCCATATCAAGGATGACCTCCACGTGCTCAGCCTTGCCCATCTCACATGCGCATCGTCCACAAAAGAAGAGGTCCGGCATGTGATCCGCAACCTGAAAGAGCTGGGGATCGAAAATATCCTTGCACTGCGCGGGGATATTCCTGAAGGGATGGCGTTCCCCACGGAAGAACGCTTCCGGTATGCATATGAACTTGTGGAGGAGATACGCAGATCCGGCGATTTCTGTGTGGGCGCGGCCTGCTATCCCGAAGGGCATGTGGAGAACGAACACAAGGAAGACGATATCCGCTATCTGAAGCAGAAAGTGGACAGTGGGGTGGATTTCCTCACGACACAGATGTTTTTTGACAATGATATCCATTACAATTTCCTTTACAGGATCCGTGAAGCAGGGATAACGGTCCCGGTCCTTCCGGGGATCATGCCGATCACCAGCGCTTCGCAGATGAAGCGAAGCCAGGAATTATCCGGCACGGTTTTCCCGAGGAGATTCCTTGCGATCCTTGACCGCTTCGGACATTCACCGGCGGCGATGAGGCAGGCGGGCATCGCGTATGCGACTGACCAGATCATAGATCTGCTTGCGAACGGAGTGAAAAATATACATATTTATTCCATGAACAAGCCGGATGTGGCAGCGGCGATCATGAGCAACCTGTCAGAGATTATCAGGGCATAGGATGTCAGTATGAAGAGACGGACAGACGAAGCCGTCCGATACCTGGGATATGGAAAAAATGCGGCAGATGAACGGACCCGCAGGATGGTCGATGAGGCCTTCCTGAAGCTGGAACAGGCGGCGGATCCGAAATCCATCTGCCGAATTTTTGATATAGGACAGAATTCAGAGGACGGCATACAGATTGGAAATCTTACAATTATAAGCCACAGCCTTGCACGCAATCTGCGGGGCTGCGACAAAGCGGTGCTTTTTTGCGCCACGCTGGGTGCAGAGGCGGACCAGCTGATCCGGAGGACTTCCATAACGGATATGAGCCGTGCGGTCATCCTGCAGGCATGCGCAGCGGCTTATCTCGAGGAATACTGTGATGACCGGCAGCGCACGATCGGAGAGGAGATGGCCCGTGAGGGACGCTTCCTGAGGCCCAGGTTCAGCCCGGGATACGGGGATTTTGACATCCATTATCAGGAGCCCATCATGCGGATGCTGGACTGCGCGAAACAGATCGGACTGACCATGACAGACGGTTATATGATGACCCCGTCCAAATCAGTGACGGCTGTGATCGGCGCCGGACCGGACAGGACAGGATGTGTGCCGGGGGGCTGCGAGAGCTGCGGCAAAACAGACTGCCCGTACCGGAGATGATCCGGACGTGAAAATACAGAACAGAAACGTGAAAGGATAACTTATGATTAGAGAACGACTTGGAAAAGAACTCCTGTTTTTCGACGGCGGAATGGGCACCCTGCTCCAGGAGAAGGGGCTTGCCCCGGGAGAACTGCCCGAGACATGGAATATGACCCATCCTGAAGTGATATCGGAGATCCACCGGGCGTATATCGAAGCCGGAAGCGACATCATCCTGACCAATACGTTCGGGGCCAACGCCCTGAAATACCATGACAGCGGATACAGTCTGGAAGAGATCATCAAAAGCGCAGTGAGCCATGTCAGAAATGTCGTGCAGGCGGCCGGCGCCGCCCGTCCGGTGTACACGGCGCTGGATGTAGGACCTACCGGAAAGCTTCTGAAACCGATGGGCGATCTGGATTTTGAAGACGCCTACAATGCCTACCGGGAAGTCATGATCTGCGGTGAAAGGGCTGGAGCCGACCTGATCCACATTGAGACGATGAGCGATACATACGAGCTGAAAGCCGCCGTGCTGGCCGCAAAGGAGAATACGTCCCTGCCTGTTTTTGCCACTGTGATCTACGATGAGCGCCAGAAACTTCTGACCGGGGCAGACATCCCGTCCGTGATTGCGCTGCTGGAAGGACTCCGTGTCGATGCGCTGGGCATCAACTGCGGAATGGGTCCGGAACAGATGATGCCGGTCCTTGAACAGTATATGAGGTACGCGTCGCTCCCGGTGATCGTCAAGCCAAACGCCGGCCTGCCGGTACAGCGCGACGGGCATACCTGTTATGACGTTCTTCCTGAGGACTTTGCAGCGTATATGGAGCGGATCATAAGTGCAGGCGCCTGTGTCGCCGGCGGGTGCTGCGGGACAACGCCGGACCATATCCGGGCTATGACGGAGAAATGCCGCGGAATGAAGATCCTGCCTGTTACGGAAAAAGACGATACAGTAGTTTCTTCATATGGCAGCGCTGTTTTCCTGGGGAACGGGTCAAAGATCATCGGCGAGCGGATCAACCCGACCGGGAAAAAGCGCTTTAAACAGGCACTCAAAGAACATGACCTGGAATATATCATGCGGGAGGGCATCACCCAGCAGGACTGCGGCGCCCATATCCTGGACGTGAACACCGGACTTCCGGACATCGATGAAACTACAATGATGCGGGACGCCGTGGGGGCGCTCCAGAGCGTGGTCAATCTGCCGCTGCAGATCGATACGGTGGATCCGGAAGCCATGGAAGCGGCCCTCCGCATTTACAACGGAAAAGCAATGGTTAATTCCGTCAGCGGCAAACAGGAGTCCATGGATAAAGTCTTCCCGCTGATCCGCAGATACGGCGGCGTCGTGATCGGCCTCACCCTTGACGAGGACGGGATCCCGTCGGATGCGGAAGGAAGGGTGGCCATTGCAAAAAAGATCATCCGGGAAGCGGCGAAATACGGCATCCGTAAAAAAGACATCGTGATCGACGCCCTGGCCATGACCATCAGTTCTGAACCGGACGGCGCCATGGTGACTCTTGAGACGCTTAAGAAGCTGCGGGATGAAGTCGGCGTAAGGACCGTGCTCGGCGTTTCCAATATTTCCTTCGGCCTGCCGTCCCGTCCGGTCATCAATGCGGCATTCTACACGATGGCCATGATGAACGGACTCAGCGCCGGCATTATCAATCCCTGTTCGGCGGATATGATGCGCGCCTGGTATGCGTACCATGCCCTTGCCGGACTAGATGAGAACTGTGCCGGTTATATCGCAAAATACAGCGGCGAAGCGCCGGCTGCTCCGGCTGCTGCAGCTGGAGCAGCAAAGATGCTTTCCCTCAAAGAGTGCATTGAAAAAGGGCTGAAGGACGACGCGGCGGACCGGACGAGAGAGGCCGTGGAAGAACAGGATCCCCTTGAGATCATCAACGGGATGCTCATCCCGGCACTGAATCATGTGGGCGAGGGATTCGAAAAGGGCACCCTTTTCCTCCCCCAGCTCCTCATGAGCGCGGAAGCGGCCAAAGCAGCTTTTGCCGTTCTGAAAGACCAGATGGAGAAGAGCGGGGAAGTGCGGGAAAAAGCCGGAACAGTCCTCCTTGCCACAGTGAAAGGCGATATTCATGACATTGGGAAAAATATCGTCAAAGTCCTGCTTGAAAATTACAGCTTTAATGTGATTGACCTGGGAAAAGACGTGCCGCCGGAGGAGATCGTCAAAAAAGTCGTTGAAGAGGATATCCGGCTGGTCGGTTTAAGCGCACTGATGACAACGACAGTGGTGAGTATGGAAGAAACGATCCGTCAGCTGCGCGAAAAGGCGCCCGGCTGCAGGGTGATGGTCGGAGGGGCCGTCCTCAATCAGGATTACGCGGATATGATCGGCGCGGATTTCTATGGAAAAGATGCGATGCAGTCGGTCCGTTTTGCACAGAAATTGTTCGGAAATTAATACAGGAATCAACCGATTCCTCTCTGGGAAAATCGGCAGGTTCATGTTATATTATTCATGACATGAGTTATACATAATGAGAATTAAAGTTTATGGAGGAAATGAGATTTGAGGTACGCAGACGCAAATGTAATCAAGATCAAACATGCAGTCCTGGAAGAAGTGGCAAGACTGGCTTTTGCAGGCGAACTGGAAGAACGCAAGGATGAGATCGCATTCAAGCTGATCCCCGGACCGACTCCGCAGTTCCGCTGCTGTATCTACAAAGAGCGGGAGATCATCCGGCAGCGTGTCCGCCTGGCGGAAGGCAAAGCGCCGGGAGCGACGGACGACGGAAACATCATCCAGGTCATCAGCTCGGCCTGCGAGGACTGTCCGATCTCCAGTTATACCGTGACAGAGAACTGCCAGAACTGTCTTGGCAAGGCC
>CALWDN010000013.1 GCA_944376685.1 uncultured Mediterraneibacter sp. | reverse complement strand
AGGTGGGGCAGATGGTGAATGATGCGCGGGCGGCTATCGAAGCCCTTCTCGAAGAGTCGAAGACGAAGATGGAGCGCGCCATCCGCGAGCAGAAGATGAAAGAGGAAGTCATCGACGTGACGCTCCCGTCAAAGAAGAACATCATGGGACACCGCCATCCAAATACGATCGCGCTGGAAGAGGTGGAGCGCATCTTCGTGGGCATGGGCTATGAAGTTGTGGAAGGCCCGGAAGTGGAATACGATGAGTATAATTTTGAGAAACTGAACATCCCGGCAGACCATCCGGCCAAAGATGAGCAGGATACATTCTATATCAACAAGGAGATCGTGCTGAGGACGCAGACGTCGCCGGTACAGGCCCGGATCATGGAGCAGGGGAAACTTCCGATCCGTATGATCGCACCGGGAAGAGTGTTCCGCTCCGACGAGGTAGATGCGACACATTCCCCGTCCTTCCATCAGATCGAAGGCCTGGTGATCGACAAGAATATTTCCTTTGCCGATCTGAAAGGAACGCTGGAAGTCTTTGCAAAAGAACTGTTCGGGCCGGATACGAAAACGAAATTCCGCCCGCACCATTTCCCGTTCACGGAGCCCAGTGCCGAGGTGGATGTAAGCTGCTTCAAATGCGGCGGCAAAGGATGCCGTTTCTGCAAGGGATCCGGATGGATCGAGATCCTGGGATGCGGAATGGTCCATCCTCACGTGCTCGAGATGTGCGGCATCGATCCGGAAGTTTACGGCGGATTTGCATTCGGCGTGGGCCTGGAGCGTATCGCGCTGCTGAAATATGAGATCGACGATATGAGGCTTCTGTATGAGAATGACGTCCGCTTCCTGAAGCAGTTCTGACAGGACGGCAGGATCAGAGGGACGGCCGGGATGAGGAGTCCCGGCGGAGTTGGAAATACAGTGTAAAGAAAGGATAGAGAAATGAATACTTCATTATCATGGATTAAAGCATATGTTCCGGATCTTGATGTGACCGCGCAGGAATATACAGATGCAATGACGCTTTCCGGGACAAAGGTAGAGGGATATGAGAAACTGGACAGAGATCTTGACAAGATCGTGATCGGACAGATCGAGAAGATCGAGAAGCATCCGGATGCGGACAAGCTGATCATCTGCCAGGTGAACGTGGGCGCGGAGACCGTGCAGATCGTGACCGGCGCGCCGAATGTGAAAGAGGGAGACAAGATCCCGGTCGTGCTGGACGGCGGACGCGTGGCAGGCGGCCACGAGCCCGGACAGAAGGTCGAGGGCGGCATTAAGATAAAGAAAGGCAAGCTGCGCGGCGTGGAGAGCTGCGGCATGATGTGCTCCATCGAGGAACTCGGATCTACAAGGGAGATGTATCCGGAAGCGCCGGAGTACGGCATTTACATCTTCCCGGAGGACGCAGTGGTCGGAGAGAGCGCCATTAAAGCGCTGGGACTTGACGACGCCATCTTCGAGTATGAGATCACATCCAACCGCGTGGACTGTTTCAGCGTCATCGGCATCGCACGCGAGGCGGCAGCGACTTTCCGTAAAGAGTTTAAACCTCCGGTCGTAACACCGACAGGTAACGGCGAGGACGTCAATGACTATGTAAAAGTAACCGTGGAGAATACAGACCTCTGCCCGCGCTACTGTGCGAGAGTGGTTAAGAATATCAAGATCGGGCCGTCTCCGAAATGGATGCAGAGGCGTCTTGCTTCTGTGGGGATCCGTCCGATCAACAACCTGGTGGATATCACAAACTACGTGATGGAAGAGTACGGCCAGCCCATGCACGCTTATGACCTGGATACCATCGCGGATCACCACATCGTGGTGAAGACAGCGAAGGACGGAGATAAATTCACGACGCTGGACGGCCAGGAGCGGACCATGGACGGGAATGTCCTCATGATCTGTGACGGGGAGAAAGAGATCGGCATCGCCGGCATCATGGGCGGTGAGAACTCCATGATCACAGATGATGTGAAGACGATGCTTTTCGAGGCGGCATGTTTCGACGGCGTGAATATCCGCAAATCCGCAAAGCGGATCGGGCTCCGTACGGATGCTTCCGCCAAATTCGAGAAAGGACTGGACCCGAACAATGCGCAGGCGGCCATCGACCGCGCATGCCAGCTCGTGGAAGAGATGGGCGCCGGCGAAGTGGTCGGCGGCATGGTGGATGTGTACGGAAAGAAGAAAGAGCCGGTCAGAGTTCCCTTCGATGCAGGCAAGGTAAACGAGCTTCTCGGAACAGACCTTTCAGAAGAAGAAATGCTCGGTTATTTCCGGATGATCGATCTGGAATATGACGAAGAGAAGAAAGAGGTCATCGCGCCGACTTTCCGTCAGGATCTTTTCCGTCTGGCGGACCTCGCAGAGGAAGTGGCGAGATTCTACGGATATGACAACATCCCGACGACGCTTCCGGCAGGCGAGTCCACCACAGGAAAGCTGTCCTTCAAGCTGCGCATCGAGCAGGTGGCAAGAGACATTGCTGAGTTCTGCGGCTTCAGCCAGGGCATGACCTATTCCTTCGAGAGCCCGAAGGTATTTGACAAGCTGCTCCTTCCGGCGGATTCGGAACTGAGGAATGCGATCCCGATCATGAACCCGCTCGGCGAGGACTACAGCATCATGCGAACCATTTCTCTGAACGGCATGCTTACATCGCTTGCGACGAACTATAACCGGCGCAATAAAGACGTGCGCCTGTACGAACTTGGAAACATTTACATCCCGCATGAACTGCCGCTTAAGGAATTGCCGGATGAGCGGATGCAGTTCACGCTCGGTATGTATGGCGACGGCGATTTCTTCACCATGAAAGGCGTGGTTGAAGAGTTCTTCGAGCGCATCGGCATGAGAGGCAGGGAGAAATATGATCCGGACGCAGGAAAGACCTTCCTCCATCCGGGACGCCAGGCCAATATCCTCTACGATGGAAAAGTTGTGGGCTATCTGGGCGAGGTGCATCCGGAAGTGGCAGATGTCTACGGCATCGGAACGCGCGCATATGTGGCGGTCATTGATATGCCGGAGATCCTGCCGTATGCGACCTTTGACCGGAAGTACACGGGCATTGCAAAATATCCGTCCGTAACAAGGGATATCAGCATGGTTGTTCCGAAAGAAATCCTGGTGGGACAGATCGAGGAAGTCATCGAGAAGAAGGGCGGCGCCCATCTGGAGAGCTTCCGGCTGTTCGATATTTACGAGGGCTCCCAGATCAAAGAGGGGTTCAAGTCCGTGGCGTACTCCATTGTATTCCGCGCGAAAGACAGGACGCTGGAGGAGAACGACGTCTCATCCGCGATGGCAAAGATCCTGAAAGGGCTGGAAGAACTGGGGATCGAACTGAGGCAGTAGGAAACAGATTCATAAAAGGAAAAGAGAATACAGATGAAAGCAAAACAGATAATCGGACTGATCGTGGCCGCCGCCGTTTTTATCGTGACAGGCGCGGCCAGCGTCCTGACAGATGCGCTGTCTGACCGGATCCTCGGGGATACGGCGGAAGAAATTCTTACAGGCGGGGTGGAATTCAGCTCTCCCATGGAAGACTATATCGCGGTTGTCCGCGTGGAGGGAACGATACAGGAACAGGTGGACACAGGCCTGTTTGCAGAACTTGAAGGGTATCAGCACACAACGACGATGGAGTATATCGACCGTCTTATGATGGATGACCACAACCGGGGGATCCTGCTGTATGTGGACTCTCCGGGCGGAACGGTATATGAGTCGGAAGAACTGTATGACCGGCTTCAGGAATACCGTGACCTGACCGGCCGCCCGATCTGGTGCTATATGGCGCATTACGCGGCATCAGGCGGATATATGGCGGCAGTCGCTTCAGATAAGATCTATGCCAACATGAATACGGTAACCGGCTCGATCGGCGTGATCATGTCCGGCTACGACATGACAGGACTGTATGAAAAACTTGGCATCCGGTACTACAGCATCACAAGCGGTGACTACAAGGACAGCTCGCAGATGACTGAAGATCAGATGGCAATCTACCAGAGCCAGGTGGATGAGTGCTATGCCAGGTTTGTGGAGAAGGTGTCCACGGGCCGCGGCATGGATGCGGACGAGGTGACCGCCCTGGCGGACGGGCGGACCTACACGGCGCAGCAGGCGAAGGACAATGGGCTGATCGATGAGATAAGTTCTTATGAAGATATGAAATATCAGATGGAAGAGGAACTGGGAACAGATACATTCTATGAACCTTCCGCGGGGGAAAATGTGTTTGCATCCCTGTTCGCACAGATCCGGGATATGGTTCCGAAGTCAGAGGCTCAGGTCCTGAGCGAGACTGCGGACGAGATGGAAAGCGGGGTGCTGATGTACTATGCAGAACAGCTGCAGTAACCAGCGTATATACCGCGCAGATACGCGGGTCTTCGCCGGCTTCTGGGTAAGACTGGCCGCTTACATTATAGACGGCCTGGCCGCCGGACTGCTTGTGCTTATATGCCGCATTGCAATGAGCGGTGTGTTCTATCTGATCGATATGACGCCGTTTAGCGGCAATGTACTGTTTACATATACCTGGAAGGATATCATCCTCTACCTGGCAGGGGCCGCTTACTATGTGCTGTGTACATGGATCGCCGGGACAACCCCGGGCAAGCGCCTGTTCCGCCTCCGGGTGGTCAGCGCGGACGGCGGGAAGCTGTCGTTCATTGATGTGCTGTACCGCGAGACGGTCGGGAAATTCCTGAGCGGGCTGGTGGTCTGCCTCGGATTTATTGTCGCAGGTTTTGACAGGGAAAAGCGGGCGCTCCACGATATGCTCTGTGATACGAGGGTTATCTATGACGAAGGAGTGAAGCGATGAAGACAAGTGACTTTAATTATGACCTCCCCCAGGAGCTGATCGCTCAGGACCCGCTGGAAGACCGCTCTTCATCGAGGCTGATGGTCCTTGATAAAGAGACCGGAAAAGTGGAGCATCATGTTTTTAAGGAGATCATTGATTACCTCAACCCGGGAGACTGCCTGGTCATTAATGACACGAAAGTGATCCCGGCGAGGCTCATCGGGGCGAAGGAAGAGACCGGAGCGAAGATCGAAGTGCTGCTCTTAAAGAGAGGGGCGGACGATGTCTGGGAGACGCTGGTGAAACCGGGACGCAAGGCGAAGCCCGGGACCAGGATCAGCTTCGGGGACGGGCTGCTGGTGGGCGAAGTGGTGGACATCGTGGATGAGGGAAACCGCCTGATCCATTTTGAATATGAAGGGATCTTCGAGGAGATCCTGGACCGGCTGGGCCAGATGCCGCTTCCGCCGTACATTACCCATCAGCTGAAAGACAAAGACCGGTACAACACCGTTTATGCAGAACATTCCGGATCGGCGGCGGCGCCGACGGCCGGCCTGCATTTTACGCCGGAACTGCTCCGGGAGATCGAAGCGAAGGGCGTGGATATCGCCCGGGTGACGCTCCATGTTGGACTTGGGACATTCCGCCCGGTGAAGGTGGATGACGTGGAAAACCACCATATGCACTCGGAGTTCTACATGATAAGCGAGGAAGCTGCAGCGAAGATCAACCGGGCGAAAGACGGCCCGGGGCGGGTCATCTGCGTGGGAACGACAAGCTGCCGTACGGTCGAGTCCGCGGCGGATGAGGACGGGCATCTGAGGGCCTGCAGCGGATGGACGGAAATCTTTATCTATCCGGGATACCGCTTTAAGACGCTGGACTGCCTGATCACCAATTTCCATCTGCCGGAATCCACACTGATCATGCTGGTGTCCGCGCTGGCCGGGAAAGAACACGTGCTGGCGGCTTATGAAGAAGCCGTGAGAGAGCGGTACAGGTTCTTCAGTTTCGGGGATGCGATGTTTATTAAATAGTGATGCGTCCTTTCAGCCGGATGACATGATACATCACATCCGCTTCGGCATCATCTACAGGGATGATTTCGCGGTCTTCCAGTACATCGAAAAAGTCTGTGGCCAGATTGGTGGTAAAGCAGGGAAGGGTGGAGCTGCGGATGAGTTCCCGGAATTCATAGTCGTCCTGTTGTACGAGAAAGCGGGAGGCTGGCATTTTCTGCCGGCACATCTCATTCCAGAATCCAATCTCGGAGCGAAGCAGGAAATTAAATCCATTAAGCATTTCAAATGTAACAAGACTGTGTCCGGACAGGGCATGGTCTTTTGTTACGCAGATCGAAAGGGATTCCCGTAAGAACGGCGTACAGTCAAGAGTGTCATCTTTTGTGAAAAAGGGAAGGATGCCCATCTGACAGGCGCCGTTCTTTACATTCTGGATGATGTCGGGGATCGGGACAAGCTTGGAGGATATAGTCTGTTCGGGATATTTTTCCGCCAGCCTGGGCAGCAGCGTCCACAGCGGTGCGGGGGCACAGGACTCGACGGCGATTGTGTGGAGTTTCCGGTCATAGGAACGGACCTGCTCTATGGTATTCTGTGCATCGGCCAGGAGCTGTCTTGCATATGCCACGGCTTTTTGTCCGGTTTCGTTCAGTGTGATGCGGTTTTTCCCGCGGATGAATAGAGGGACCCCGAATGTCTCTTCTATGTGCTGCATGGTCCGTGTGAGCGTGGGCTGTGAAATGTGCAGGGCGTCAGCGGTTTTCGAGAGCGTGCCAAGGTCTGCAAATGCTGTAAGCTGTTCCAGTTCATTAAGGTCAAGCATGAGGAATCTCCTTTGTGTATACTATTCATTTTATGAAAACTATATTCCGATATTTCTATTGTACATTCCATCATAATATTTGTAAACTTTAAGTGGAAAGAAGAATTGAAGAAAGCGCTTGATTCAAAAAGATTTCATTAGATGAATAAAGAGGAGGACGAATATAATGGAATATGTGAAGCTGAATAATGGAGTGAAGATGCCGATACTTGGATATGGCGTATATCAGACACCGCCGGAGGAGACGGAGCGCTGCATCCTGGAAGCGCTTGAGACGGGATACCGCAGCATCGATACCGCACAGGCGTATTACAATGAAGAAGGCGTGGGGAATGCACTGGCTAAATGCGGGATCCCCAGAGAAGAGATTTTCATCACAACGAAAGTCTGGATTTCCAATGCCGGATACGAGAAAGCAAAAGAATCCATCAGGGAATCCCTGAGAAAACTTCAGACGGATTATGTGGATCTGCTTCTGATCCATCAGCCCTTCGGAGATTATTACGGGACCTACCGCGCGATGGAAGAGGCATATAAGGAAGGGAAGGCGCGTGCGCTCGGCGTGTCGAATTTCTACCCGGACCGGTACCTGGACCTGTTCCATTTCGCTGAGATCAAACCGGCGGTCAACCAGGTGGAGACCCATGTGTTCCAGCAGCAGAAGACGGCACGGAAATATATGGAGAAATACGGCACCCAGGTCATGTCATGGGGGCCGTTTGCAGAGGGTAAGAACGATTATTTCCAGAATCCTGTGCTGAAAGAGATTGGGGATAAGCACGGAAAATCTGTGGCACAGACGGCGCTCCGGTTCCTGATCCAGAACGAGGTGATCGTGATACCGAAATCCGTGCATAAAAACCGGATGGAAGAGAATTTCAATGTATTTGATTTCATCCTGACGGAAGAGGAGATGAAGCGTATCGAAGCGCTGGATACAAGAGAAAGCCTGTTCTTCTCCCACTATGATCCGGAGACTGTGGAGTGGTTTATGAGTCTTCTGTAATAAAGGAGTCTGTGCAGGGATAGAATAGTAAACAATAAACGTGGGATGTCACGCGGGTGTGGCATCTCTTTTTTGTAACCTTTTTTGTGTTGAGCAAAATATTTATTGGCTAAAATATTATCTAAAACTTGATATATCTCATAAAACAAGCTAATATATTATCTATGAATAATTTCAATTTTTTATCTAAAACACCCAAAGAGATCGATAAACTGATCGCTGCCCGGATCCGCAGCATCCGCCGGCGGAGAAAGATTTCACAGAAAAGACTGAGCGAGAAGTCGGGAGTAAGCCTGGGGTCTGTGAAGCGGTTCGAGAGCAGCGGCGAGATTTCTCTGATCTCACTGACTAAGATCGCAATCGCGCTGGATATTGAAAATGAACTGGAAGGACTGTTCGAGCATGTTCCGTTCTTATCGATCGAGGAGCTTATAAATGGAGAAAACGAAAAGACTGAAAGTTAAATACCATGGACGGGATGTCGGGACAATGGCGCTTTACCAGGGGAGGCTGGCTGCGTTTGAATATGACAGGGAATGGCTGGCTGAAGGATTCCCCATCAGTCCGTTTTCGCTTCCGTTGGAGCAGAAAGTGTTTATCCCGAAGCCGGATCCCTTTGACGGGCTGTTCGGGGTATTTGCAGACAGCCTTCCTGACGGATGGGGCAGACTGCTTGTGGATCGTCTGATGCTGAAAAATCATATGGATCCGCGCAGCATGGGCAATATGGACCGGCTTGCGATCGTCGGGGAGTCCGGAATGGGCGCGTTATGTTACGAGCCGGACTATCATTTTGAAACGGAAAATGAATCCCTTGATCTGGACGAGATAGCCCGGCAGTGCAGGGACATGCTGACGACAGACTCGGCCGAGAATCTGGATGAACTGTTCCGGCTGGGCGGATCTTCAGGCGGGGCAAGGCCGAAGATCCTGACGGAAATTGACGGTGAAGACTGGATCATCAAATTCCCGTCGTCGGCTGACCGTGATGATATCGGCAGGCAGGAATATGATTATTCAGTGTGCGCACGAGCATGCGGGATTGCGATGACGGAGACGAGGCTGTTCCCGTCAAAACTCTGCGAAGGGTATTTCGGGATCCGGCGATTTGACAGGCGAAGGGAAGTGGATGGCTCGTATAAGCGAATCCATATGCTTTCAGCCTCCGCCGTACTTGAGACTTCCCACCGCATCCCGAATCTTGATTATGAGACGCTGATGCGGCTTGCGCAGGAACTTTCAAAAGACTCTCAGGAAGTGGAGAAAATGTACCGGCTTATGTGTTTTAATGTGTTTGCGCATAACCGGGATGATCATTCGAAGAACTTTACTTTCCTTTATGAAGAAGATGAAGACCGATGGCTCCTGTCCCCGGCATATGACCTGACATACAGTTATTCGATCGGCGGGGAACATGCCACAACCGTGCATGGTAACGGCCGGGATCGCGGCGTGCCGGATATCCGTGCGGCAGCGGATGCGGCCGGGCTGGACCGGAGAAGGGCCAGACGGATCGCGGAACAAGTCAGAGACTGCGTGGACGCACATCTTAGGAAATATACTGTCCCAGCAGACTGACGAACCGCTTCAGCGCCGGCATGTCCTGGTCGTACCGGTAATACACGCCGAAGGAGATCTTCGGCAGGTCCGTAATGGGGATATAGCAGAGCTCCCTGTCCCGTGCGGGAATGATATCGGGGTACAGCGTATACCCCAGCTGCGCCTTTGCGAGAGCGAAGGCGCTTTCTGTATTTTCGGCAAAATACCGTTCCTCCGGGCGCAGTCCGCCGAGGATGCGGGTCTGGGCGGTGAAGACCGCATCCGGGATCTGACGGGGCGAACAGGCGATGAATTTCCCGGTCAGCTGCGAAGCGGTAAGTGTGCTGTGAGAAGCCAGCGGATGCTCCGGGGCGCAGACGCATGCCAGCGGGACGCGGCACAGCTCCCGGAAGAAGAGGGGCGATGTTTTCTGCTCCAG
Organism: uncultured Mediterraneibacter sp.; assembly: GCA_944376685.1. Classification (GTDB taxonomy): domain Bacteria; phylum Bacillota; class Clostridia; order Lachnospirales; family Lachnospiraceae; genus Mediterraneibacter. The sequence continues at coordinate 19,239 of CALWDN010000013.1, read as the reverse complement.
CTTTACGCTCAGGGCCGCGTGCACCTGTTCGTTCTCAATGAGCCCCATGAGGGAGGGGAAGGGGATCATCCGGATGTCCGGCCGCAGCAGCGGGTATTCTCCGGCCAGGTCATGGAGGACCGGCGGGAGCAGGCTCAGTTCCATGTGATTGTGGCAGCCGAGGACGAGGGTGATATACTGTTCCCGGTTTTCCAGACGCTCTTTCGCGGACAGGGCGGTTTTCAGGATGAGCTGGGCGTCGCCCAGGAACTGGACGCCCTCGCGGGTCAGGGTCACCGTCTTGCTGGTCCTGAGGAACAGCTTCGTCCCCAGTTCCTTTTCCAGCGCCTGGATCTGGTGGGTGACTGCCGGCTGGGTGATCTTCAGCACCTGGGACGCTTTTGAAAAATTCAGATATTCTGCTACAGTGACGAAACATTCCAGCTGTACAGTATTCATGGGGGCTCCCCTTTCTTCATTACACTTCTTTACTGAATCCAAAATAACATGATATAAAAATATAATCAATATCTATAAATAATATTTATTGATAATAATAATTTTGAATTTCACATTCCTGATTTTCTGAGATAAAATCTCTAATGGACAGAAGATAAGGGAGCGAACTGTCTGCGTATGAACAGTCCGTTCTGACAGGAGGTGAAGGTACGGATGGCAGAGGATTGCAGGGCGGAAGATCTGCTGTTTATGATGAAGAAGATCAATCTGAATCTTGCGGCGCAGATGGATCAGTGCCTGAAGAATCATGAGATGACCGGAGTCCAGGTCTATTTTCTTGTCTACATACTGCGGCACCATCCGAAGGGGACTTACCTGACGGAGCTGTGCCGGGAGATCGGCGTATCGAAGGCGACGCTTTCCGCGCTGATCAAACGAATGAGGGAAAAGGATTATCTGTATTTTCTTGAAGATCCGTGCGATGTCCGGAAGAAGAAAGTCCTCCCGACGGCGAAGCTGATCGCCGAGGGAAATGAATTCCTCCGGAAGGCGGAACGGATGGAGGCTGAGATCTGCAGCGTACTCGACGCGGATGAGCGCCGGAAGCTGTGGGACCTTGAGAAGAAACTGATCAGCCGGTTTGCGGCCATGGAGGAGAACGAAAAAGACAGACAGGAGGTATATAACCGTGAGAAAAGTATTACAGCAGCTGGGGCAGTATAAGCGGGATACGTTCCGGTGCATCGGGCTCACCGCCCTGGAGGTGGTCTTTGAGATCCTGATGCCGTTTATCACTGCCATTATCATTGACCGGGGACTGGAGCCGGGCAATCTGTCGGTGGTCTACCGCTACGGGGCGCTGATGGTCGTCATGGCGTTCTTAAGCCTGTGCTTCGGCGCTTTTGCCGGAAAGAACGCGGCAAGCGCGGCGTCCGGCCTCTCGGCAAATCTGCGTGAGGCGATCTACGCCAACATCCAGACCTTTTCATTTTCAAATATCGACAAATTCAGCGTGCCGGGTCTTGTCACCCGTATGACGACAGATATCACCAACGTGCAGAATGCCTTCATGATGGTGATCCGTGTGGCGGTCCGGGCGCCGCTGAACCTGATCTTCAGTTTTACCATGTGCCTCATCATCAACCGGCACTTAAGCGGTATGTTCCTGATCGCCGTGGCCTTTCTGGTGATCGTCATTGGTTCGATCATGGTCGTTACCCTGAAGATCTTCCGCCAGGTATTCCGCAGATACGATGACCTGAATGCCAGCGTCCAGGAAAATGTCACTGCGATCCGCGTGGTCAAGGCGTTTGTCCGCGAGGATTACGAGAACGTGAAGTTTTCAAAAGCATCTAAAATGCTCTACGACCTGTCCGTGAAGGCGGAGGGCCTGCTGGCATTTAATAACCCGGCGATGATGGTTGCGGTTTATTTCTGCATCATTTCCGTATCCTGGTTCGGCGCGCAGTTCATCGTGGGCGGATCGCTCACGACCGGAGACCTGACCAGCCTGTTCAGCTATATCATGGCGCTTCTGATGAGCCTGATGATGCTCTCCATGGTAGTCGTTATGATCAGTATGTCCATGGCCAGCATCCGGCGTATCAGCGAAGTGCTGAATGAGAAAGCGGACCTGACTGACCCGGAGAACCCGGTGATGGAAGTGGCGGACGGAAGCATTGATTTCAACGATGTGGATTTCTCCTACAAACACGGCAGCGGCAAGAATTCCCTGTCCGACATCGACCTGCATATTAAGAGCGGCGAGACCATCGGCGTGATCGGCGGGACCGGATCGGGCAAGAGCACTTTGGTCAACCTGATCTGCCGGCTCTATGACGTGGACGGCGGTTCGGTGTGCGTGGGCGGTGTGGATGTCCGGAAGTATGATACGGAAGTCCTGAGAAACCAGGTGTCCGTCGTGCTCCAGAAGAACACCCTTTTCTCCGGCACGATCCTTGACAACCTGCGCTGGGGCAATCCGGATGCGACAAGGGAAGAGTGCATCGAGGCATGTAAGGCCGCCTGTGCGGATGAGTTTATCGACCGGATGCCGGCCAGGTATGACACGGTGATCGCCCGGGGCGGCGCCAATGTATCCGGCGGTCAGAAGCAGCGTCTGTGCATCGCCCGGGCGCTCCTGAAGAAGCCGAAAGTCCTGATCCTCGACGATTCCACCAGCGCGGTGGACACATCCACAGATGCGAACATCCGGGCGGCGTTCGCGAAGAAGATCCCGGGCACGACCAAGATCATCATCGCCCAGCGGATCTCCAGTGTCCAGTCCGCGGACCGGATCCTTGTGCTGGACAACGGCCGGATCAATGCATTTGACACCCACGAAAATCTGTTGAAGACCAATGCCATCTATCAGGAGATCTATACATCCCAGTTAGAGGGAAGCGGCGACTTCGACCAGCCGGCGTAAGAATCATGGAAAGGAGAGATACGGATCTATGAATGAGAAGAATGAAAAGAAACAGGCATCCCGGGCGGCGTCGCCGAAAGTGGTCGGCCGCGTGATCCGGTACATGCTGCATTATTATAAAATCCCGTTTTTCTTTGTCATCGTCTGCATCGTCATTACGGCGGCGGCGACGGTCATCGGAGCCACCTTCCCGCAGACGCTTGTGGATGACTATATCACCCCGATGCTGAAAAGCGGCAGCAGGGATTTCAGCGGCCTGGCGTCCCAGATCGTCCGCCTGGCCTGCATCATGGCGGTGGGCGTGATCACAGCATTTACTTACAACCGGATCATGGTCAATGTGAGCCAGGGCACCATGCGGCGGTTAAGAGACGATCTGTTCGCCCGGATGGAATCCCTGCCCATTAAATATTTTGACACCCATGCCCACGGCGACATTATGTCCGTGTACACCAACGATGTGGATACGCTCCGGCAGCTTCTGAGCCAGAGCATCCCTCAGGTCATCAACTCCGTTATTACCATGGCGGCGACGCTCATCACCATGATCGTCCTGAATCCGGCGCTGACTGTGATCTCTATCCTGACGGCGGTGGTCATGCTCCTGGTGACGTCCAATTTCTCGAAGCTGTCGGCGAAATACTATGTCCGCCAGCAGATGGACCTGGGCGCGGTGGACGGTTTTATTGAGGAAATGCTGGACGGCCAGAAGGTGGTCAAAGTATTCTGCCACGAAGAGGCGGCCATGCGGGACTTCCATGAAGTGAATGAAAAACTCCGGAACAGCGCGGACAAGGCGAACCGCTATGCCAACCTGCTCATGCCCATCAACGCCAACATCGGCTGGATCAGCTATGCGCTGGTGGCCATCGTCGGCGCGATCCTGGGGATCAACGGCCTGGCGGGCGTGACCATCGGTACGGTAGTTACCTTTGTGGGACTGAATAAGAGCTTTACGAACCCCATCACCCAGGTCAGCCAGCAGATCAACTTCGTAGTCAACGCGGCGGCCGGCGCCCAGCGTGTATTCGACCTGATGGATGAAGAGCCGGAGAAGGATGAGGGATATGTGGAGCTTGTCCATGCGAAAGAGGACGGGAACGGCAATCTGACAGAATCTCCGGTCCGCACGAACCAGTGGGCATGGCGGCATCCGCACAAAGCGGAAGGCACGGTGACCTACCAGAGACAGGAAGGCGGCGTAGTCTTCGACGATGTGGATTTCGGATATGACGAGGACAAGATCGTCCTGCACAACATTACCCTGTATGCGAAGCCGGGGCAGAAGATCGCTTTCGTCGGCGCGACGGGCGCGGGCAAGACGACGATCACGAACCTGATCAACCGGTTTTACGATATCGCGGACGGCAAGATCCGCTACGACGGCATCAATATCAACAAGATCAGGAAGCCGGACCTTAGGCGGTCGCTCGGCATGGTGCTGCAGGACACCCACCTCTTTACCGGAACGGTCATGGACAATATCCGCTACGGCAAGCTGGACGCCACCGATGAAGAGTGCATCAGGGCGGCGAAGCTGGCCAATGCGGACGGGTTCATCCGACGTCTGCCGGACGGATATGATACCATGCTGACCGGCGACGGGGCCAACTTAAGCCAGGGCCAGCGGCAGCTCCTTGCCATTGCCCGCGCAGCGGTGGCGGACCCGCCGGCACTGATCCTGGATGAAGCCACGTCGTCCATCGACACCCGCACCGAGAAGCTGGTGCAGGACGGCATGGATGCGCTGATGAAGGGCAGGACTACGTTTGTCATCGCCCACCGGCTGTCTACGGTCAAGAACTCCGACTGTATTATGGTCATGGAGCAGGGGCGCATCATTGAGCGGGGCACCCATGACGAACTGATCGCAGCCAAAGGAAAATATTATCAGCTGTACACCGGCAATTTTGCGGCGTAGAGTCATATACCCCCGAAGGCAGGCATATGCTTCCCTTACGGGGGTGTTTTTATGATCTATATAGTGAAAAGCGGCGATACGCTGCAGAAAATATCGGATGAGATGCGGATCCCTGTGCAGAAGATCATTGCTGATAATCAGTTGACATACAGTGAACGGCTGGTGCCCGGGCAGGCGCTCCTGCTCCTGGGAGAAGGCGAGGAAGGGGAACTGGCGCATGGATTGCTTACAGCGGGATATGCCTATCCGTTTATCGATCCGCCGGTCCTGGAGGAAGCCCTGCCGTCGCTTGGCCGGCTGCTGGTCTTTTCCTATGGCTTTACATTTGAGGGAGATCTGGTCCCGCCCCGGCAGGATGACTGCTGGATGGCGGAGCGGGCGGCAGAGATGAACGTGGAGCCATGGATGGTGCTCACGCCTTTTTCTTCTGAGGGAGCCTTTAACAATCAGCTGATCCGGGTGCTTGTGGAAAACGAAGAACTGCAGGACAGACTGACCGCACAGATGCTGGAGATGATGGAACGGAAAGGATACCGGGGAGTGGATATTGACTTTGAATATATCCTTCCGGAGAATAAAGAACAGTATGTGCAGTTCGTTGGGAAAGTAAAGCAAAGGATGGGCAAAAGCGGATATCAGGTGACTGTGGCGGCCGCTCCGAAAACGTCTGACCGTCAGAGAGGGATCCTGGTGGAAGGGGTGGATTATGCGAAGCTGGGAGAAAATGCCGATGCCGTCTTTCTGATGACATATGAGTGGGGGTATACCTACGGGCCGCCCATGGCGGTGGCGCCGCTCGATAAAGTCCGGGAGGTCGTGGAATACGCGCTGACCCGGATCCCGCCGGAGAAGATCATCCTGGGGATCCCCAATTATGGATATGACTGGCCGATGCCCTATGAGCGCGGGATCACCCGCGCCAGATCCATCGGCAATGAAGAGGCGGTTGGGATTGCGGCGGAAAACGGCGCTTCTGTCGAATATGCCGAAGTTTCCCAAAGTCCCTGGTTTACCTACCGTAAAAACGGCATGGAGCATGTCGTCTGGTTTGAGGATGTGTGCAGCATCCGGGCAAAATGGGAACTGGTCCGGGAATACGGACTTTCCGGGGCCGGCTACTGGAATCTGATGCGGCCCTTTAGCGCCAACTGGCTGATGCTCGGGACAGATAGAAGATGACGCCCAGCGCATCGGCCAGGAACCAGCCGATGGGCACGGCCCACCAGATCCCCACAACCCCGAAGAATGGGACCGCGGAGAGGGCGTATGCAAGCGCAACCCGCGTGCCCAGCGACACGACGGTGAGGACGACCGACATGCCGGGCTTCCCAAGCGCCCGGTAAAGTCCGTAGAGAAGGAAGAGGATGCCGATCAGGGCATAAAATGCGCCTTCGATCCGCAGATAACGGACGCCTTCTGTGATCACGGCCGTTTCGCCGGCGTCGATGAAAAGGGACATGAGCGGCCGGGCAAAGATGAAGACCAGCAGGGAGATGACCAGGCTGAAAACCGTGGAGGTTATGACAGCTGTGCGGATGCCCTTGCGGATCCGGTCAGAGTTTCCTGCCCCGTAGTTCTGTGCAATAAAGATGGAGAAGGCATTTCCGAAATCCTGCACCGGCAGGTAGGCGAAAGCGTCGATCTTCACCGCTGCGGCGAAAGCGGCCATGATGGTCGTGCCAAAGCTGTTGACCAGCCCCTGCACCGCCAGGATCCCCAGGTTCATGATAGACTGCTGGAGACAGGTGAGGGCAGAGAAGCCGGTGATCTCTTTTATGCGTGCGCGGCGCAGGCGGATGTCCGGGTCCGGGCGCAGCAGCCGGGGGAAACGGATCCGGCTGTACAGCACGATCCCGATGCCTGAGACATACTGGGCGATCACGGTCGCTTCTGCGGCTCCGGCCACGCCCCGCCCCAGACCGGCTACAAACCACAGGTCCAGGATGATATTGAGGACTGCGGAAACGGCAAGAAATGCAAGCGGTACAACGGAATTCCCGATGGAGCGCAGGAGCGAAGCAAAAAAGTTGTAGAGAAAGATCCCGGCCAGGCCGGCAAATACCACGGTCAGATAATCCTTCATCATACCGGTCAGTTCTTCCGGCGTGCGGAGAAACCAGATGATCCAGTCTGTTCCGGCGAAGACAAGGATATTGAGGATTACCGTCACGATCCCGAGAAGTGCAAATGAGGCCAGGATGCATTCTCTGAGCGCTTTTTCATCTTTCTGCCCGAAGCGGATGGAGAAGACCGTTCCGCTTCCCATGGCAAGCCCCAGGAGGATGGAAGTGAGAAAGGTCATCAGGGAAAAAGCGGATCCCACGGCGGCAAGTGCGTCCGCCCCGAGAAACCGGCCGACGATCAGCGTGTCGGCGATATTATAGCACTGCTGCAGCAGATCGCCCAGGATCATGGGAATGGCGAAGCGCAGCATGGTCTTCATGACCGGTCCGTGGGTCAGTTCATTTTGCATATCAGTCACACAGCTTTCCAGATTATTTGTAAATAACGAAATATATGATAATTCCGGGATAAAAGAATGTCAACATTGACGCATTTTTTCACTGCGTGGTATGATGGGGTCAGCGTGATGAAGAACAGGGGATATGCGGAAATGAACGGATCGGAAAATAAGAGGATCATTGTCCTCAGTTTTACAGGGGCGGGCACTGCACTCGGCAGGAAACTGTGCGGAAAACTGAAAAAAAACGGATATGACTGTCAGGGGTATGCGCCGGGAAAATATGCAGGAGAAAATGTCCTGCCGCTTCCGGAGGACCGGTCTGAACTGATCGGCGGCCAGTGGGGGCGCGCGGCGTTTTTGTTTATCGGCGCTGCGGGCATCGCTGTGCGCTGGATCGTTCCCTGGGTGAAGGACAAGTATACGGACTCGCCGGTGCTGGTGATGGATGAGAAGGGGCAGTATGTGGTCCCGCTCCTGTCCGGCCATGTGGGGGGCGCTGCGGCCCTGGCAGATGAGATCGCGGGACTGGCCGGCGGGACGGCTGTGCATACGACGGCGACAGACGTACAGGGGAAATTCGCAGTGGATGTGTTCGCTAAGAAGCACGGCCTGGAGATCACAAACCGGCGTGCGGCGAAAGCTGTATCGGCGGCTGTGCTCGACGGAGAGAAGATCGCCCTGTATATAGAAGAGGCTTATGGCGATATGCTGACTTCAAAGGAAAAGACCTGCCTGCCTGAAGAAGTGATCCTCTGCGGGACGGCATCGGATGCGGAGAAATGCAGATACCGGGTGATGGTGACAGCGCAGCGGCCTTCAGAAAAGGCGCTGTGGCTGAAGCCGATGGATATGGCGGCGGGGATTGGATGCCGGAAAGACATCCGTCCCGAACTTCTGGAAAAAGGATTTCTGGATGTTCTTAAAGAAAGCGGGATCAGCATCCGGCAGATCAGGAAGATCGCAAGCATTGACCTGAAGAAGGATGAGCCGGCCATCCTCCGGCTGGCGGAAAAATATGGGATTCCGTTCGTGACCTATCCGGCGGATGAACTCCAGACGGTGGAAGAGGTGACCGCCGGGTCGGAATTCGTGGAGAAAATGACCGGCGTGGATAATGTCTGCGAACGTGCAGCGCGTCTGTGTGCCCGGAATCGGGAGACAGGTGCAGACGGAGAACTGATCCGGGGAAAATGCATCCGGGAAGGGATGACGGCGGCGCTTGCTGCATATCCGGCCGGCACTGAACGGCTGCCCGACGTCGGGGGAGGCAGCGGGGGAACTTCCGGCATCCTTATCTTCGCCGGGACGACTGAAGGGCGCCTCCTGGCGGAATACGCATCCGCGCATGGGATCGGATGTTTTGTGAGTGTGGCGACAGAATACGGGAAGGACCTGCTTGGTGATCTGGAGCATGTGACGGTGCTTGCCGGACGCATGGATGAAAAACAGATCAAAGCGTTTATAGAAGAAAACCGGATCCGGCTGGTCATAGACGCGACCCATCCTTTCGCGCAGGCTGCGACGGCAAATATCAGGGAGGCATGTGAGGAAGCAGCAGTGCATCTTCCTGTGCGGTATGTGAGATGTGTGAGACAGGACGGAGGATCTGCCTGTGGAAAAGCACATTGTGAAAAAGGGCGGCATAAAGATGCAGTCGGAACAGAGAATATAGTTTGGGTGGACTCAGTTCCGAAAGCGGTCGGTTATCTGCGGCAGACAACAGGCAATATCCTGATCGCTACGGGAAGTAAAGAACTGCACCTGTATACGGCGATCGAAGATTACAGGGAACGCTGTTTTGCAAGAGTGCTGTCCACAGGGCCGTCCGTGGCAGAGAGTGCGCGGCTCGGTTTTGAGGGAAGCCATCTCATTGCCATGCAGGGTCCGTTTTCCACGGAGATGAATCTGGCGCTGCTGCGTCAGACGGAAGCGGCGTATTTTGTCACCAAGGAGACCGGCCGGGCCGGGGGCTTTGATGAAAAGCTGGAGGCGGCATCGAAAGCCGGCGCGGTCCTGGTTGTGGTCGGCCGGCCGGAGGAGAATGGAGAGAGCTTTGAGGCTGTCGAAGAGATACTGTGGAGATATGGAGGAAACTTTTCCTGATCAGTGCGGTGTTTTTCGCCGCTAACAGGATGACCAATGTCAGAGCCGCTGATGATGCATACAATAGCATGTCTGTAATAAATACAGTATGTTAGAGTATGCATTGTTTTTCTTGGTGCGGTTTTCATTGATGGATTTTGTCCGGGAATTATAAGAAAAATGTCTTTTGCTTTTGGATCGGGAATTACTTGTAATTGTATTATCAGTATGATATTATTTGATTTATCTTAAGCGGCAGGCGTATCGCCATCTCTTAAGCCGCCGGAGATTCTGGTAGTCCTTTGCCTCATTTTCAGAGGTGAAAATCAACTGCTTGTAACTGTAAAAATGATTCGTTATAATGAGAGAGGTAGAAGCCTATGAAAAATGAACTTGCCGGAGATCTTGTTCTGGCGGCGACAAAAAGTCAGTACGATGCCTGTTGTAAACGGATACTCGCAAATAAGATCATCCTTGCATGGATCCTGAAATATGTGACAGATGAATTTGCAGATATGTCTGTCGACGAGATTAAAAAATGCATCGGGCCGGATGTACAGATATCCGAAGTCAGTGTTCTGCCCGGCAGGACAAATATGCAGGAGCAGGAGAAGATCATCGGGGAAGCGCAGGAAGATGCTGTTCCTGGTGAAGGTGAATTATCTTATGATATCCGGTTTTCCGTATATTATGGTGAACAGAAACACCGGATAAAACTGATCATTAATGTAGAGGCACAGAAAGAATTCAACCCGGGATACGCGATCGTAACAAGAGGCATATTTTACGGGAGCCGGATGATATCGGCCCAGAAGGGGACAGAATTTACCGGAAGGGATTATGATAACATCCGGAAGGTCTACAGCATCTGGATCTGCATGAATGCACCGGATTATATCGGAAATGCCATATCAGAGTATAGTATGTACAAGAAAGACCGGATTCCGGGGATACCGGATGAGAAAAAAGCGTATGATAAGCTGACGGTTGTGATGGTCTGTCTGAATGCAAAGGCGGATAAAGGAAACAGGCTGACCAGAATGCTTGGTGTATTACTGTCACCACAGATGAAAGTTGCGGATAAAATAACTCAATTAGAAAATGAATATGAAATACCCATGGAAAATGATATGGGGAAGGAGATGAATGAAATGTGCAATCTGAGTGATTATGTAGAAGAACTGGGAATACAGAAAGGAATTGAACAAGGAATTGAGCAGGGGAAAGAGCAGCTTCTGACCAGTTTGATAGAGAAAAAACTTTCAAAAGGAATGTCTGTCCGGGAGATTGCCGATGATCTGGAAGAAAGTGAAGAAAAAGTGAGAGAAATAATAGATGCGGCCCGTACGGATGTGAAAGATAAAGAATGACAGGAGAGGAGACTCATGGAGAAAGAAAAACCCGGAGATAAGCGGGAAGCATACCGGCAGCGGCTGATCTGCCTGGGGCGCACGGCGCTGATCGTGCTGGCGGCGAGTCTGGTCAGTCTTTACCTGAACTGGTCAGGCGTGATGAAGGAGAACATCCTGATGGTCCTGCTGATCGGCGTCCTGCTGACCGGTGCATTTACATCGGGTTACGAATACGGAGTGATCGGGGCGGTGGCCAGTGTTCTGATCTTTAACTTTTTCTTTACCGTGCCGGTGCACACATTTGCCATTATGAATCCGGATGATGTTGTGCTGATGGCCTTTTTCCTTGCGGCGGCATTTATCTCCTCCGGGATGACCGCGCGCTTCCGCAGGCAGGCGGCCATTGCAGGGGAGAATGAGCGGGCGGCGCGGAAGATGTCGGAGATGTCGGAGCGCTTTATCAACGTGACCGGGGAAGAGCAGATCATCGCCCTTGGCGTCTACTACATCCGGGAAAATACCGGATATGAGGCTTCGGTCAGACTGACGGATCATGAAATGGCAAACCATGTAAATGACCGGAGGGAGATTGTGATCTTTCCCATCGGCGGCATCATGCACCAGACGGGGGAGCTGCGGATCTGGACAAAGGACCGGGGCATCAGCGCGGAGCATGAGATATTTATCCGCGCGGTGGCGGGGCAGATGGGCATCGCGCTGGACCGGGAGAAGATTTATTCCGAGCAGGAGAAGACCCGGCTGCAGGTAGAACGGGAACATCTGAAAAGCAGCATGCTGCGCAGTATTTCCCATGATTTCCGCACGCCGCTCACCGGGATCATCGGCGACTGCGACCTGATCCTGCAGAAACGTGTGACAGACGAACAGGAGAAGAACGGCCTGGTGAAAGACATCCGGGACCAGAGCATGTGGCTGACGCGAACGATGGAGAATATCCTCAGCATGACGAAGATCGAGAGCGGCGCGGATTTTATCAGCCGCAAAGAAGAAGTCCTGGAAGATCTGGTCTACGAGGCGGAGCGTCATGTGAGCGGTCTGAAGGATTCGAGAAAATTCGAACAGACCATGCCGGAGGAAGTGCTCACCGCAAATGTGGATGCGCGTCTGATGGTGCAGGTGCTGGTCAACCTTCTGGACAATGCGGTAAAGAATACTGCAGAAGGCGGATCCATCTGGCTCCGGGTCTATTACCGGAACGGCCGGGCATATTTTGTCATTGAGGACAACGGACGGGGGATCGAGCCGGGGCAGGAACAGGCGATCTTCGGAGAATTTGTCTCGCTGGCCGGACGGGGGCCGGACCAGAAGCACGGCATGGGGCTTGGGCTTGCCATATGCAGGCAGGTGGTTGAAGCCCACGGCGGAGAAATCTGGGCGGAGAACCGCGCGGAAGGCGGCGCCCGTTTTACATTCTGGCTGAATGCCTCGGACGCGGCAGACGCCGGAGAACAGGAATAATAACAGAAGAGGAAACAACCATGGAAAACAAGCGCACCATACTGATCGTTGAGGACGATAAATATATCATACATTTTCTCTCAGTCAGCCTGAAGGATGAGGCGTACACATTCTGGACAGCCGGTACGGTCAAAGACGCCTTAAGCCTTTTTTATGCCAACCGGCCGGATCTGGTGATCCTGGATCTGGGCCTGCCGGACGGGGACGGATTGGATGTGGTGAAGCGCATCCGGGAGATCGCATCCACGCCGGTGATCGTCGTATCAGCGCGTCAGGAAGAGGCAGAGAAGATCCGGCTTCTGGACGCCGGGGCCGATGATTACGTGACCAAGCCATTTTATATGGGCGAGCTGCTGGCGCGGATCCGCGCGGCGCTCAGAAAAGCGGAGAAGAGCAGTGCTGGTCCGGGTACTACATTTGAGGACGGGGATCTGCTGGTGGATTATGAGAAGCGCCGGGTCGAGGCGGCCGGCCGGGAAGTCCATCTGACGCCCATCGAATATAAGATCCTCTGCCTGCTGATCGCCAACCGGGGTAAGGTGCTGACCCATCATTATATCCTGAAAGAGATCTGGGGATATTCAGAAGGCGTGGAGGCGGGAACGCTCAGGGTATTTATGGCGACCCTGAGGCGGAAGATCGAGAAAAATCCGTCCGAACCCGAACACATCGTGACGGAGGTCGGCGTCGGATACCGGTTTAAGTGAGAAATTAAAATAACAGGCGCAGGAGACGAGGTGTTTATAAACCTTCATCTTCTGCGCCTGTTCAGAGCTTCCAGTATATCCGATATTTCGCGGGAGTCTGCGTACAGCTGGTATTCCGGTTCGTGGATGTCCCACAGATAATGCGCGTCGGAGCAGCAGACCACATTGCAGTTATCGAAATACGGATGCTCCCGGCGGATCCGGTGGAGATTGGCGAAATCATGGAACTCCGCGCAGGAAAATGTGCTTCCCGGCGGGACAGATCCCAGATTGGATATCAGGCTGGTGGACGTTTTGTCAACGTGCGCGGGATAGGCGGTCCCGTGATATTCCGCCACAAGGGGGAATACGTCGTCAAAAGAAACGGACACAGCGTTGATGAGCAGGTTCTCCACAGTTCCGGCCACTTCGTCTCGCTCATTCATGACCTGCTGCTTCCCGAAGATGTCCTCCCGGTTCGGGAAGGGAATGAGCTTTTTACTGATCAGCCTGTCAAATGAAAGGGCGTCCTGAAGGGAAGGAAAGAGGCAGATCACATGGATCTCTTCTTCTGTCGTCAGTTCCATGCCAGGGATCACGGTGACGCCGTACGCTGCGCCGTGATGCATGGCTGCAGGGCAGTTCCTGCATGAATTATGGTCGGTGAGGGCGATCACGTCCAGTCCTTTTACGGCAGCCATCCCGACCAGGTTGGCAGGCGTCATGTCGTCGTCCCCGCAGGGGGACAGGCAGGAATGGATGTGCAGGTCGTAATAGAGCGGGATCATAGGCCGCCCGCCTCATGGATCTCCAGTGCGATATCGAACACCGGAAGTTCTGTGGAAAGTACCGCGATGCCTTCTTCCCCGGCTTTGGCAAGGGTCCCTTCATCCAGCGAGACGCCTTCCGCCAGTACGATGCATGCAGCATCGGCAAGGGAAGCAACGGCGAGGGTGTTCCGGTTTCCCATCACGGTCACCCAGACGCAGCCGGCAGGCGCTTTGCTCATGGCAATGCTTAAAAGGTCGCAGCAGAAGATCTTTGTGACCTCCCGGTCCGGGGCTGCGCTGACCAGTGTCCTGCATTCCGGGAGTTCCAGTATATCCTTAAGTTTCACAGGCATCATTCCTTTCTCTGTTTTGTCTTATCGGGAACGCCGAAAGACGCAAGGTCGGCAGTCAGTTCCCGGATGTAGCGGTGCAGCAGTTCGTCCTCTTCGGCGGACAGCGCTTTCCCGGCGGTCACGTTTTCTGTCAGGTCGTTGATCCTGCGGGAGAGCTCTGCGATATTGGAGCGGAGGACGTAGATACAGTCATTGGGCGTTGCGTCGCCTCTGACGATATCCTCGGCCAGCGTCTGGCAGGTGGGCGCGCCGCATGACCCGCAGTCAAGGCCGGGGAACATGGCGGTCAGCTTTTCCACATCGCTCATCATGCGCAGGCTTTCTTTAAAGGTGTTGCCAAGCCTGAAGACAGGTTCGTATTCTACATCGTCCGCCCAGTAGATGCTCTGGAGTTCCGGATTCTCACTCAGATGGTTCCGGGATACCGGCTGGTATTTGGTCAGCCGCTTTGTCTTCGTGGCGGCGATGTAGGCATTTTCTACGGTGAGGGTGCCGCCGGCGCATCCGCCGTCGCAGGCGTTCAGCTCTACGAAAGTCAGGCCGTGCAGCTTCTCGTCTTCCAGCTGCTCCAGCACTCGTAAGATATTGACGATCCCGTCCGCCGCCAGATAGTTTTCGACCAGCAGTCCGGCAACTTCCCCGCCGGCATTGCTCCAGCCGATGCCGATCCGCCCGGAGTGGGACAGAGGCTTAAGCTGGCTCTCGTCATGCTTCATGTGGGGCAGCAGGAGCGGGTAGATGTCCTTGATGGCAACGACATTGTCGATGCTGCTTTTTTCGATCCCGAGGGGCGCTTTTGCGTAGGACACTTTGGACGGGCAGGGGGAGATGAAGATAATGCCGATCTCCTCCGGTTTCAGGCCGGTCTTTTTCATGGCGCGGGCCCGGGCGATCTCCGCCGCCACCTCCACCGGCGCCTTGATGGGCAGCAGCCGGGAGATGAGGGACGGGAACTTGACCCGGATCAGCCGGATCACGGACGGACAGGCCGAGCTGATGAAAGGGGCTTCATCCATATGTTCTCTGATGTATTCGCGGGATGCTTCGGAGACCAGCTCCGCTGCGGCGCTCACCTCATAGACATCATCGAAGCCCAGTTTGAGCAGGGCGTTCAGGACGATGTCCACATTGGCGAGATTGTTGTACTGCGCGTAGAGCGACGGCGCAGGCAGGGCCACCGCATATTTGAAATCATTGATCACACTCAGCGGGTCATAGACCGCAATCTTCGCATGGTGCGGGCAGTAGCGGATGCACCGGCCGCAGTCGATGCAGAACTTGTCTATGATATGGGCTTTTCCGTTATGTACGCGGATTGCCTGGGTCGGGCAGTTCTTGATGCAGTTGATGCAGCCTCTGCAGGCGGATTCCCGCAGGCGTACCGAGCGTATGAATTTATTGCTGTCCAAGAGACCCTCTCCTTTCTTACAGGCCGTCGGAATGCAGGTATACTTTCATGGTGATGGTCGTTCCCTGCCCGATGACGGTATCGATCTTCATCTCGTCTGTGAACCGCTTCATATTGGGCAGCCCCATTCCGGCGCCGAATCCCAGGGAGCGCACTTCCGGCCGGGCCGTCGAGTAACCCTCCTGCATGGCCTTTTCAATATCCGGGATCCCGGGGCCGCGGTCGGCCAGCACCATGGTGATGGCGTCGTCGGATATGATGACGGTGATGGTGCCGCCGTCGGCATGGATCACCATATTGATCTCTCCTTCATACATGGCGATCGCGGTCTTGCGAATCGCGGCGCTGTCCACGCCAAGCATTTTCAGGCGGTTTTTAACGGAGCTGCTGGCTTCCCCGGCACGGGTGAAGTCCTCGCCGTCAATGTCATAGGTATAAATAAGAGGCTCTCCCATACTCAGGCACCTCCCCGCAGTCCGTTTTCGTAGAGAATGCCGCATGTGGTGAACATATAGTGACTGGTGGCCAGGACGGCAATGGATTTGCCCCGCGCCAGCGCCAGCATGTTCTCGTCAGGCAGTTTGCCGCGGACAAAGATGATGCAGCATATGTCCAGCATTTCCGCCGTGCGGACGACCTGGGGGTTGCAAAGGCCTGTGATGAGCACGGAGCATTTGCCGCAGAATGCGAGCACATCGCTCATCATGTCAGCGGAAAATACGTACTGGGCATCCAGGTCCGCCAGCTCTTCTCCATAGAGAAAACGGGCATCGAGTACCTCCTGCATTTCTTTGATCGTCATAAGTCCTCCTCCTCAGACTCTAAGGCAGAGTCATATTCTGTGTGATAAATAGATTTGATCGTTCCATCGTTTCAGTCAGTATATCATCTGGCCTTTTAAAAAGCAATAATTGTATAAATATAACAAATGAATCGGACATTATAATTAGAAAACAGTATAATTTTGTGCAAATATATACATAAAGTTTAGAAATACAAAGTAGAAAATTATGAAATATTATGATATGATATTTGAAATGAGTATAGAAATTACCCTGCGATCCGGTTATTTTTCAGAAAACGGGGAGCGGGCAGGAGAAATGGAGGTTGAAGAATGGCAGCTAAGAAAGGTACAGTTCCATTTTCCGGGACGAAAGAGCAGGAAGAAGCCCTGATGCAGGCGATCCGGGAGCTCAGGGAGGAAAAGGGCGCGCTGATGCCGATCCTGCAGAAAGCCCAGGATATCTACGGCTATCTGCCCTTTGAAGTCCAGAAGATGATCTCGGACGAGACCGGCATCCCGTTGGAAAAGATTTACGGCGTTGCAACTTTTTATTCGCAGTTCACCATGACGCCGAAGGGGAAGTACAGGATTTCCGTCTGTCTGGGAACCGCCTGTTATGTAAAAGGATCGGGCGATATCTATAACGCGCTGATGGAGAAGCTGGGAATCGTGGGCGGCGAGTGTACGCCGGACGGGAAATTCTCACTGGATGCCTGCCGGTGTGTGGGCGCGTGCGGCCTCGCGCCGGTCATGATGATCAACGATGAAGTTTACGGGCGCCTTACCGTGGACGATATCGATGACATCCTGGCAAAATACGAATAGCCCATGATGCCGGAAATCTCCCTGAACATCCTGGACGTGGCTGAGAATTCCGTGCGTGCCGGTGCGGACCTGATCCGGATCACCGTATCCGCGAAGCCGGAGGATGACACGCTTACCGTGGTGATAGCGGATGACGGATGCGGGATGACTAAGGAGCAGGAGCTTCAGGTGACAGATCCCTTCTATACCACAAGGACGACCCGGAAGGTCGGACTGGGCGTGCCGTTTTTCAAACAGGCGGCGGAAGGGACGGGCGGCAGCTTCAGGATCGAATCGGAAAAGGGAAAAGGAACGACGGTGACAGCGGTCTTCGGACTGTCCCACATTGACCGGATGCCGCTGGGGGATATCAGTTCCACCATCCATACGCTGATCGTATTTAATGAAAAGATCGATTTTGTGTACACATACGAGTACGGCGGCAGAAGCTTTACACTGGATACCCGCGAGATGCGGGCGATCCTGGGGGCGGATGTATCTTTTGCCGGACCGGAAGTGTCGTCGTTTATCCGGGAATATCTGGAGGCGAACAAAGCGGAGACGGACGGCGGAGCGGATATATGAGTATAACATCATTTAAGACAGGAACGGAGGAATCATATGAAATCTCTTGAAGAATTACGTGCAATACGGGAGAAGATGCAGGGCAAAGTCGGACTGCGCGAGGAAAATGAGAATCAGATCCGCGTGGTAGTCGGCATGGCAACCTGCGGGATCGCAAGCGGTGCAAGACCGGTGCTGACCGCGCTTTCCGATGCGGTGCAGGAGCAGAATTTAAGCGAGAAGATCTGCGTGACCCAGACCGGCTGCATCGGCCTGTGTCAGTACGAACCCATCGTGGAAGTGCTGGAACCGGGCAAAGAAAAAGTAACCTATGTGAAGATGACGCCGGAGAAAGCGCTGGAAGTCCTGCGTCTTCACCTGATCGGCGGGCAGGTCGTGACCAAGTACACCCTGGGCGCCGCACAGAACAGCTTGTAAAGGAAGGGGGCGTAAGATAAATGTATCGTTCACATGTACTTGTCTGCGGCGGGACCGGATGCACCTCTTCCGGAAGCCAGCGGATCAGAGAGCGGCTGGAGAAGGAGATCGCCGCCCACGGACTGTCCGAGGAAGTCGGCGTGGTCAAGACCGGATGCTTCGGGCTGTGCGCACTGGGACCGATCATGATCGTTTATCCGGAAGGCACCTTTTATTCCATGGTGCAGGAGGAAGACATCCCTGAGATCGTATCCGAGCATCTCCTGAAAGGAAGGGTGGTCAAACGCCTGCTCTATGAAGAGACGACGAAGACGGAGAAGATCATTCCCCTCAATGAGACGAATTTTTATAAGAAACAGCACCGGGTGGCGCTGCGCAACTGCGGCGTGATCAACCCGGAGAATATCGAGGAATACATCGGCACCGGCGGCTATGAGGCGCTGGGCATCGTGCTCACGGAGAAGACGCCGGAGGACGTGATCCAGATCCTGTTGGACAGCGGCCTTCGCGGACGCGGCGGCGCCGGATTCCCCACAGGCCTGAAATGGAAGTTCGCTGCGGCCAATGAAGCGGACCAGAAGTATGTCTGCTGCAACGCGGACGAAGGCGATCCCGGGGCATTCATGGACCGCTCCATCCTGGAGGGCGATCCACACGCCGTACTGGAGGCCATGGCCATCGCCGGCTATGCCATCGGCGCTTCCCAGGGTTACATATACGTGCGTGCGGAGTATCCGATCGCGGTGAAGCGTCTGGAGATCGCCATTAACCAGGCAAGAGAATACGGCCTGCTCGGTGAAAATATTTTTGACACCGGATTTAATTTTGATATCGAGCTGCGGCTCGGCGCAGGCGCGTTTGTCTGCGGCGAAGAGACGGCGCTCATGACTTCCATTGAGGGAAACCGGGGCGAGCCCCGTCCCCGTCCGCCGTTCCCGGCGCTTAAAGGCCTGTTCCGGAAGCCCACGATCCTGAACAACGTGGAGACTTACGCGAACATCCCGCAGATCATCGTCAACGGTCCGGAGTGGTTTGCGTCCATGGGTACGGAGAAATCCAAAGGAACGAAGGTATTCGCCCTTGGCGGCAAGATCCACAATACCGGCCTGGTGGAAGTGCCGATGGGAACGACGCTCCGCGAGATCGTCGAGGAGATCGGCGGCGGCATCCCCGGCGGCAAGAAGTTCAAAGCGGCCCAGACCGGCGGCCCCTCCGGCGGATGCATCCCGGCGGAGCATCTGGACGTGCCCATCGATTACGACAACCTG
>CALWDN010000012.1 GCA_944376685.1 uncultured Mediterraneibacter sp. | reverse complement strand
TCTGCGTACATACTTTATTTAAGAAGTAACGGTCATGGGAAACCACGATCACGGTATTGTCAAAGTTGATCAGGAACTCCTCGAGCCATGCGATGGCGTCCAGGTCCAGGTGGTTGGTCGGCTCGTCCAGCAGCAGGATGTCCGGGTTGCCGAACAGCGCCTGGGCCAGCAGGACTTTGACCTTCTCCGGCCCGGTCAGGTCCTTCATATATTTATAGTGAAGCTCTGTCTCGATGCCAAGGCCGTTCAGGAGGGAAGCCGCGTCAGATTCCGCCTCCCAGCCGTTCATGGTGGCGAATTCCGCTTCCAGCTCGCTGGCCCGGATGCCGTCCTCGTCGGTGAAGTCCTCTTTGGCGTAGATGACCTCTTTCTCCTTCATGATCTCGTAGAGCCTGGCATTTCCCATGATAACGGTATCGAGCACCGGGTATTCGTCATATTTGAAATGATCCTGCTGCAGGAAAGAAAGCCGTTCACCGGGGGTGATGGCGATCTCGCCTTTCGTCGGCTCGAGCTGGCCGGAAAGGATCTTCAGGAATGTGGACTTCCCCGCGCCGTTGGCGCCGATAAGCCCGTAGCAGTTGCCCTCGGTAAACTTGATGTTCACGTCCTCAAAAAGCGCTTTTTTCCCTACGCGCAGCGTCACGTTGTTTGCACTGATCATACTGATCTCTCCTTATAATAAAATGAAATATAAAATCATAGCGCACCAACGCCTATATTACCATGAAAATATACCAAAAGGCAAGGGGTTTCCGAACACATAAAAAAGGGGTATAATGTACCCATAACAGTTCAATGGAAAGAGGTAATCATAATGTCGATAGAGAGAGCAACACTTGTACTGGAGGGCGGCGCGACCCGCGGCGTTTTCACTTCCGGCGTCCTGGATCATCTGATGGACCAGGATCTGTATATGTCCCATGTGATCGGGGTTTCGGCGGGCGCCTGCAACGCCGTTGATTATGTGTCGAAGCAGCCGCGGCGGACCCGGGACTGTATGATCCCGGAAGATAAGGAGAACAGTTATTATTACGGCATCCGGGAGTTTGTGAAAGAGAAGAGCGTGATGAACATGGACCTGATCTTTGACAAATATCCGAATGAACTGATCCCCTTTGATTTTGAGACGTATTTTAATTCGGAGATCCACTGTGAGCTGGTGACGACCAACTGCATCACGGGAAAGGCCGAGTACATGACGGAAAGCCATGACCGTGAACGTCTGATGAAGATCTGCCGGGCGTCCTGCAGCATGCCGCTCCTCACGCCCATCGTCAACGTGGACGGAACCCCTTATCTGGACGGCGGGCTGGCGGATTCCGTGCCCCTCGGGCGGGCGCGGGAGCTTGGCAATAAGAAGATCGTCGTCGTCCTGACCAAGAATAAGGGATACCGGAAGAAGGTCGTGTCCCCGGCGCTCCAGAGGGTGTACAAACGGGCGTATAAATCATATCCGAACCTGATCCGGACCATTTTCCGGAGAAGCTTTGAATACAATAAGCTGATGAACCACATCGACCAGCTGGAAAAGGCCGGGAAGATCTTTGTGATCCGCCCGCAGGTGAAGCCGGTTTCGCGGCTTGAGCGCAATAAAGAGTCGCTGGAGGCGTTTTATGAGCACGGCTATCGCTATATGGAAGAGCGGATGGACGGCCTGAGGGCATTCCTGAAAGCGTAGCACGGCGCGGATGCAGTCATCCCACATCTGATATAAAGGAGACAAAGCAGGATGGGAAAACAGGAGATACTCGATTACACGCAGAACCGGGAGCTGTCATGGCTCCGGTTCAACCAGAGGGTGCTGGAGGAAGCGCGGGATGAGACGGTGCCGCTGATGGAGCGGATGAAGTTCGTCGCCATCTTCACCAGCAACCTGGATGAATTCTTCATGATCCGCGTGGGAAGCCTCTACGATATGGCGGCGGCGGACAATAAGAAGCTGGACATCCGGTCCGGCATGACCGCGACAGAACAGCTGGACGCGATCTACGCGGCGGTGGCGCCCCTTTACAAGGAGCGGGACAAGACCTACGCCGAGATCAAGAAACAGCTGAAGCCCTACGGCGTGTGCGGGCTGGACCTGAAGGAGCTGGAGCCTCAGGAGAAGAAGTATGTAAAGAAATATTTTAAAGAGCAGGTCCTGCCGGTCCTGTCCCCGCAGATCATTGACGCAAACCATCCGTTCCCTCATCTGGTGAGCAAAGAGATCTACGTGGTGGCTGATCTGAAGCAGAATAATAAGACCATGATGGGGATTGTGCCGGTCCCGGAATACATATCCGATGTGCTCTACCTTCCGGGCCATGACATCAGGTATATCCGGATGGAGAAAGTGATCATGGAGTATCTGGACCTGGTGTTCGACCGGTATGAAGTGTCGGACAGAAACTATATATGCGTGACCCGCAATGCGGACATTTCCCCGGATGACGAGGCCTATGCAGACCACGATGACTTCCGGCACATCATGAAGGAAACGCTCCACAAACGCCGGCGGATGGCAGTCGTGCGCCTGGAAGTGGCGGCGCCCCTTGGCAAAGACATGGAGAAATATTTCTGCAGCCGTTTTAAGATCACGCCGCAGTGCATCTTCCGGACGAAGATGCCGATGAAGCTCGGGTTTATCTTTGCCATCGCCGACAGGCTGCCGGAGCCCATGAAGCGGGCGCTTACCGATGAACCGTTTGACCCACAGCCGTCTCCGGCCCTGGCCGAAGGCAGCGTGATGGAGCAGGTGAAGCATAAGGATGTGCTGCTGTCATTCCCTTATGAGAGCATGGATCCCTTCCTGCAGCTGATCCGGGAGGCGGCGTCCGATCCGGATGTGATGACCATACGGATCACCATCTACCGCCTGGCGAAAAAGGCCAGGCTGGTGGAATACCTGTGCGCCGCCGCCGAGAACGGCAAGGAGGTGACGGTGCTGATCGAGCTTCGGGCGCGGTTTGACGAGCAGAACAACATCGACTGGTCGGAGCGTATGGAAGAGGCGGGGTGCCGGGTCCTTTACGGATTTGAGGACTACAAAGTCCACTCCAAGCTGTGCCTGATCACATACCGGAATAAAAATGAGATCCGCTACATTACCCAGGTCGGGACCGGGAATTACAACGAAAAGACCGCGAAGATGTACACGGATTACTCGCTGATCACCGCCAGCCAGGAGATCGGGGAGGACGCGGCGGTATTTTTTAAAAATATGTCCATCGGCAACCTGGACGGCGTCTACGACCATCTGATCGTATCGCCTTCCAGCCTGAAGCAGAAAGTCCTGACCCTCATCGATGAAGAGATCGAGAAGGGCGCCCGGGGATATGTCCTGATGAAAATGAATTCCCTGACCGATATGGACTTCATACGCAAAGTGTCGGAAGCATCCAGTGCGGGCGTAAAGGTGGACCTGATTGTGCGCGGGATCTGCTGCATCCTTCCGGGGATCCCCGGAAGAACGGAGAATGTGAGCGTGACGAGCATCGTAGGCCGGTACCTGGAGCATCCCCGGGTCTTTGTGTTCGGGCAGGGCGATGATGCGAAAGTCTACATAGGCTCGGCGGATATGATGACACGGAACACGGAGAAGCGGGTGGAGGTCGCCTGCCCGGTCTTTGACCGTGAGATCCGCAGGAAGCTGATCCGCGACCTGAACCTCATGCTTTCAGATAATGTGAAAGCGAGGAAGATGCTCAGTGACGGCACATACAGGAAGAAAACCCGGGGAGCAGAGCCGGTCAGCGCCCAGGCGGCGTTTATGAAAGAAGCGCTGAACGCGCGCCGGCCCGCCGCAGTATACAGGCCGCAGAAGCGGACGCTGCTGGGACGGCTGAAGGCGCTGTTCAGGAGAAAAAACGGGAAATGACAGGAAAAGGAGAGAGACATTCATGGAAAATCAGACAGTTACAGGATTCGGACTGACCGGGGACGGTAAAGAAGCACATTTGTATCTTATTAAGAATAGGAAAGGGATGCAGGCGTACGTGTCCGATTTCGGGGCGACGCTTGTCCGGCTGTCCGTTAAGGACAGGAACGGGAAGGCTGTGGACGTGGTGCTTGGCTACGACGACGCGTCCGGCTATGAGCGCGGCAGCGGCGGGATGGGCGCCACGGTCGGCAGATGCGCCAACCGCACCGGCGGGGCCGCTTTTGAGATCAACGGCGCATCCTATACGCTCGATAAGAACGACAACGGCCATAACAACCTGCACAGCGGCAATGACTATTACCAGAAACGGCTCTGGACGGTGGAGAAACAGGGGGAGGACCGGATCACATTCCTGCTCCACAGCCCGGACGGCGACCAGGGATACCCGGGCGCACTGGATATGCGCGTGACCTATCAGCTGGATGATGAGAATGCCCTGAGCATCCACTATGAGGCGGTGCCGGACCAGGATACCGTCATCAATATGACGAACCACAGTTATTTCAACCTAGACGGGCACAGCAGCGGGTCCGTGCTGGAGCACAAAGTCTGGCTCAATGCGGACAGCTTTACCCCGGCGGATGCGGAGTCCATCCCCACCGGCGAGATCCGCAGCGTGGAAGGGACGCCGATGGATTTCCGGACGGCGAAGACCCTCGGCGCGGAGATCGATGCAGACTACGAGCCGCTCCGTTTCGGCGGCGGGTACGACCACAACTGGGTATTGAAAAACAACGGCAGATTTGCTAAAGTAGCAGAAGTGACGTCGGAAAAAAGCGGGATCCGGATGGAAGTCTACACAGACCTCCCGGGCGTGCAGATGTACACCGCCAACTTCCTTGACCATGAGCCGGGCAAGGACGGCGCGGTATATGAGAAGCGCTCGGCGGTATGCCTGGAGACCCAGTATTATCCGGACGCCATCCATCATGACAATTTCCCGTCCCCGGTGTGCAGAAAAGGAATGAAATACGACACCCGCACTGCCTACCGTTTCCTGACGGATTAATAAGAAAAGAGAACAGAACAGACATCTATGGCAAAATCGGTATATATTGCGGAGAAGCCCAGTGTGGCCCAGGAATTCGCAAAAGCATTGAAACTGAAGACAAGGCGCGGCGACGGATATCTGGAATCCGATGAGGCCATCGTCACCTGGTGCGTGGGCCACCTGGTGACCATGAGCTACCCGGAGGCCTATGATCCGGCGCTGAAGAAATGGAGCCTCCAGACGCTTCCGTTCATCCCGGACGATTTTAAATATGAGGTTATTCCTGCCGTGGCAAAGCAGTTCAGGACCGTCAGCGGGATCCTGAACCGGGACGACGTGGATACGATCTACGTGTGCACCGACTCCGGGCGGGAGGGAGAGTATATCTACCGCCTTGTGGAGCAGGAAGCCCATGTGACAGGCAAGAAGCGGCGGCGCGTATGGATCGATTCCCAGACGGAGGAAGAGATCCTGCGGGGGATCCGGGAGGCGAAGGACCTGTCGGAATACGACAACCTGAGCGCATCCGCTTACTTAAGAGCCAAAGAAGACTACCTGATGGGGATCAATTTCTCCCGTCTGCTGACGCTGAAGTACGGGAACAGTATTTCTTCCTATCTGAAAACGAAATACGCCGTCATATCCGTGGGCCGCGTCATGACCTGCGTGCTCGGCATGGTAGTCCGCAGGGAACGGGAGATCCGGGAGTTCGTGAAGACGCCCTTTTACCGGGTTATAAGCACGGTCGATGCGTCCGGGCACACCTTTGAAGGGGAGTGGCGGGCGGCGGCAGGCTCCCGCTATGCGGAGATGAAAGACTCCGGCGAACTTCTCCTTGTGCCGGAGCTGTATAAAGAAAACGGGTTTAAGGAGGAGAAGGACGCCCGGGCGCTGATCACATATCTGTCGGAGGAACAGCCTCTTTCCTGCCGGATCGAATCGGTGGAAAAGAAGAAAGAAAAGAAGAACCCGCCCCTCCTTTACAACCTGGCGGAGCTTCAGAATGACTGTTCCCGCCGGTTCAAGATCAGCCCGGATGAGACGCTGCGGATCGTCCAGGAACTGTATGAGAAGAAGCTGGTGACCTATCCGAGGACAGACGCCAGAGTCCTGTCCACAGCGGTGGCAAAGGAGATCAGCCGGAACCTGAACGGCCTGTCAAAATACCCTGTGGCCGGGCCGTATCTCCAGGACATCCTTCAGTTCGGAAGCCATAAGAACCTGGCGAAGACCCGCTATGTCAATGATAAGCAGATCACGGACCATTATGCGGTCATCCCGACGGGACAGGGGCTTGCGGCGCTCAACTCGGTGTCTGCGACCGCCCACCGTGTATATGACCTGATCGTCAGGCGGTTTTTAAGCATCTTTTATCCGCCGGCGGTGTATCAGAAAGTATCCATCGTCTCAAAGATGCGGGGCGAGAGCTTTTTCTCAAACTTCAAAGTCCTGGCGGAGGAAGGCTACCTGAAAGTGGCCGGCGTCCCGGGAAGCCGCGGGCAGAACGCTCCGGAAAATGAAGAACCGGGAGCGCGGGATCAGGACAGTACGGACCAGCCATCGGATCAGGCGCTTTTCGAGGTGATAAAGACACTGAAAAAAGGCGACGTCCTTCCGGTTCGGTCGCTGGATATCAAAGAGGGGGAGACGTCCCCGCCGAAGCGCTATAATTCCGGTTCCATCATCCTGGCCATGGAAAACGCAGGCCAGCTTATAGAGGATGAGGAACTGCGGGCCCAGATCAAGGGCAGCGGCATCGGAACCAGCGCCACAAGGGCGGAGATCCTCAAGAAACTGATCCACATCAGATATCTGGCGCTCAATAAAAAAACCCAGATCATCACCCCGACCCTGCAGGGGGAGATGGTGTACGACGTGGTGGACAATTCCATCCGCTCCCTGCTCAATCCGGAACTGACGGCCAGCTGGGAAAAGGGGCTGACTTATGTGGCGGAAGGGACCATTACATCAGACGAATATATGAAGAAGCTCGACGACTTCATTACCCGGAGGACGGTGGGGGTCAAAGGGCTCAACAATCAGTATCAGTTAAGAGCCTGCTACGATAAGGCGGCGGGTTTTTATAGAAAGGGCCGGAAGAAGGCCGGCGGAAAGGAAGAATAAGAAATGGAGACATTAACGGCACTTACAGTGAAGGAACTTTATACACTTGATGAGACGATCGCAAAGGATATCTTTGACGGCGTGACCTACCCGTGGGAAGTCCTGCCGAAGATCAGCGCGTTCATCGTGGAACTGGGGAATACGCTCAGCGAAGAGGAATACGAGAAGCGCGGGGAAAATGTCTGGGTCGCAAAGTCTGCCAAAGTCGCACCGACTGCGTTTATCAACGGGCCGGCGATCATCGGCAAAGAGGCGGAAGTGCGCCACTGCGCATTTATCCGCGGCAATGCGATCGTGGGCGAGGGCGCGGTCGTAGGAAACTCCACGGAGCTCAAAAACGTGATCCTGTTCAATAAGGTGCAGGTTCCCCATTACAATTACGTCGGTGACTCGATCCTTGGGTATAAGTCCCACATGGGCGCCGGGTCCATCACATCCAATGTGAAATCCGACAAGAAGCTGGTTGTCGTAAAGACTCCGGACGGGAATATCGAGACCGGCATGAAGAAATTCGGCGCCATGCTCGGCGATGAAGTCGAGGTGGGATGCGGAAGCGTCCTGAACCCGGGCACCGTGGTCGGAAGCCACAGCAACATCTACCCGCTCTCCTCAGTGCGCGGTTTTGTGCCGGGAAACAGCATTTATAAAAAACAGGGTGAAGTTGTGGAGAAGATGGAATCTTAACACAAAATTAATCAGAAACTGATTGACAAAAATGTGGATGTCCTGTATCTTTGTATTAAACTAATAATACAAAGATGCGGGATTTTTTTACCGGAAAATTCCTGCAGACAGGAGGATATATGCTGGAAATACAGGACCTGAGTAAAAATTATGGGAAAAATAAAGCCGTGGACCATGTGACATTTACGGTCCCGGACGGGCAGGTGGGGATCCTGCTGGGGCCGAACGGCGCGGGCAAATCCACCATTATCAAGAGCATTGCCGGGCTTCTCCGCTATAAGGGGATGATCCGGATTCAGGGGATGCCGGCCCGGTCGCTGGAGGCGAAGAAGGTCTTTGCCTATGTGCCGGAGATCCCGAATATGTTTGACGCCCTGACGGTCCGGGAACATATCGAATACGTCCGTATGGCGTACGGCAGCGATATCACCGATGAGGAAGTGGCGGAGATCCTCCGGGACTTTGAGATGGAAGACAAGCAGGACAAGCTGGGAAATGAGCTGTCCAAAGGGATGATGCAGAAGGTAAGCATCTGCTGCGCCCTGGCGGTAAAACCGAAAGTGATCCTGCTGGATGAGCCCATGGTCGGACTGGATCCGGCGGCCATCCGGATGCTGAAAGAAGTGGTGCTCGAGCTCAGGAGCCGGGGCGTCACCGTGCTCATCAGCACCCACATGCTGGAGATGGTGGAAGACCTATGGGACGTTATGTTCGTCATGGAAAAGGGGCACATTAAAGCGTCCCATACAAAAGCTGACGCGGAAGGACGGGATCTGGACGAACTGTTCTTCGCGGTGACAGGCGGTGAGAACGAATGAAAGCACTGATCTATCTGACAAAACGAAGCCTTGTCAACAATCTGAAGCGGGCGTGCAGGAAGCCGCTGACCCTGGTCCTTCTGATCTTCGGGATCGCATACGGGATCTTCGTGGTGGCCATGCTGGGCACTCTGGCGCTGACGATCCACATTGATTCGCCGAAGGGGCTGCTGGCGGTCCTGATCATCTGGAGCATATACGGATTCCTGGGCAATTTTATGTCCTATTCTTCCCGGAAGGGGATTCTCTTCCGGCCCGCCCACGCGCACTTTGTATTCCCTTCGCCGGTCAGCCCGAAGCTGGTGCTGCTTGAGGCCGCCTGGATGAACTACGTGATGTCTGTGTGCATCTGGCTCGTGATCGGGATCGGGGCGTTCACCGTATTCGGGATCCATCCGGTGAAAGCGGTCCTGGTGGTCCTGTTCGGCCTGGTCATCGAGCTGGCCTTCGAGATCGCGGTCATGGTATTCCTGTATACAAATGACCGGCTGCCGGAGAGAATGATGAAAGGGATCCGCTGGGCGATCAGGATCTTTATGGCGGCGTTCGCGCTGGCGGTGGTGCTTTACTTCCGGATAAACGGTCTTTCCATTGAGAGCGCCTGGGCGCTGGTGGACCTGCCTGCCCTCCAGATGATCCCGGTCATGGGCTGGCAGATCGCGGCCTACCGGCTGATCCTGTTTGGCCCGACCGCCCTGAATGTGAGCTGTACAGTCCTTTATCTTGCAGTGGTGTGCGTTTCCACTGCCGCGGCGGTCCGTATGAAATGCGACGGCGGCTACTATGAGGAAGCGGCGAAATTTGCCGACGATTATGCAGAATTGAAGAAACGCCAGAAATCCGGGGAAATGGTCTGGAGCATGAATGAAAAGAAGCGCAGCTTCCGCCGCGTCCGCGAAAGGATCACCGGGAAGGGGGCGAAGGCGGTCTTCCACAGGCAGATGCTGGAATACCGGAAGGAGAAGTTCTTCTTCCTTGACAAACTTACACTGATCTCCCTGTTCATCGCCGTCTGCTTCTCCTTCGGCTTCGGCAAAGACGCGGTCGGTTCTTCAGAAGCGCCCCTTGTTCTTCTCGGAGTGGTGGCCTATGTGTCCTTCTGCATGAGCGGGTATCTGGGGAAATGGGAGACAGAGCTCAAGAATCCCTACATATTCATGATCCCGGACACGCCCCTGCGGAAGATGTGGTACGCCACGCTGACGGAGCATATCAAGGCGGTTGTCAACGGGGCGGTCATCTGCCTGCCGATCGGCCTTTACTGGCGGGTGCCGGTGTGGAAGATCATATTCTGCATCCTGATCTATGTGGTCATCCAGGCCAACCGGCTGTACACGATGGTGATCACCCAGTATCTGGTCGGGGAGACGTTCGGGAAGACGGGGCAGAACATCATCCGCATGTGCATCCAGATGATGCTCCTTGGCGCCGGTGTGGGCGTGGCGGCGCTTGCAGCAGTATTCATAAATATGGATCTGATCTTCCCAATCGTGCTGATCTATAGTGTGATAGTTACAGTGGCAACCGGTGTGGCGGCTTCGTTCCGGTTTGAGATGATGGAACAGCTGTAGCCGGAAACTGCATAAAAAACAGTTGACACGGGCCCTGCGCCCGTGTTATCCTATGGCAAGGAACTTTAATGCTTTAAAGCGTAACGGTTTAAAGCGTAACGCAATAAAGCGAATATAAAGTGAAAGAAACAGAACAGGAAAGGCGGAAAGAACAATGGGAATCAAAATTGCAATGCTGATCATATTTTTTGCGGTAATGGCGGGCGTCGGGGTCTATGCACGCCGGCATACCTCCAGTGTGGACGGATTCGTCCTGGGCGGCCGCTCTGCGGGGCCCTGGCTCACTGCATTTGCATATGGCACTTCCTATTTTTCCGCGGTTGTATTTGTCGGATATGCCGGTCAGTTCGGATGGAAATACGGCATCGCCAGCACCTGGATCGGCATCGGCAACGCCGTGATCGGAAGCCTCCTGGCCTGGGTCGTACTTGGCAGGCGGACGAAGATCATGACCCAGCATCTCCAGTCCAGGACGATGCCGGACTTCTTCGGCGAGCGGTACGGGTCAAAGGCGCTCAAAGTGGCGGCGTCCATGATCGTTTTCATATTCCTGATCCCGTACACGGCTTCCGTATACAACGGGCTGTCCAGGCTGTTTGAGATGGCGTTTAACATCCCCTACACCTGGTGCGTGATCGCCATGGCGCTCTTTACGGCTGTA
Organism: uncultured Mediterraneibacter sp.; assembly: GCA_944376685.1. Lineage (GTDB taxonomy): Bacteria > Bacillota > Clostridia > Lachnospirales > Lachnospiraceae > Mediterraneibacter. The sequence continues at coordinate 18,268 of CALWDN010000012.1, read as the reverse complement.
TACGTCATCCTGGGCGGATACATGGCGACGGCCATCAATGATTTCATCCAGGGCATCATCATGCTCATCGGGATCGTGGCGGTGATCGCCGCTGTGCTGAGCGGACAGGGCGGCTTCATGAACGCCATATCGGAGATGGCACAGATTCCCAGCGATGTCCCGCTGACAGCCGGGCAGCCGGGCGCCTTTACATCCTTCTTCGGGCCCGATCCGCTGAACCTCCTGGGCGTGGTCATCCTGACTTCCCTCGGCACCTGGGGGCTGCCGCAGATGATCGGCAAATTCTATGCGATCAAAGACGAGAAGTCCATCAATACCGGGACCGTGATCTCTACCGTATTTGCCATCGTCGTATCCGGCGGATGCTACTTCCTGGGCGGATTCGGCAGGCTTTTTGACAGCCCGGCGATCTACGATGGATCGGGGGCGGTCGTATTTGACAGCATTGTGCCCCACATGCTCTCCGGGCTGCCGGATATCCTGATCGGCATCGTGGTGGTGCTGGTACTGTCCGCGTCCATGTCCACCCTGTCCTCGCTGGTGCTGACGTCCAGCTCCACGATGACGCTGGATCTTCTGAAAGATAATGTGGTGAAAAATATGAGCGAGAAGAAGCAGATCATCACCATGCAGATCCTGGTGGTATTCTTCCTGGTCGTTTCGGTGGTGATCGCGCTGGATCCGCCTACATTCATCGCGCAGCTCATGGGTATCTCCTGGGGCGCGCTGGCGGGCGCGTTCCTGGCGCCGTTTATGTACGGCCTGTACTGGAAGGGCGTGACCAGGGCAGGTGTCTGGGCCGGTTTTATCAGCGGCGTCGGCATCACAGTCGCAAATATGTTCATTGGATTCATCGACTCCCCGATCAACGCGGGGGCAGCGGCCATGGCGGCAGGGCTTGTTGTTGTGCCGGTGGTGAGCTTCATCACACCGAAGCCGGATAAAGAGAAAGTAGATGGCATATTCGCATGCTACGATGAAAAAGTGACCATATCAAGAAAGCGGTCGCTGCAGGAATAGAATGCCAATCCAGGCCGAACAAACCGGTATGAGCGTTCGGCTCAAAATACAAAATATACGACCAGGGAATCAGAAATATGGTTCCCTGGCTTTTTTTGAAAAAATTTCCGTATAACCTCTTGATTTTTTCAGAAACTATATTATAATAAGGCTTGTAAAGAAATCCTAGCAAAATACTAGGAAATAAAAATGAATTTCAAGGAGGTTATAATCATGGTGAATATACAGAAAGCAGCAGTGATCGGATGTGGATTTGTCGGATCGACCATCGCCTATACGCTGATGCAGCAGGGAACTTTTTCAGAGCTTGTCCTGATCGACGCAGTTCAGGCGAAGGGAGAAGGGGAGGCGATGGATATCAGCCACGGCATCCCGTTCGCCCATTCCATGGACATCCATGCGGGAACGTACGAGGATATTGCGGACGCATCCGTAGTGATCATCACGGCGGGAGCGAACCAGAAGCCGGGGGAGACACGGCTTGACCTGGTGCAGAAGAACTCCCGGATCATGAAAGGGATCATTGCGGAGATCAAACGGGTGAAATGCGAAGGCATTCTGATGATCGTATCGAACCCGGTGGACATCCTGACTGAAGTGGCGCTCCGGGAGTCCGGATTCCCGAAGGAGCGGGTGATCGGTTCCGGTACGGTTCTTGATACGGCGAGATTCAAGTATCTGATCAGCCAGAAGCTGGATGTGGACAGTAAGAACGTCCATGCGTTCATTGCAGGAGAGCACGGGGACAGCGAGCTTGCGGTATGGAGTTGTGCAAATGTATACGGCATCCCACTGGATGAATTTGCCCGCATACGGGGCATCGGCAATCTGGACCGGACCAAAGACGAGATCTATCATGCGGTGCGGGACAGTGCCTACGAGATCATCGAGCGCAAGGGAGCGACTTACTACGGCATCGGGATGGCGGCGGCAAGGATCGCGGAGGCCATCGTCCGGGACAGTCATACGGTAGCGCCAATCTCCGTATCACTGAACGGGGAGTACGGACTGGATGGGCTGTGCCTGAGCATACCGACTGTGATCGGGAATAAAGGGGCGGAGCAGATCCTGGAGATCAGCCTGAGTGAAGAGGAGAAAAAGAATCTGCAGAAATCAGCGGATGAGTTAAAAAGTGTTCTGGCACAGATCGAACTGTAGAAAAACGGAGCATCATTTTGAATAATCAGAATGATGCTCCGTTTTCTTATGGTTTCACATGCTTTTTGATCGCTTCGAAGCTTTCCGGGCTGATCACATGCTCGATCCGGCAGGCGTCTTCGGCTGCGATCTCCGGATCCACGCCGAGCCGTTCCAGCCAGGTGGAGAGGAGCGTATGGCGCTCATAGATGCATTCTGCGATTTTTTTCCCGGACTCCGTCAGTGTGATATATCCCTCATGGGAGACGGTGATATGTCCGCTTTCGCGGAGCTTTTTCATGGCCACGCTGACGCTTGGCTTCTTAAAATTCAGTTCTGTCGCGACATCCACCGAACGGACGACCGGGAGCCGTCTGCTCAGCACAAGGATCGTCTCCAGATAATTTTCAGATGATTCATTTCCGTGCACAGGGGTCACCTCTCTTTTCATATGCAGGTATTTCCGTTAAGTATACCATAATCACAGCGCATGGGCAAATTTTGGAATTTTTTGAAAAATGTTCTCAAAAACTATTGACAGCGCATATGAGTTAGTATAAACTATCAAATGTTAGAAATAACAAATTCTGAAACGCAGGATTTTATCTGAAATGAAGGGTTGGTTGATATGACGTTACTTGATGCGGAAGAAGGCAAAGAGTATATTGTGAAAGGGATTGCGACAGACGATGAAGAGCTGGAGGCGTTTCTGTTTTCACTGGGCTGTTACAGCGGGGAGCCGATCACGGTGGTCTCCAGGGTGCGGGGCGGCTGCACCGTTTCCATCAAAGACGGCCGGTACAATATTGATACTGATTTAGCGAAAGCTATTTCAATATAAAATAAAAAATAGTGATGCAGATCACTGTTTTTTTTGAAACAAGGTTAGTTAAAACTAATCGGAATGAAGGAGGAGATTTGTAAAATGAGAATTGCTTTTGCAGGGAACCCGAACAGTGGAAAAACGACCATGTACAATGCCCTGACAGGCAGAAATGAAAAGGTCGGGAACTGGGCCGGCGTTACGGTGGAGCGCAAGGAGAGCCTGATCAAAAAGTCGTATTATGACGGCGTGGAGGAGCTGGTGGCAGTGGATCTGCCCGGCGCCTATTCGATGTCGCCTTTTACGTCTGAGGAGAGCATTACAAGCAGTTATGTCAGGAATGAACATCCGGATGCGATCATCAATATCGTGGATGCAACGAACTTAAGCCGGAGCCTTTTCTTCACCACGCAGCTCCTGGAGCTCGGCGTCCCGGTGGTTGTGGCGCTCAACAAGAGTGATATGACGGATAAGAAGCAGACCGAGATCGATGAAAAACGTCTTTCTGAGAAACTGGGCTGCCCGGTTGTCAAGACCGTGTCCACATCGGCGGGGCACACCGGACTGAAAGAGGCGGTCAGAGCCGCGGCGTCTCTGAAAGGCGCGGGACAGACGGCTCCGTATGTACAGGCGGATATCGACCTGACAGATAAGAAGGCGGTGGAGGCGGCCGACCGGAAGCGGTTCGAGTTCGTCAACGGCATCGTAAAGCAGGTGGAAAAGAGGAAAGTATTTACAAAAGATAAAAACTTCCAGGATAAAGTGGATGAGATCATCACCCACAAGGTCATCGGCATCCCGATCTTTGTGGCTGTGATCTTCCTGGTATTCTACATATCCCAGACGACGCTCGGAACATGGATCGCCGACTGGCTGGTGGGCTGGATCGAAACCTTCCAGGGCTGGGTGGGCGGCCTGATGGAAAATGCCAACCCGCTCCTTTATGCGCTCCTCGTGGACGGCATTATCGGCGGCGTCGGCGCGGTAGTCGGCTTCCTTCCGCTGGTTATGGTCATGTACTTCCTGATCGCCCTTCTGGAAGACTGCGGATATATGGCAAGGGCGACGGTCGTGCTGGATCCGATCTTCAAGCGGGTGGGGCTTTCCGGTAAATCCGTGATCCCCATGGTCATCGGCACCGGCTGTGCCATCCCGGGCGTTATGGCGTCCCGTACGATCCGGAATGAGCGGGAGCGCCGCACAACGGCCATGCTGACCCCGTTCATGCCCTGCGGCGCGAAGATCCCGGTGATCGCCCTCTTCGCAGGCGCGTTCTTTGCGGATGCGTGGTGGGTATCGGCGACCATGTATCTGGTGGGCATCGTCCTGGTCCTTCTGGGCGCGCTGCTCGTAAAGCGGATCACGGGACAGAAATACCGCAAATCCTTCTTCATCATCGAGCTTCCGGAATATAAGATCCCGAGCCTGAAGCGCGCATGCGTTTCCATGCTGGAGCGCGGCAAGGCGTATATCATCAAGGCCGGAACGATCATCCTTGTGTGCAACACGGTGGTCCAGATCATGCAGACTTTCAACTGGCAGTTCCAGCTGGTGGAGGAAGGCGCGGAGAGCACATCCATCCTTGCAAGTATCGCTCATCCATTTGCGATCCTGTTCATCCCGCTGGGATTCGGCGTATGGCAGCTCGCAGCGGCAGCGATCACAGGATTTATCGCGAAGGAAAATGTGGTCGGCACGCTTGCGGTTGTATATGGAGTGACGAACCTGATCGATACGGATGAACTGGCGCTTGTGGGAAGCGGCAGTGAAGTGGCAACAGTCATGGGACTGACGAAAGCGGCGGCCCTTGCATACCTGATGTTCAATCTCTACACCCCGCCCTGCTTCGCGGCCCTGGGCGCCATGAATTCGGAGATGAAGAGCGGAAAATGGCTGTTTGGCGGCATCTGCCTGCAGCTGGCTACCGGATATACGGTTGCCTTCCTGGTATACCAGGTCGGAACCCTTGTTACGACCGGTTCTCTTGGAACCGCGTTTGTCCCGGGACTGATCGCCGTACTTGCATTTGCAGTGATCATCCTGTGGCGGATCCGCAAATCCGACCGGGAATTTGCCGCAGAGTACAGCCTTCACGGCAAAAGTGTGGTACAATAAGTCTGGAAAGGCAGGGATCTGGTCATGGCAGACATTATCGTGGGGATCATACTGATCCTCCTGATCGGCGGCGCAGTCGCCTATATCGTTAAGGAAAAGAAAAAAGGAACGAAGTGCATCGGCTGCCCGGCAGGCGGAAGCTGCCCCCACAGCGGGAAATGCGGTCAGAAGCACTGATAAAAAAATCCATCCGGTACGGACAGATGTCCGCCGGATGGATTTTTTATGCCGGTTTACTCTGCTGTTGTGTCGGCAGCTGTGTCGTCTGCAGCCGCGCCTTCGGCTGCGGATGCCGGGTATTCCTGGGAGGCGAGCACGGTCCCGTCGCTTCCTGTGTAGCGTACCACAACGACCGGATCTTCCACGTCGATGGCTGCGCTGAGCGATTTCGCTACCGACGAGAAGGTGGAAGCCTGCGACTCGAGGCTGTCGGTGAGATACGACGGATCGGAAGCCATGATGGCTGAGATATCCGGGTCTTCAATGATGAAATTGTAGATCAGCTGATTCCCTTCGCCGGTCAGTTCCACGGTCAGCCCGGTGTCTGCCAGGCTGTCCGTCTGGGTCTTGAGCTGCTGCTGCATGAGGTCGGAATCAATAAACTCCTGGATGGTGGCATATTTGCCGGATACCGTGGAGTCTTCCTCTTCAGCGGCCTCTTCTTCCGCCGCGTCCCCGGCAGCGGCGTCATCCCCGGCAACGGCGTCGTCTTCAGCCTGCGCCGTATCGTCAGCGGGTGCTTTGCCGCCGGAGCCGCCGCATGCGGCAAGCGCGAAAGCAGCCGTGACGGCACACATTGCCAGCAAGAGTTTTCGGATTCTGTTTTTCATAAATTTTCCCTCCTGTAAAAGAATTCTTGTCTCCATTATAACGTCAGGGCGGCGCCATATCAAGGTGCGGATCTGCAGAACCGGACCCGGGGCCCGGAAAATCAACTTCATGTATGGCGAAATTCAGTAAAATACTATATTTTGTGGTAGGAACAGATATTTTCCATTTGTCAAGCCTTGATATTTATTTTTTCTGATGATAACATTTACTATGCCACGTTCCCGCAGGGCAGGCATCCGGCAGCAGACCGGCTCCGCCGCCTGCGGCGGGAAGAGAACGAAGAATCAAAAAGAAGAGGTATGGGAGAATGACAGTAGAAGAATGGCTCGGTGAAGAGAATCAGCTCGGTACAGACATCTGGACCAAGAAGTATTGCAGTGACGGTGAAGATTTTGAGCAGTGGCTCACCCGCGTCAGCGGAGGCAATGAAAAGATCGCGGAATACATCCGCCAGAAGAAATTCCTGTTCGGGGGGCGGATCCTCTCCAACAGGGGACTGAATGAAAAAGGCAGGAAAGTCACATACTCGAACTGCTATGTGATCGCCCCGCCGGAAGACAATATCGAGAGCATCTTCGACTGCGCGAAGAAGCTTGCGCGCACATACAGCTACGGCGGCGGCTGCGGCGTAGACATCTCGGGGCTCAGCCCGCGCGGCGCGAAGATCAACAATGCGGCGAAGGAGACCAGCGGATCGGTTTCTTTCATGGAGCTTTATTCCCTGGTGACAGCGCTGATCGGGCAGAACGGGCGCCGCGGCGCGCTTATGATCTCCATCGACTGTTCGCATCCGGACGTGGAGGAGTTCATCGACCTGAAGACAGACCTGGAGAAGGTGACGAAGGCGAATATTTCCGTCCGCATCCACGAGGATTTCATGGAGGCGGTGAAGAATAACGAAGACTATACCCTTCACTATACGAGGGAGGCCACGGGCGAGGTGATCGAGAAGACGGTCAATGCCAGGGACCTGTTCCACCGCATCGCCGAGACGAACTGGGATTACGCGGAGCCGGGCGCGCTGTTCTGGGACCGGATCGACGGCTGGAACCTCCTGAGCAATACGAAGGAATTTTCCTATGCCGGCGTCAATCCCTGTGCGGAGGAGCCGCTTCCCGCGGGCGGGAGCTGCCTGCTTGGAAGCATTAACCTGGCGGAGTTCGTGCAGGATGCTTTTACGGACCACGCGCATTTTGACTTTGAGGGGCTGCGGCACTGTGTGGAGGTGTCTGTCGGCGCGCTCAATGAAGTGCTGGAAGAGGGGCTGCCGCTCCATCCGCTGGAAGAGCAGCAGGAGAGCGTCGGCCAGTGGCGCCAGATCGGCCTTGGCATCATGGGCCTTGCGGATTGCCTGATCAAGCTGGGGCTGACTTACGGGGAAGAGGACGCCATCGAAATGTGCGACAATATCGGATTCGCCATGGCGGACTCCGCGATCGCCGCTTCCGCGCTGCTTGCGAAGGAGAAAGGCGCGTTTGCGAAGTGCAACATTGATGAGATCATGACGACGCCGTTCTTTGAGGCAAATACATCTGAGAAGACCCGTGAGCTGGTGCGCAAGTACGGCCTGCGCAACTCCCAGCTCCTGACCATCGCGCCCACGGGGACCCTTTCTACGATGCTCGGTATCTCCGGCGGGATCGAACCGGTGTATGCGAACTACTATGAGCGCAAGACAGAGTCCCTGCACGGGACCGACGTTTACTATAAGGTCTATACGAAGATCGTGGAGACTTATATGAAGCAGCACGGGCTCAGGAGCGACTCGGAGCTCCCGGATTATTTCGTGACGGCGATGACGCTCGGATACCGGCACAGGATCGATATGCAGGCTGTATGGCAGACGCATATCGACGCCTCCATCAGTTCCACCGTCAATGTCCCGAACCGCTTTACCGTGGAAGAGACGGAGAGCCTCTACATGTACGCGTATGAGAAGGGACTTAAAGGGATCACCATCTTCCGCGACGGCTGCAAGAGGATCGGCATCCTCAACACCAGTGAGAAGAAAGAGAAAGAGAAGGACAGGGTGCTGGCCGGCGAGGGCCTGAAGCGGGGTGAGATCCTGCTCGTGACGGACGACGTCGTGGGCAAGAAGAGGAAGCTCACCACAGGCTGCGGAAGCCTGCACTGCATCGCCCTCTTTGACCCGCATACGGGCGCGCTCCTTGAGACTTACCTGAGCAAGGGCTCCACCGGCGGATGCAACAACTTCATGGTCGGCCTGTCCCGTATGATCTCTATCAGCGCACGCGGCGGCATCGATATCGAGACGATCGTGGACCAGCTTAATTCCAGCGGCTCCTGCCCGTCTTATACGGCAAGGCGCGTGTCCCGCAAGGATACGAGCAAAGGCGCGTGCTGCCCGATGGCAGTCGGGAATGCCCTTCTGGATATGTACAACGAGATGCAGGCTGAGCTGGCGGAGCGCCGGGGAAATACAAAGGCGAAGACCGTCCGCACAGACAAGGCGCCGAAGCCGAAGGCGGTGAGCACGGAAGCGGATACGGATAAGATGTACTGCCCGGAGTGCGGGGAACCGCTTGTGTTTGAAGAAGGCTGCAATATATGCAAATGCTGCGGATGGAGTAAATGCCACTGAATATTTCTGCCATTTTCCGGCATCCTAATTAAAACCGGGCGTGTCATGCCCGGGAACAGAAAGATGCAGGGGGAGGCGCAGAGGATTGGATTCTGTATTACAGGCAGGAAGGACGGGGCTTCTTATCCTGTCCTTCTGGGGTGATCTGTTCATCCTGTACCGGTTCGTGCGGATCAGAAGCTGGTTTGTCCCGGCGGTCTGTATGGCCGGGACCGGGCTTATCCTTTACTGGGGCGTGCTGGCGGACGTCCTGCCGCAGACGGCGGACCTGCTGCTGGCATGCGGCCTGGCCGGTTTTTTCTGTTTCCTTGCGTATAGTGTGCGGGGGAAGGTCCGGCTTTCGCGGCCGGACCTGTTCCATCTGTGCTTCTTTATCGGCGCGGCGGTGTTTGCCGGGCTGTCGCTTACGATGAGGCTGACGCATTATGATAATTTCTCCCACTGGGCGGTGATCGTAAAATATCTGCTGGGTGCGGACCGGCTCCCGGGTGCGGATGCTGCGATCGATGCCTTCAGGGATTACCCGCCGGGCAGCAGCCTCCTGATCTATTATGTGTGCCGGTATGCGGGGCATTCCCAGGGGATCATGCTCCTGGCGCAGAACAGCCTCATCCTCGCCTGCTTCTATGCGGTGTTCGGGATCGTGAAGGAGAGGAGGCGGTTCCTGCTGTATTCATTCCTCGGGATGGGCTGCGCCATGCTGTCTTACCTGAACCTGACGGTCCGGATCAACAACCTGCTGGTGGACTTCCTCCTGCCGCTTATGGCGCTTGCCTCCGCGGCGGCTTCGTACCGCTGCAGGGAGGAGCCGCTGAAACTCTGCCTGGTCCAGGCGGTGCTCCTTGGTTATACCGGGATCATTAAGGAAACCGGGCTTTTCTTCGCGGGTGCGGCAGGCGTCTATGCATTTGCAGAGATGATGCGCGGGCTGACAATGCCTGTGCAGAGTCTGACGCGGCCTGCACAGGGAAAACGCCGGCGGGCGCTGCTGATCCCGTTTGGCAGTGCGGTTATGCTCCTTGGCATCATGCTTCCGGCTGCGGCATGGCAGGTCCGTCTGGGGACGGAACTGGCAGGCTATGGCCGGCCGGTTGTCCCGGTGCGTCCGGAGCAGTACGCTCAGGTGGCGGAACTTTTTTACAGGACTGCCCTGGATCCTTCTGACCGGGCGTTCCAGGCGGTCTGCCTGTGTGCGGTGCTTTCAGCCGGCGCGGTCATCTATGGGCGGATACGGCTCGGGAAATGGTGGCGGCTGACCTGGATCCTGCCGGCTGCGAGCCTTGCGGCGGCGGGGTATTACGCCGGGATGCTGTACATGTATCTCCATGCCATGCCGGCGGATGAGGCCCTGAGGCTGGCAGGGTTTAAGCGATATGCCTGCAGCGCGGCGGTCCTGTACGCCGGGTTTCTGATCATGGGGGCAGCGGTGGATATAGAGCATTCTTTCGCGGTGGGGATCGACGAACGGGGGCCCTGCCGGGCCTACTCCTCGCCGGGTGCGAAGCGGCGGTATCAGTATGCCGTGCTGGTGACGATGGTTGTGGGGATCAACTTCCTTTACTCGGAATACAGCGGGCTTTTGCGCATCCGGGACGGATATGAGGAGTCGCTGCCCGCGCAGGCAGAACACGCGGTGGGCGACCGGTGGTATGAGGGCGCAGAGACGGACAGGCGTCCGTACCGGATCAGCGTGCCGGACAGAGAGAGCCAGGCGGCGGAAGGGGAACTCAGATATATCTACAGATATTTTCTGTGGGCCGAAGATGTGGAGATATGTGACTGATTTCATCTGGCTTTGAGGATATAGTAACCGGTAAATGCCAGTGCGGTGGCCACCCAGGTTACCGGATAGCTCAGGATGATGGAGTGGATCGTCGGCGACAGCTTAAGGACGCCTGCCAGCCAGACGATCCGAAGGGCGCATACACCCAGCAGGGTGATAACGACCGGGACGATCACATTCCCACGACCCCTTAATGAACCGCCCAGGATCTCGATGAATACGTAGACGATATACCAGGGCGTAATGTAGAGAAGCATATCGCATCCGATGGAAATGACGTCTGCATCGGATGTAAACAGGCGGAAGAGGACCTCCCTCGCAAGGATGAGAAAGGATGCAAGCACAAAGGAGACCGCCAGGTCTATGGCCAGGCAGACCCGCGTGCTTTTGCGGACCCGGTCCATCCGGCCGGCGCCGTAGTTCTGGCCGACGAATGTGGTGATGGAGATGCCGAATGCCGTGCTCACCATCCAGAAGATGGCGTCCAGTTTGCCGTAGGCGGACCAGGCGGCAGTGGTGTCTGTTCCGAAGGTATTGATGGCGGCCTGGATGGCGATGTTCGTGATGGCGAACAGGATGGATTCGAAGCCGGTCGGCAGCCCCAGTTTCAGCTGAGTCTTCAGAAGGGCGCCGTGGAACCGGATCTGCCTGAGCGACAGATGCAGGATCCCGCCGGAGCGCATGAGCCGCCATGTGACGAGGAAGGCGCTTACGGCCTGTGCAATCAGTGTGGCGATGGCCACGCCGGCTACGCCGAGTCCGAAGACCAGCACGAAGACGGTGTCCAGGACAATGTTGACAGCGCAGCAGATGATCAGGATGTACAGGGGGCTCCTGGAGTCCCCTGTGGCGCGCAGGACGGCTGAGCCCATATTGTAGACAAGGACGAAGAGGATCCCTGCAAAATAGATCCTGAGATAAGTGAGAGACCCGTCCATGATATCCGCCGGCGTATTCATAAGCCTCAGCATGAAAGGCGCGGTGAGGATGCCGGCCAGGGTAAGGATGACGCCGCCTGCCGCCGCGATGGCATAGGCCGTGTGGAGCCCTTCATTGGCGGTCCGCCCTTTTCCTGCCCCGACGAACTGGGCGATGGTCACGGCTGCGCCGGAGGACAGGCCGGTAAAGAACCCGACCACCAGGCTGACGATCTGGGCGGAAGAGCCGCCCACGCTCGCCAGGGCCTCTTTCCCGACGAACTGGCCCACGATCACGCTGTCGATCGTATTATATAGCTGTTGAAAAAATGTCCCCAGAAGGATCGGGAAGAAGAACACGAGGAGCTGCTTCCAGATGACGCCTTCCGTAATCTCATTTTTTGTCTGACGTGTATTTCCCATATAAATATTCCCCGCATATCGAAGTAATCTGTCTGGCAGTATGTATTATACGCCGCCCTGAATGAAAGGACAAGAATTTCCAGAAAAGAACACTTGTTCGATTTACGAAAATGTGTTATCCTTTCTATAGAGAACTGTGAAAGGTTTGCAAAAGTCTGGGAAAGGAGCGGGGCGGATGCAGGAGAAGACTTATATCGCGATCGACCTGAAATCATTTTATGCTTCTGTGGAATGCATGGAGCGGGGACTGGACCCCATGACTACCAATCTGGTGGTGGCGGACTTAAGCCGCACAGAGAAGACCATCTGCCTGGCGGTATCCCCTTCCCTGAAAGCCTGCGGCATCCCCGGCAGAGCACGGCTTTTTGAAGTGGTGCAGAAGGTGCGGGAAGTGAATGCCATGCGGCAGCAGAAAGCGCCGGGACGCCGGTTTGCCGGCTCTTCCTGCCAGGAGCCGGAGCTTCGCGCCGATCCGTCGCTGGCCCTTGATTATGTGGTCGCTCCGCCGCAGATGGCGCGCTATATGGAAGTCAGCGGCAGGATCTATGAAGTCTATCTGAGATACATCGCGCCGGAGGACATCCATGTCTATTCGATCGACGAGGTGTTCATTGACGCCACGGCCTACCTGAAGACATACGGGATGACCGCCCGCGAACTGGCACGGACGATGATCCTGGATGTGCTGGGGGCGACCGGGATCACGGCTACGGCCGGGATCGGCACGAATCTCTATCTCTGCAAGGTGGCGATGGATATTGAGGCGAAGCATATCCCGGCGGATGAGAACGGGGTGCGCATCGCGGAGCTGGACGAGGCGTCCTACCGGAGCGCCCTGTGGGACCACCGCCCGATCACGGATTTCTGGCGGGTCGGAAGAGGCTATGCGAAGAAGCTGGAGGAGAGAGGGCTGTATACGATGGGGGATATTGCCCGCTGTTCGCTGGGCGGCCCGTCGGATTATTATAATGAAGACCTCCTGTATCAGATGTTCGGCGTCAATGCGGAACTGCTGATCGACCACGCCTGGGGCTGGGAGCCCTGTACGATCGCGGATATCAAGGCCTACAGGCCGCAGAGCAGCAGCGTCGGGTCCGGCCAGGTGCTCCACTGTCCGTATCCTTTTGACAAGGCGAAGCTTGTCGCACGGGAGATGGCGGACCAGCTGGCTCTTGACCTGGCGGAGAAGGGGCTGGCAGCGGACCAGGTCGTTCTGACCGTTGGATATGACATCGGCAACCTGCGGGACGGCAGCTGCGGGAAGGAGTACCGCGGTGAAGTGAAGACAGACCGCTATGGACGGAAAGTTCCGAAACACGCGCACGGGACGGAGAACCTCGGGCGGCATACTGCATCCGCAAGGCGGATCATACAGGCGGTTTCGGACCTGTTTGACCGTACTGTGGATCCGAAGCTTCTCATACGGCGCATCACCATGTCCGCAGAGCATGTGATCCCCCGGGACGAGGCGAAGGCGCGGGAGGCCTGCGGGTTTGAGCAGCTGACTCTTTTTACGGACTATGCGGCGCTTTGGAAAGAGCAGGAGCGGCAAAAGGCGGAAGAAGAGCGGGAGGGCAGGATGCAGGAGGCTGTCCTGGAGATTAAAAGGAAGTTTGGGAAGAATGCCCTGCTGCGCGGGATGAACCTGCAGGAGGGCGCGACGGCAAGAGACCGGAACAGCCAGATCGGAGGGCACAGGGCATGAGCGGGTATGACGACATCATCCATCTTCCGCACCATGTATCGCCGCGGCGCCCGCACATGCCGGCAGCGGACCGTGCGGCACAGTTCGCCCCTTTTGCCGCGCTGACGGGGTACGGGGATGTCATAAAGGAGACGGCAAGACGGACGGATGCCGCCCCGGAGCTTGCGGAGGATGAACGGGAGCGGCTGGACCATAAGCTGCACGGTCTCCTGAACGCGCCGGACGGCCCGCCTGAACTGCTGGTCACTTACTTTGTGCCGGATGAGAGAAAGCAGGGCGGGAGATATATGCAGGCCTGCGGGAGGATCCGCAGGATAGAAGACGGGAGCCGGGACATCCTGCTCGAAGACGGGACGAGGATCCGCAGCGGCTCTGTGGTTGATATTGACAAGAAGCCCTAGAACCGCTATCATTTTATCCGTACGTTAATGATGATATTTCTGACAGGAGACTCAAAATGACAGATACAGACAAGAAAAATAATCCGCAGAATAAAATACTGACGATCCCGAACCTGCTTTCCTTCTTCCGGCTCTGCCTCATCCCGGTGTTTATGTGGCTCTACTGTGTGGAAGAAAATTTCCTGTGGACCGGGATCCTGCTGGTCGCATCCGGCGTGACGGATACGGTGGATGGCTTTGTCGCCCGGCATTTCAACATGATCAGCGACCTCGGGAAGGTGCTTGATCCGGTCGCGGACAAGCTGACCCAGGCGGCCATGCTGTTCTGTCTCCTGACCCGGTTCCCCCTGATGATCGTCCCGCTGGGCCTGATGGTGTTCAAGGAGTTCTTCATGGGCGTGACCGGATTCCTGGTGATCCAGAAGACCGGCAAAGTATTCGGCGCAGACTGGCACGGCAAAGTAAACACCTGGCTATTGTATGCCATGATGATCCTGCATGTATTCTGGTATAATATCCCGGACGCAGTGTCGAAAGCACTGATCGCGGTCTGCGTGATCATGATGACGATCTCGCTCGTGCTCTATGCGCGCCATAATATGAAGGCGTTAAAAGAGGGAGATGTGTAAAAGAAATCAGAAAAATGCTGATGAGAGAATAAAATGAGAATGGATATCAAAAAATACTTGATATCTGTTCTCATTTTTTGTATGATAGCAATATAAGTTAGATATAACTAACCAAAACGGATCATAAATCATCTTATCAGGAGGTTTCATATGAGTGTTGTTATCATTGGCGGTCATGACAGAATGGTATGTCAGTATAAGAAAGTCTGTAAACAGTTCAACTGCAAGGCGAAAGTATTCACCCAGATGTCGGGGTCGCTGGGGAAGCAGATCGGGAGTCCGGACCTGATCGTGCTGTTCACGAACACTGTGTCCCATAAAATGGTAAAGTGCGCGGTGGAAGAGGCGGGGCGCTGCAACGCCTGTGTGGTGAGGAGCCATACGAGCAGCAAAAATGCGCTGGAAGAGATCCTGGAGAATGTGTGTGCGTAAGGATTTTTTGGCTGATAAAGCATACAGGACCGGAGATGAAGCCCTCTGAGTAAATGTGGGCTTTTCATCTCCGGTCCTGTATTGGGAAATCTGTATTTACAGCTTCAGATTCTTAAAGAGGTCGCCGAGGCTTGTCCCGATATCCTCGCTCTTGGGGATCACGACTTTCTCCACCGGCTCTTCCTTTACTTCTTCAAGCGCCTTCATGCTCAGGCTTACCTTGCCGTCTTTGATGCCGATCACTTTGACTTTGACCTCATCGCCGACGCTGAGTACGTCTGACGGCACTTTTACGCGCTTCTGTGAAATCTGGGATACGTGCACGAGGCCGGACAGCCCGTTCTCCAGTTTGACGAATGCGCCGTAGTTCTGGAGTGTCTCCACGGTTCCGTTTAAGACGGTCCCGATCTTCAGGTTTGCGATCTGTTCTTCGCGCGCTTTGCGCTCTTTCTCTTTCAGGATCTCCCTGGCGGACAGGACAAGGCGGTTATTGGCCTGGTCCACGTCGATAACCTGGACTTCGATATCCTTCAGGAGATACGTTTCAAGATCTTCGATATAGGTAAGGGAAAGCTTGGATGCCGGGACGAATCCTCTGAGGCCTTCCACCATGGCGATGACGCCGCCGTTTACAACACCCTCTACCTTAACAGGAAGAACGGTTTTCTTTTCCATGTATTCTGTGACACGGTTCCAAGGATTGGCATCGTCGATATGGTCTTCATAATCCGCCATCGTCTCAACAGCTTCGTTTTCCTGTAATTCTTCTCTCATTTCTTCGCTCATTGTACAGCACCTCAACTTACTTAGATTTTCAAAAATATTCAACGCTGTCAGTATACCATAAAACAAGCGTAAAAAACAACTATTCGCTGTAAAACAGGAATAAAATATGTTAAACTAAGGAAACTGGAAAATGCAGGAAACAGAATAAAGAAGTTCAGAGTGATCCACGGAGGAGGAGAGATTTATGTATGGCGCATTCATCGGCGATATTATCGGATCAAAATACGAATTTCATAATATAAAAACAAAGCAGTTCTCTTTATTTTCAGAGGGATGCGATTATACAGATGATACGATCATGACGGCAGCGGTGGCTAAGGCAATTATGTTAAGCCGGGCAGAGCAGGCTAAAAAGAATGGCAAAGGAAAAAGGTTTCAGGAATTTCTGGTGGAGACTATGCAGTATTTCTTGCCAAGAGCGGAAGTACGAAGGAGGAAATAGGGCAGTACATACGAGAGCACTATTATGATTTGGACTTTACGCTTGACTCTATAAGGGATTCCTACCGGTTTGACGGCTCCTGTCAGGGCTCGGTGCCTCAGGCGATCGTGGCATTTCTGGAATCGGAAGATTTTGAGGATGCGATCCGCAATGTGATTTCAATTGGCGGCGACTGTGATACGACCGGTGCGATCACCGGTTCTATCGCGTGGATCTATTATATCGGATATAATAACTGGGTCAGCGACTGGCTGCCGCCGTCCCTGCGCAGCCTCAGGGAACGGGCGGCGGGATATCTTCCGGAAGAGTTCGTTCAGCTGGAGGAAGAATTCCGCACGATGTGCGGACACAGGGCGGGAGTGTATTACCGTACAGGTTTCTGCACCCCTGTATTAAATATTGATGAGGCCAGGGAGTATGTCAGGCTTGACGAACAAAGAAAAAAATGGCAATCTTTAATGAGGGATGAAGACCCCGGAAACAGATAACAGGAGCAGAACTTATGAGCAGAGATAAAAATAGAAAAGTATATGTCGTAGGGCATAAGAATCCGGACACAGACTCGATCTGTTCGGCAATCGCTTATGCAGCTTTGAAGACAAAGATCACAGGGATACACCACGAACCGAGAAGGGCAGGGCAGTTAAATGAGGAAACCCAGTATGTGCTGGAGCATTTCGGGGTAAAGATGCCCCGTCTCCTGTCAGATCTGCGGGAGCAGATCAAGGACGTGGAGCTCAAAGAGGTAGAGGGCCTGAAAAGCAGCGTCTCCATCCGCACGGCGTGGGAGAAGATGCAGGAGTCCAATATACATACCCTGCCTGTGACAAGGGACGGAAAGCTGGAAGGCGTTATCACGATCGGAGATATCGCGAAAACTTATATGGAAGTTTATGACAGCACCATCCTTTCCAAAGCGAGGGCGCAGTACCGCAATATCGCCAGGGCGGTGGACGGGGAGGTGCTCACGGGAAATGAGCACAGCTATCTGCTGAGCGGAAAAGTCGTGATCGCTGCGTCCAGCAGGATCCTGATGTCGGACTTTATCAACAAAGACGACCTGGTGATCATGGGCGACCGGAAAGACGCCCAGCAGTGCGCCATCGATGTGGCGGCAAGCTGCATGGTCGTCTGCCAGAATGCACCCATATCGGACCACATCCTGAAGCAGGCGGAAGAGAAGCAGATCGTGATCATCCGGACGCCCCACGATACATTTACCGCGGCCCAGCATATCAACCAGAGCATCCCGGTGAAGTATTTTATGACAAAGTCGAACCTGGTGACCTTTAAGCTGAAAGATTATGTGGATGACGTAAAGGACGTCATGGCGCGCAAGCGGTTCCGGGATTTCCCGATCGTGGACAATAAGGGGCGGTTTCTGGGTCTGATCTCCAGAAGGCGTCTTCTGAATGTCCGAAAGAAGCAGGTGATCCTGGTGGACCACAATGAAAAGAACCAGGCGGTTGAGGGCGTGGAAGAGGCGGAAGTGCTGGAGATCATCGACCATCACAGGCTGAGCAGCATCCAGACGATGGCGCCGGTGTTTTTCCGCAACCAGCCGGTGGGCTGCACGGCCACGATCGTTTACCAGATGTATCAGGAGGCCGGTGTTGCGCCGGATCCGGTCAATGCGGCGCTGCTCTGCGCGGCGATCATTTCCGACACACTGATGTTCCGCTCTCCGACCTGTACGCCTCTTGACGAGCATACGGCAAGGACGCTGGCAGGGATCGCCGGGATCAACGTAGAGGAGCTGGCCCGGGAGATGTTCAATGCGGGCAGCAATCTGAAGGGAAAGAGCGCCGAAGAGATCTGCTTCCTTGATTTCAAACAGTTTACAGTCAACGACACAGTGTTTGGCGTAGGGCAGGTGAATTCCATGAGCGCGGATGAACTGAAGGAGATCCGCAGGATCGTGGAGCCCCATCTGGAAAAGGCGCGTACCGCCCATGGCCTCAACATGATCTTCTTTATGCTGACCAATATTATAACAGAGTCCTCGGAGCTTCTCTGCTGCGGGCCGGAGGCGCGGGAGAAGATCTTAAGCGCATACGACCTGCCGGAGGATACGGAGACGATCATGCTCAAAGGCGTGGTGTCGCGGAAGAAACAGCTGGTGCCCACGCTGGTGGGCGCGCTCCAGCAGTAAAAAGGAGAATCAGTAAAAAACTATGGCAAAACAGACATGGAAACCGGGAAATATGATCTATCCCCTGCCT
>CALWDN010000011.1 GCA_944376685.1 uncultured Mediterraneibacter sp. | reverse complement strand
CGCATCCTGTGGGCGATAACCAGAACGGTTTTATCTGCGATCAGACGGGAAAGGGCTGTCTGTATCAGGGTTTCATTTTCCACATCCAGAGAAGCAGTAGCTTCATCCAGAAGAATAATCGGCGCATGGTAGACAGTGATTTAGCTATACTTTATCAGGTAGAAACAGGAGCATTGAACAGGGCTGTAAAAAGAAACATAAAAAGATTTCCAGAGGATTTTAGGTTTCAGCTTACCGTGGAGGAATATGAAAACTTGAAATGCCAATCTGGCATTTCAAGTATGAACGAAAATGGATATGGTGGACGAAGAACACTACCCTATGTTTTTACCGAACAGGGAATATCCATGCTTGCAAGTGTACTCCACAGTGAAGTTGCCGTAAATGTAAGTATGATTCACAGATTTCTTAAGTTTAATCAGAAAAGACAGCAGGATCAGTACAAGAAAAATGGCAGAAAGGGCAGGCGTTAATGTCAGAACGATAAACCGCCATTTGAAAAAATGGATCACGTAAATTATATTGGACGGGGATCAAATGGCCATTGGGAGATTTCAGAGGAGAAGTGATAGAAGTGTAGTCGAAAAAACGTAGACAAACTGATTGTTATCCACCGATTGTTCCGGGTTTACAGGACAGTGGTCAGAAGACATCCTAAGCGGTAGGTCGGGTGTTCGGATCACCTCGGGAACGTGAGATACAGCCGGTATTCTGAAAAACAGAATGCTGGTTTTTTATATGACCGATTATATAACTTGAGAATAAAGAAAATAAAACAGATAACGTATTTTAAAATTGACAATATAATATTAAATGTTTATAATAATAAACAGTATGAGGCGGTAAATAAAAATGAAGAAAGCAGTATATAATATACTTCCGGAAACGGAAAAAATATTAAAGACAATGGGTGAACAGATCAAACTTGCCAGGCTCAGACGGAGTCTGGCAGCCGGGTTGGTGGCAGAACGCGCGGGGATCAGCCGAGCCTCTTTGTGGAAAGTCGAAAAAGGGGATCCATCGGTAGCTATGGGAATCTATGCAGCTGTTTTACACGCTTTAAACAACCTCGACAAGGATCTTCTTCTTGTTGCAAAGGATGATGAACTGGGCAGACAACTTCAGGATTTGAATTTGATCACAAGAAAACGGGCGCCGAGGAGGAACGATTAATGGCAGCTAAACAGAAAACCATTTTTGTCTATGACGATTTTAGCTCGGAACAACCGGTTCTTATGGGGATTCTTTATGTGAATGTTATCAAAGGAGGAGAGTCTTATTCTTTTGAGTATGACAGGGAATGGCTGAAAAAAACAGGTCTCAGGATTACGCTGGATCCAGAGCTTATGCCTTATTCAGGCAGACAGTATCCATCGGGGAAAAATATCTTTGGTTTATTTGCAGATGCATCTCCGGACCGCTGGGGGCGTGTCCTTATGAATAAGCGTGAGAGAATACTGGCGGATAAGGAAGGACGAAAACCTTCTAAGCTGTATGACAGCGATTATCTGCTTGGAGTATTTGATGAAACCAGAATGGGCGGTATTCGATTTAAATCAGATCCTGACGGACCATTTCTTTCTGATGATAAAGAAACAGCAGCTCCGCCCTGGGCAAAACTTCGCACTTTGGAAGAGGCATCCAGAAACTTTGAGAGCGATGAGAGCGGCTTGTCTGAAAAGTGGCTGAACCAGCTGATCAGGCCGGGATCATCTCTTGGAGGCGCAAGACCCAAAGCGACGGTGACGGATACGAAAGACCAGCTCTGGATCGCAAAATTCCCGTCCAGGAATGATGAAAATGATACAGGGGCATGGGAAATGACAGTTCATGACCTGGCGGTCCTCTGCGGATTAAATGTTCCGGCGGCAAAGCTCGAGAAATTTTCTTCTCTGGGAAGTACTTATCTGGTAAAACGTTTTGACCGGGATTCGGGCAGGCGGGTGCATTTTGCTTCTGCCATGACGCTTCTTGGAAAAACTGATGGAGCATCTGCGGCTGACGGAACCAGTTATCTGGATATTGCAGCCTTCATAAAATCCTATGGTGCACAGCCTAAGAAGGATCTCACAGAACGGGTGGATTCTTTCGCCATTTTACGATGTAAATCCGGTTCCCTATGGTGATGAACTTTCCTTGAATGTGGACGAAGAGGATAACAGCATCTGTATTGATCTTGCTGTACAGACAGCTGTAAGATTTGGAATTAATGAGGACGATGCAAAAAATTATGCCGAAGATATTCGGAAGACCGTGAGGGAAAACTGGGAAAAGACAGCGTCAGATTACGGTTTGACACGCAGGCAGATTGAAGAGATGAGGCCTGCATTCAGTGTATGTTATGGATAAAATATCAGAGATATATACTATTCCGGGAGAGTACAATCACCAGCTCCGGTGACTGTACTCTCTTTGTTGTTTTGTGAAAGACTATTTAATAACGATGCTGCCTTCCTTTAAAGATATAGGATCTGAGCCTGCTCTTCACTGTGGATGCCGGAATGCCTGTAATGCGGGAAATATCGTTTATCTTCTCGTCCTGGAAATAGAAGAGGACTAAGATCAACTGCTCGTCCTTATTCAGCTTTCTCAGTGCGTCCGTCAGCAACAATCTCAATTCAGCCCGGTTGAAATCATCAGGAATATTTCCTATGACCTCGTCATTTATCTGAAAGTCTGATATGTATTTTTTCTTTTCATTTATAGTGGTATTTCTTGCAAGCGCGCCTAAATATCCTTTTAATGTAATGCTTTTTGAAGGATCGAATTTGCGGGCCTTTTGCCACAGGGTGAAGAAAATCTGATTTACAACACCCTGAAGATCCACTTTATGAGCGTAACTGCCCAGGATGCTGTAAACAATTTTTACAACATAGGGATGATATTCCGAAATGATTATTGTCAGGGCGGATTCATCACCTTTTTGGATCCGTCTGATCAATTCAATCTCATCATACTGATCGCTCAATCCGTCTCACCTCCTGCTTTGATTTTACCTCTTTACTTTATATACAAGAATTATATGTAAAAGGTTGCACCCATGGGAAATAATTTGAAAAGGGGAGTGGATTCGCATATAATGAAAGATAGCGAAAAAAGTGGACATTGGGATTCAAAAGTGGACATTCAACGCAAGAAAGTGGACATTGATATTTTGTGTTAACGGGAAAGGAGTCAAACTATGTTAGAAACAGGAACGAAAGCCCCGGCATTTTCTCTGCCGGACCAGAACGGAGATATGCACACACTGGAGGAGTACAGGGGGAAGAAGGTCATCCTCTATTTTTATCCGAAAGACAGCACCCCCGGATGCACGAAGCAGGCGTGCGGTTTTGCGGAGCTGTATCCGCAGTTTATGGAGAAAGGCGCCGTGGTTCTCGGCGTCAGCAAGGATTCTGTGAAGTCCCACAAAAATTTTGAGACGAAGTACGGACTGCCGTTTACGCTGCTCTCCGATCCGGATAAGGAAGTGATCCAGGCGTATGATGTCTGGAAGGAGAAGAAAAATTATGGAAAAGTATCCATGGGCGTAGTCCGCACAACGTATCTGATCGATGAGGACGGTGTGATCGTTAAGGCCATGGACAAGGTAAAAGCCGCAGAGAATCCGCAGCAGATGCTGGAGTCGCTGTAATGAGGATCATATTATCACCGGCAAAGAAGATGAATGTAAATACCGACGATCTGGCGCCCTGCGGATTGCCGGCTTTTATGGAACAGACGGAAGAGGTTGTCCGTTTTCTGCAGGGCCTGTCTTACGGGGATGCAAAGAAGCTGTGGGCATGCAATGACCGGATCGCAGAACAGAATTACGACAGGCTGCAGAACATGGATCTCTACCATCAGCTGACGCCTGCCATCCTGTCCTATGAGGGCATCGCCTATCAGTATATGGCGCCGTCGGTATTCGAGAACGGCCAGTTTGCCTATGTGCAGGAGCATCTGCGCATCCTGTCTGCTTTCTACGGCGTGGTGAGGCCGATGGACGGCGTAACGCCGTACCGCCTGGAGATGCAGGCAAAGGCAAAGATCGCCGGGACAAAGGATCTGTATGATTACTGGGGAGACAGGCTGTACCGGGCGGTTCTCGATGACAGCCGGATCATTATCAATCTGGCGTCAAAAGAATATTCCAGGTGTATCGAGAAGTATCTGCAGCCGGAGGATGTTTATATCACCTGTGTCTTTGGAGAAATCAGCGGTGAGAAGATCGTGCAGAAAGGCGTGTACGCGAAGATGGCCAGAGGCGAGATGGTGCGGTTCATGGCGGAGAACCGGATCGGTTCCCCGGAGGAAATGAAAGGGTTCGATCGGCTGGGATATGCGTTCCGGGCGGATCTGTCCGATGAGAGGACCTACATATTTATCAGAAAATGAAATCTGCAAAGCGGGTAATTACCGGAAGACAAAGTCTGGTAGCTGCCCGCTTCTTTTACAGGACAGATATTGTAATGCTTCACTTCACAGATGTTTGATCATATGAAGCGGATTACCTTGAGTGGATGGAATAAATTATAAGGGGTAAATTATCTGTAAGTTCAATATATTTAATCTTATTGTTCATTTAATTACATTTACCAGATACAAGTTTTCAGCTAAGATTAACTTAATTTAAAGACGAAGAGACGCGCGTAACTTCAGCAAAAAGAATAAAGGAGGAGGAAGCATGAAAAAAAGATTACTCAGGATGACGGCGCTTTTTCTGACATTGTCCATGTTTGCTGCAGGATGCGGCTCGTCCGGAGGCGGCAGCGGAGAAGAAGGCGGATCCGGTGAGAAAGTCACGTTGACTATAGAGGCCAGTCAGGAAATTATGAATAATATCCCGTATGCGTTCAGCGAAGAAAATATTGCTGCGTTTGAGGAGGCGTATCCGGGAATTGAAGTTGAATTAGTATTAAATCCTGATGCGCAGAATACTTCTATACTTCAGACAAAGCTTGCGTCAGGACAACCATCTGACCTGATCTGTTACAATAAGGTGTCAGCAGAAAATGAGTTGGAGGTACAGAAAAACTGTGTTGATCTTTCAGAAGAACCTTTTGTAGAAAATCTGGCAGACAAGGATGTACTTACAGCTCCGGACGGTAAAATATATGGATTCGCTTTTGCGATCAAGACCGGAGGAATGGGCGTTGTATACAACAAGACGATGTTTGAGGAAAAAGGCATAGAGATCCCGAAGACATATGACGAATTCCTGGCAGTATGCGAAACTCTGAAGTCAGAAGGGATTACGCCGTTCTATGGCCCGTTTAAAGATGTGTGGACATTCCAGATGTGGACGGCATCTACATGGGGTTATTATGTTGAGAAATTTGAGCCGGATCTTTGGGACAGATTGAATGCAAATGAGATCGGCTGGGATGAGATCCCTGCATTTGAGGAGAGTCTGCAGAAAGCTTATGATCTCTATAAGGACGGCTATATGCAGGAAACGGTATTGTCTGATGATTATAACAGCCTTACAGACGCAATGGGAAGCGGCGAATATGCTATGACTGTGGGATCAGATACGACGGCAAGAGATCTTCTGGCCGCTCATCAGGATATAACCTTTGATATTTTCCCGTATCCTGTATATGAGGGCGAGCATGAATATCTCACGATCAGCCAGCTTGATGCTGAATTCTTTATACCTAAAGATGCGAAACATGTAGAAGAAGCGAAACAGTTCCTGAACTTTATGGCTCAGCCTGAACAGTGCAATACTGCACAGAAAGAAGCGGCTTTTGTTGCGAATGTCAAGGGTGCGGATGAACCGGATTTTGATGAATTCTATACTCATCTTTATGAAGATTACAATAAACCGGGCAAAACAGTCCTTGAAATGAATGCATATATGAAAGTGGATCTGAATGACCTCTGGGTATATTTCCAGGATATGTTTGCAGGGGCTAAGACACCTCACGAAGTGCTTTCGGCATGGGATGCGACATTTGAGGAACTTATGCAGTCAAAAGGAATAGAAAACTTCTGATTTTAAATTGAAAGATGAAAGAGGGCGCCGGAAGATCCGATGTGATATTAATAGTATCAGTGCTTCGGATCCGGCGCCCTTTTCCAACAGACAGGAAAGGATATGGTGATCATGCGCAGAAAGGGACATATCTATAGTTACTGGCTCATACTGCCGGCGCTGCTCATATTTGGGATCTTTTTTATAGCGCCCAGTATTTACGGAGTTATCTATTCGCTGACAGACTGGACCATTGGGAAAGATAAGGTAAGTTTTATTGGACTTGAGAATTACCGTACGATTCTGGAAAGTGAAGAACTCCGTCTTGCCATATATAATACATTTTTATATGCAGTAGTAGTCGTGATCGGGAAAAATCTGAATGGCCTGCTGCTTGCGCTTGCTGTAAATACAAAAATGAAACTGAGAGGATATTTCCGGGTGATCTTTTTTCTCCCGTGCGTAATATCCACAATAATCATCGGACTTATCTTTGTCCCGATCCTTCATCCGAACGGGATATTGAATGAGTTTTTAAGCACAATAGGACTCGGCTTCCTGACACAGCAATGGCTGGTAGATTCGCATATTGTGATGTTCTCCATTGCGGGCGTGTCGATCTGGCAGTGGTCAGGGTATCATATGGTCGTATATCTGGCGGGGCTTCAGGGAATACCTTCGGATTATTATGAGGCGGCGAGGATGGATGGCGCGACTGCATGGCAGCGCTTCAGATATATAACATTTCCAATGCTTGCGCCTGCGTTCAATATTAACCTGTTGCTGAGCCTCATAGGAGGATTGAAAGTATTCAGTGAACCATATGCTTTGACTAATGGCGGACCGGGAAATGCGTCACAGGTGATCGCGCTGGAAGTATTTTCAAAATTTGGAAGAGGCCAGTGGGGACTTGGTACAGCACTTAATGTAACGCTTGCAGTGTTTGTTTCAGTGATCGCAGTTCCCGTTCTTTATAAAATGAGAAAGCGGGAGGTGGATGAGTAATGATGGGGAAGACTATGATGCACAGAAAAACGAAAGACAGGATATACCGTATCGTCCTGCAGATTTTTCTTGTCCTGCTGTCTTTGATTATTGTGGTGCCTTTGTTGATCATGATCCTGGGAGCGTTTAAAAACTCAACAGAAGTAACCGCTTTTGACCTGGCGCTTCCGGAACAGTGGCTGTTCGAGAATTTTGTGACTGTATTCGAGGAAGGGAATCTTCTGACCGCTTTTAAGAACAGTATCTTGATCACTGTGTTTTCCACATTGATCACGATCCTGGTGAGTTCGCTTGCATCTTTTGTGATCGCGCGCAGGAAAACAAAACTTTCTCAGTTCCTCTATTATTTTTTCTTTATGGGGACGATTATCCCCATGCAGATAATGCCGACGATCAGGTTGTTTACAGTTCTTGATATTTACGGGGGATATCTGAATGTTATAATACTGTATGCAGCGATCAATATACCTTTCAGCTGCTTCCTTTACACCGGTTTTATCAGAGGGATTCCATCAATACTGGATGAGTCTGCTTTTATAGAAGGAGCGACAACACTGCAGACTTATTTTTATATCATTCTCCCGCTGCTGAAATCGTGTAATATTACGGTCCTTATTCTTCTGTTTACCGGAATCTGGAATGAGATCAATATTCCGCTCTATTTTCTGAATGATCCGACGAAAAGGACGCTTCCATTGTCGGTTTATCAGTTTTTCGGAGCGTATGGAGGGAGCAACTGGAATCTTGTATTTGCAGACCTGGCGCTTGCCGCGCTTCCGGTTATTATTTTATTCCTGTTTATGCAGAAGCAGTTTATCAGCGGATTAACGGAAGGTGCGGTGAAGGGCTGAGATAAGGAGAGCATATGAATCTGAAGTTCAGGACGAAGTTGTATATAGTTTTTTCGGCAGTGATCATTTTTTCCGCTGTTTCATTCAGCCTGTATATACACATGCACATATTCGGACAGATGGAAAGAGAAACGACATATAACGATCAGCAGCTTTGCATTAAGATATCTGAAAATGTAGATACTTATGTCGAGAAATTGGATGATATTACGAAAAAACTTATCTCAGATCCGCAGCTGATTCAGATCATGCGTGAGATCAGAAACGAAGGAGAGGTTCTTTCTTCATATGAGCAGCTGAAACAGGAGCGGGAGATGGCAGGGATCGTATCGAATGCCATCACGCTGACGTCTTTTCCGCATGTAAATGTGTATATTTATGACCGTTATGAAAATTGCCGTCATGTTTATAACCAGGACAGGAGCAATTTTAGGAAAATTATAGGATCCGAGGGATGCAGAGAGCAGTTAAACAATAAAAAGCTGGTTATTTATGCGGACAGCGGAAGAGATATTTCCGGAGAAGACAGGAGTATATCGTTTGTCCGGGCTATTTTTGATGTAAGTGCAAATCATTACGGGTACATTGAAGTTCAGTCAGATTATAAAGAGTTGGATAAGATCTGTAATATTAACGATGTCGGCGACGTGATCCTTATGGATGTAAATGGAAAGACAGTCTATCCTGTGCTGCCCGGTGAAGAAAATGCCCGGATGACGGTGCCTGGTGATATATCGGTTGAGAGGAACGGAGTTTTTACGGATGAGGACGATATCTATTTCTATAACTGCTCGGACTACTCCGGAATATCAACATATATCAGATATTCACAGGAAACGCTTTATTCTTCTCTTGTTTTACTGCAGCGGACAACTGTCATTTTCTTTATAGCGGTTACTGCAGCGGCGTTTGTGATGGTTATTGTCTTTTCACGTATGCTGGTACGGCCTTTGCAGGAGCTTCGCGACAATGTCCTGAAAGTAACGTACGAAAACATGGGGCTTGGTGATGATGATCTGTATAACAATAATGAGATCGTGGAACTTAAAGATGCCTTTCAGAAGATCCTGGATGACCTCAAATCTACTGCGGAAAGGGAGATCGCATCTAACCAGGCGGAGGCAAGAGCGCGGATCGCGGCGCTTCAGGCACAGATATCACCACATTTTATCCACAATGTCCTCTACTCGATCAGCATAGCATCAAGGGAAGGACGTACGGATGATTCGGCTTCCATGTGTAAGCAGCTTTCGGACATGCTCAGATATACTGTAAATTCAAATGCCGGGATCACTGAACTGAGAGAGGAGATCACCTGTATTGCCAATTATCTGTCACTGCAGAAAAAATATTACGAAGATTTTCTGGAGTATGAACTGCATGTAGAAAAGGAGATAGAGCGGCTGCATGTCCCGCGCCTGAGTATACTGCCGTTCGTGGAAAACGCGATACAACATGCTTTTGACGGAAAAAGGCCGCCATATAAGGTTGAAATATATGCCCGTGCGGATGAAACCTCCTGGGAAATTAAGATCAAAGATAACGGCAGGGGATTTTCTCAGACAAAGATAAAAGAACTGGAAAGAAAAATCTGTGAAGGGAACACGGCTCTTGATGAAGAAAAGAAGGAGAACGCCCCGGGAATGGGGGGAATGGGAATCCCGAACTGTGTTCTGAGGCTTCGCCTGTATATGGGAGAAGGATTTCATTTTACGATCAAAAATAACGCACCTGGGGAAGGGGCGTCAGTATGTCTGAGTTATACGGGGAGGTGGAATGATGTATAATATCCTGATCGTTGAAGACAGCAAACCGATACTCCGGGACATTGTAAGGCTTATCAGAGAGAATCAGGATGCGGTAATGATAAAGACGGCATTTGACGGGGAAGAGGCGCTGGAAATTGCAGCGGATTTTGAACCGGATATATTATTTACGGATATTAAAATGCCGCTTATGGACGGATTGACATTGATAGAAAAGATCAAGCAGGAGTATCCGTCTGTGAAATGCGTGATCATAAGCGGATATACAGATTTTTCATTTACGCATGAAGCGCTGAGGCTTCAAGTGGACGATTATGTTATGAAACCGGTAGACGAAGTGGAGTTCAGATGTCTGTTGTCGCGTCTTATGACAGAAATAGACAGTCTCAGAATATGCAGGACGGAGACGGTCATGCATCAGATCCTGCAGGAGGAGCGTCCTGTGCCTAAAAGCATCCTTCCGGACCGGTATGTTCTTGCGCTTGTCCGGGTCGGGCTTTTTCAGCAGTATGCCGCACCGTTATCCAGGGAAATGGTCAGTGAAGTGGCGAAAGACATCAGGGTCAGCAGCAGGATATGGATCGTAAATACGAAATTAAACAGTGAAAAACTCATTGTGTATGACCGGAGATCTGCCGGTGCGGAAGAACGGATATATTTCTGGAATAAAAAAATACTTGAAAGACTGAAAAAGGAATACACACGTGTAAATATCATATATTCAGAAGATTTGGATGATATTGGCAGACTTGGAAGTCAGTATACGGAACTTTCAAATCAGCTTGGGAGAAAGATACTTCTTGATGAGGTAAATGTGTTCAGAGAAAGGAGCGGTGCGGAAAACCACAGAGAGTATATCCATCAGAGAGAGGAACTGGATCTTTTCAGGCGCAAGATCGGAAAAGTGCTGAAAAACAGATCGGCGGAAGAGTACCGGAGAGAAATCAGCCGGTCTGTGGAAGAGTGGAAAAAGATGAGATATCCAGTATATACGCTCAGAAAATTTCTTACCGCACTGCTGGATGAAATGCTCCTTACAGAAGCAGGAAATGCAGGGCTGGCAGAAGAGCCTGGTACGCTGGCAGACCGGATGCTGAATGACTGCACAACATATGAGGAACTGGGGACGCAGCTGTCAGAATATGGGGATTATATGGCCGAAGTAAAAGATGAAAAACCCGGAGCATCAGTTGAGATGGCGCGGGAGCTTGTGCGATATATGCGTGTAAATGTATATAAGAATCTTTCCCTGCAGGAAATGGCGGCACACTTCGATATTTCAACATCCTATATATGCCGTCTGTTTAAGATGTATTACAGTGATACACCGATCAGTTATTATAACCGGATCAAGACAGAGGAAGCCAGGACCATGCTGAATGATTACCCGAACATGAAGATCAAAGATATAGCTGAAATGCTTGGCTTCAGTGACCAGTATTATTTCAGCAAAGTATTTAAACAGCAGTATGGTGTGAGCCCGCAGACATACCGGTCCCAGGCCTATGGCACGAATGCCTGACAGAGTTCAAAATATTCCGTGTTCCTGTCCAGTATATTCTATTCACGCAGGGAAACTGCAGAAGTATAATCACCTTAACCTGATAAAGATGTAAATAAAACATAAAAAAGGAGGGTCAAAATGAGTAATTACGGAATGAAAACTGTGGACTTCGGATTAAAATACCATCCGATGGACATCGAAAAAAGGAGAAGCCTGCTGCCTTATAAAAATGTATGCAGCCTGTACCCGGCAAAGGCCGATGAGGATGTTCTTGTTACAGCAAACGGCCGTCAGAGACTTGACATTATCGGAGATCCTTACCATGAGAGAGTGATCTACCGCAGAGAGCGCATCATGGACATGCGCTGGAAAGACACCCCGGAACCGCCGGATGTTGCATATGCCATCCCGGAGGCGCGAAAATATCTCCGGCAGGGCAAGTTTGAAGAAGCTGCCAAAGTCATGGATAAAGCAACGAAAGATGCAGGATATGATAAGTGGATCGACAGCAGGCCGTTCGGGGTGGAATTCCCGCGTCTGCATCCCAGGCTTCATTCAGTTATCGAACTGCTGACGGAGATTGAGGAGGGAGAAAATCCACATGATTATCTCCGCTATCTTGATATGATGACTGGCGAGGCGATCGTTCGTTGCGAGGACGACAGAGGCGGGATCTTCCGAAGATCATTCGTATCGTTTGATAAAGAAGCCGCCGTACAGGAGATCAGGAGACGGAACGGGGATACATTCAATGTAAATATGCGGTTTGTAGCGCCGGGCGGATATGACCTGCCGGATCACTTTGATCAGTTCGTGCTTGTTACATATAATGATATGTATAAGATCGAAGGAAGCGATGTGAAGATCAATACGACGCCGGAAAGCTGTACCGTATCACTGGCATATGATCCGCAGTTTGGCGAGCGCGGGTATTGCTGCTGCTCCGTAATCCGTACAGACGGGCAGGCGGAGTCCAGGGAAGGCGGATATATTACTGTAAAAGATGCCCACAGTGTGACGATCATCTCAAGGACTGTAAAATACGAGGAAGATTACCGGCATGAGTTTGCGGACAAGGTGCTTGATGATGTGAAGCAGATTACCGATACATATGAGGAGATGCTGGAGGCAAACAGAGCATATCTGGAGCCTCTGATGGAGCGTTCTTTCATTAACCTGGATGGCGACTGTGCGATGGCGGCGGAAGAACTCCTGAACGAGCAGCACAGCGAAGGCGAGTTGAGCCCCATGCTCATGGAGAAACTGTATGATATGGGAAGATTTTTCCTGATCACAGATACCGGAGATGATCCGCCGTCTCTTTTCCAGCATAATATCAATACCAATCTTCAGGTCTGCTCCGGAAACATGACAGGACTTCCGGAAATGATGGATGTATATTTCAGATTTTATGAAGACAAATTTGATGATTTCCGGCTGAATGCAAAACGCTTTTACGGTGCGCGCGGAGTGCTCGGAAATATCCACTGTGATTACAATTCGGGAAAGTTTTACCAGTTTTCCATTGTATATCCGCATTATTGCTGGACGGCCTGCCTTGGATGGATTTATAACGAGTTCTGGGGACATTATCTGGTGAGTGGAGACAAAGAGTTCCTGAGAGACAGAGTGGTTCCGGGATTAAAGGAAATCGCACTGTTTTACGAAGATTATCTTTCGGATGAGGATGAGAATGGCAGGGTCCTTTTCTATCCCAGCTATTCGCCGGAAGATCCTTCCATGAATGATTATCACGTACCATTCCCGAAAGATGTATATGCGATGAATGTTAATTCTCTGATGGACGTTATGGTATGCAGGGAAGTTCTGGATAATCTTATGGAGGCATGTGAGATACTCGGACTTGATGAACCGGAAATGCCGAAATGGAAAGAACTGAGAAGCAAGCTGCCGAATTTCCTTCTTGATGAGGACGGAGCCGTAAAAGAATGGTCGTTTAAGTATTCTGGTGAAAACTATGACCACAGGCATGTATCCCATCATTATGATATCTGGCCGGGACGTGCGATCTCGCCGGAGAAGACGCCGGAACTTGTAAAGCCGTTTATCTTATCCAACAGGAAGAGAGGACATCAGGATGATTCAGCGCATGGCGTCATCCACAGATACTTTACAGCAGTAAGGCTTAATGACCTTCCGGATGCCATGCATAATCTGCGTACGCTTATGGAGCATGGCTACGTGACAAGGACTCTTAACACGGTACATTATCCTTACAGGGTATTCTGTCCGGACCTTCTCGGAGCAATGCCGGCGATGATACTGGAGATGCTGGTTTATTCAGATGAAGGATTCATCAAGCTTCTTCCTGCAGTTCCGGAGGACCTTAATAAAGGATCAGTGGAAGGCGTCTGGCTGTATACATTTGCCAAGATTGAAAAAATGGAATGGGATATGGAACAGGGAACAGCATCGGTTGAGCTTTCTTCTGTTACCGATCAGCAGGTAGAGATTTCTTTCCCGACAGGATATCGCAAAGTTTGTATGGACGGAGAAGAATTCCTTGGGAAAGGAAACGGCTTTATGCTGGATCTGAGAAAGGATAAGGTGGTAAAACTTGATTTCTATTTCTGAAGAAAGATACCGTCAGGCAGAAATCAGCGAAATGCATCTGAAAGATAACTTCTGGAAAAAGTATGAAGATCTGGTGCGGGAGACTGTTCTCCCGTACCAGTGGAGGATACTCAATGATCAGGAACCGGATGCGGCTCCAAGCCATGCAGTGCGTAATTTCCGGATTGCCGCAGGAGTCGAAGAAGGGGAATTTTACGGAGAAGTCTTTCAGGACAGCGATCTTGCGAAATGGATCGAAGCTGCATCATACATCCTGGCAGACCATGAGGATGCTGAACTCGGGGCCCTTATTGAGAAAGCTGTGGATATTATTGAAGAAGCACAGCAGGAAAACGGATATCTGGACACCTATTTTACGAGCGGACGGCAGGACATGGAATGGACAGATCTGTATGAATGCCATGAAATGTACTGTATGGGGCATATGATGGAAGCGGCAGCAGCTTATTATGAGGCTACAGGAAAAAGGCGCTTCCTTGATATCATGTGCCGCTGCGCGGACCATATTGGTGAATGTTTTGGCCCGGAAGAGGGAAAAAGAAAAGGTTATCCAGGGCATCAGGAGATTGAACTTGCCCTGGTAAAACTTTATAAAGCAACCGGACAGGAAAAATATCTGGAGTTAAGCCGGTTCTTCTTAAAAGAACGCGGAAGTGAGCCGAATTATTTTGTCAATGAATGGGCGACTTCAAGAAATAAACGCGAATTTAAAACCGGCAGCCTGACAGGTATGCCGGACCTTCGCTATAATCAGTCTCACTGTACAGTCGCAGAACAGAAAATGGCGGTCGGCCATGCAGTACGTGCAATGTATATGTATTCAGCTATGGCTGATGTGGCGCGTGAGACCGGAGACACGGAATTGCTCAGTGCATGCAGGACTTTATGGGATGATGTAACGAAGCGGCAGATGTATATTACAGGAGCAGTTGGGTCCACACATCAGGGAGAAGCGTTTACATTTGATTATGACCTGCCGAATGAAACAGCTTATGCTGAAACCTGCGCATCGGTCGGGCTGATTTTATTTGCAGCCAGGATGCAGCAGATGGATATGGACAGCAGATATTCAGACGTGATCGAGAAAGTGTTGTATAACACGATCTTATCATCCATGTCTGAGGATGGAAAACATTATTTTTACGTTAATCCTCAGGAAATGTGGCCGGAGGCATCAAAAAACAATCCGGACCGCAGACATGTTATAACAGAGCGGCGGAAATGGTTTGGCTGCGCATGCTGTCCGCCTAATATAGCAAGACTGCTTGCCTCACTCCAAAAATATATATGTTCAACGGACGGGGAAACACTGTTTATTCATCTGTATATTTCCAGTGAGATCCATGTAAAAGGAACCGCGGGAGAATATAGTGCGGATATGTCCTGCTTTTCCCCGTGGAGCGGTAAAATGGAGATGCAGGTAGAAAATGTTCCCGGAAACATCGGGAAAATAGCGCTTCGTATTCCCGGCTGGTGTGATAAATGGATGGTTTATGTTAACGACGTGAAGCAGGAGCCGGAAATAAAAAAAGGCTATCTTTATCTGAATGCCGTGCGGCGCGGGGACAGGATCCGTTTCGAGACGGATGTACCTGTCAGGCTGATGCAGGCTGATCCGCGGGTGCGTGCAGATGCAGGAAAGACAGCGGTACAGATGGGGCCTTTTGTTTATTGTTTTGAAGAAACAGACAATGGCCGGAATCTGTCAGCCCTCAGGATCGATATCTCGTCATCCCTGAAAAAAACAGCAGAATACGGCCTGCCCGGGGGAATCCCGGCAGTTGTCCTCCGGGGATGGAAGACAGAAGAATGGCAGGACAGCACAGAATTGTACCGTCCGTACGAATGCAGAGAAAAAGAGGTCAGCCTGACAGCTGTACCGTATTATATCTGGGGGAATCGGCAGCCTGGCGAAATGCTCATATGGGTCAGAACATGAAAGGAGAGTTTATGATCAGCTATACGAATCCGGTCATACCGGGATTCCATCCGGATCCCAGTATATGCAGAGCAGGAAATGACTATTTCCTGGTTAACAGTTCGTTTGAATTTTTCCCCGGCATCCCGTTGTTCCACAGCCGGGACCTGATCCACTGGGAGCAGATCGGCCATGTCCTGACAAGAAGGTCACAGGCAGAACTTGTCGACGAGAAAGCCTCAAAAGGGATCTGGGCGCCAACGATCCGTGTACATGGCGGAAGATTCTATGTTTCGGCGACAAATATGAGTCACGGCGGAAATTTCTATGTATATACAGATGACATATACGGTGAATGGTCAGATCCGATATGGGTGAAACAGGGAGGGATCGATCCTTCCCTGTTTTTCGATGATGACGGCCAGGTTTACTTTTCAAGTACATACGATCTGCCGGGAAGTCAGGCGATCGGGCAGAGCAGAATAGATATCCGGACAGGTGAACTTCTTACAGAGACCAGGATCATCTGGTACGGGAGCGGCGGCAAATATCCGGAAGGCCCTCATATGTATAAAAAAGACGGCTGGTATTATCTTCTCGCGGCGGAGGGCGGCACGGAGTATGGCCATATGGTTACTATGGCCAGAAGCCGTTCGCCTTGGGGAAGGTTCGAATCCTGTCCGTATAATCCGATCCTTACGCACCGGGATACGATGCTGGACCAGTTTCAGGCTGTGGGGCATGGCGACCTGGTCGATACGCAGGACGGGGACTGGTGGATCGTATTTCACGGGATACAGACTACTCAGTATATGCTTCACCATCTTGGCAGAGAGACGATGATATCGCCTGTGGAATGGGCTGAAGAAGGGTGGCCTGTAGTCAATGGCGGAAATATCATTACGCCGCAGATGAGCGCTGTGAGACTTCCGTCTGTTCCGGATACAGCAGGTTCTGATAAGATGCGTTCAACAGGCAATGTGCAGGAACAGCTGAAGTGGAATTATATAAAAAATCCGGAGTTATCTTCTTATTACTTTGAAAAAGATCAAAACAAACTTTATCTCCGGGGGACAGATATAACACTAAATGATGTGGGATCACCGACATTTATCGGGAAACGGCAGGAGCATTTCGATATTCATGTTGATGTGGAGATGGGCTGCGTATTCCGGGAAAAAGACGGATATGCCGGACTAACAGTTTACCATACGAATGAACATCATTATGATTTCGGACTTATCAGCCATGAAGGGAAGACTGTCCTTATGTTGAGGAAACATGTAGGAGACATGGAAACAAAAGAAATATTTGACCTGCCGGGCCAGAGTGGAAGATGTTTGCTTGGAATTGATTCGGACAAGACAGAATATCGGTTTCTGGCTGGTACGGACAAGGAGCACATGAAATGTTTCGGCAGAGGAAGAACGCAGCTCCTTTCTACAGAATGCATGGTCATGACATTTACCGGATGTTATATCGGATTATTTGCAGAAAAGGGGGCGGAAGCAGATTTCTTCTTGCATGGATGAAATGCCTGAAATATACTGTTCATAGATGCATTGTTTTGAGTTGACAGAAAGGTGCGGATATGAAACATACAAGAAGGAAGAGGACAAAAATATCCCGGAAGAGGATGGCGGTGCTGTTATGCGGCATATTTGCCATTCTCTTTGCCTGCCTCTGCGCAGCAGGCGTATTCATATACCTGGCAGCCAGGAACAGCCGGGATGCCGGGACGGTCCCTGCAGAAGAGACCGCAGAAGATATAGAGATCACGGTGCCGGAGCCTGAAGAAACGGCGCCGGAAGAGCCGGAGGCTACAGAAGGACCGGAACAGAACGGGTATACCGTTGTCATAGACGCAGGACATCAGAAGCGCGGAAACAGTGACCAGGAGCCGGTCGGCCCCGGGGCGTCAGAGACGAAAGACAAGGTCGCTTCCGGGACGAGCGGAGTGTCTACCGGGATCCCGGAATACGAGATCACCCTGCAGGTTTCGCAGAAGCTTAAGGGTGAACTGGAAGCGCGCGGATATCAGGTGGTGATGGTCCGGGAGTCGAATGAAGTGGATATCTCTAACGCGGAACGGGCAGAGGTGGCCAACGGCCTGAACGCCGACGCGTTTATCCGGGTGCATGCGAACGGCAGCGAGGACAGCAGCGTGAACGGCATGATGACGATCTGCCAGACGCCGGATAATCCTTATAACGGTGCGCTCTACGGGCAGAGCCGGGCGCTTGCGGACGCAGTCCTGAACGGCGCGGTGGCTTCTACAGGTGCGAGGAAGGAGCGTGTGTGGGAGACGGATTCGATGAGCGGCATAAACTGGGCCCAGGTTCCCACTACGATCATCGAGATGGGGTATATGACAAACCCGGCGGAAGATGAGAATCTGGCAGACGGGGAATACCAGAACAGGATCGCAGCCGGGATCGCCGACGGGATCGACAGCTATTTTTCTTTATAAATAAAAACATATTTCCATAATCTGCTGCTTGCACAAAGAAACGGATTTTACTATAATATGTAAAAGTTTACGTTTTTTTCGGAGGGACGAGATGAGATCAGTCCAGAGACGTGTGCTGGCAGCAGTTTTGGCGTTTGCAGCTGTATTTGCGCCCTGTGTTTCTGCATATGCCGAGCCGGCGGCCCAGACGGAAGAACCTGCGCCTGTCAATCCGGCGGCAGGAACTGAAGACATGACGTTTGAAGAGGCCCTGCAGGCTTCATATGATACGCTGCCCGAGACAAACAGCCTGCCCGGGTGGCCGCAGGGCCCGCAGGTATACGGGAATGCAGCTGTGGTGATGGATATGGACAGCGGTGCGGTACTGTATGGGAAGAAAATATACGACAGGCATTATCCCGCCAGCATTACCAAACTGCTGACCGCGCTGGTAGCGCTGGAGAACGGGGGGATGGATGGCGAAGTGACATTTTCCCAGGAGAGCATCGATATCCTGCGCTGGGATTACGCGAGCATCGGCATGAAGCCGGGAGAGGTCCTGAGCATGGAAGATGCCATGTACGGGATGCTGCTTGCGTCAGGCAATGAAGTGGCATATGCGATCGCCGAGAATGTCGGCAATAAAATGGGCGGCGGGTATGACGCCTTTATCCGGGAGATGAATGAACGGTCAGAGGAACTCGGCTGTACCGGATCGAACTGGGTCAATGCTAACGGGCTTCATGATCCGCAGCATTATACGACGGCGTATGATATGGCGCTGATCGTGTCAGAATTGTATAAGCATGAAGAATTCTGTACGGTTTCCCAGACGCTGAATTATACGATCGGGCCGACGAACCTGACTAATGAGCCCAGATACGTCCAGCAGAAACACAAAATGCTCTGGCCGGAGAACTCAAATTACTATGAGTACTGTACCGGGGGAAAGACCGGTTATACCGACGATTCGAGGACCACCCTGGTGACTACGGCGGAAAACGGCACTCTGCGGCTGGTGGCGGTTGTCCTCAGAAACAACCGTGATGTGTATCAGGATACGAGGTCAATACTTGACTATGTCTTCCGGAATTTTTCCAAAGTGCTTCTGAAGGAGCAGGAAAAGCCGGAGGAGGTCCGTTCCTACACAGATGACAATGCATATGTCCTGCTTCCGTCAGGCATTGACTTTTCTTCACTGGATCACCAGATAACGGTTACGGATGAAGTGGAAGCGTCCGGCCGGATCACATTTTATTACGAAGGGCAGAATGTGGGAAGCACAGATGTGACTCTTACGCCGGAATATGTAGAAGAGGCGACGGGCTATACGACCCGGATGGAATTGTCGGAAAAGCCGGATGCCGGCGGCGCTGAAAAGGATGAGGACGGCGGGGATAGGATGCAGATCCCGGTCTGGCTGGCCTGCGTTGCAGCCGCGGTTTTGGCAGTGGCGGCCGTCCTGTGCGCGCTGGTTCTGAGGGCCCGCTATATAAGGGCTAAGAGACGCAGGGAGGCCCGCAGGAGGCGGCGGAGAAAACAGCCGCCAAGGAGGCGTTCACAGAAGCGGTAAGGAGTCCTCCGGAGCGGAACTGGGATGTCCCCTGTATGTGCACACCGGACATTCGCGCTGCCGGAGGATAAAGCCTATGAGAGTGAAATTATTATTTGCCTTACCATATAATATCCCTGACGGGATGAGCTGGTCGGATATGTGAATACAACAGATGATCATCCCCTGATCATTGCTGCCGTTGTCCACTACCAGCTCTTATCTGAGTGCCAGGGAGAAAGAGTTCCTGGTATTTTTGATAAAGAAGAAGTCCTATGAATTTACTCTAATTGATTTAGAATCCGGCTGCTCCCATCCATGCGAGCCCGAATCCAAACACGAGGAGAGACAGGATAAATACGGCCGCCAGCATCAGAGGAAGGATGGAGAAAATGAACCAGGACATGTCTGAAAAGTCAGGCTTTAATGCAAATGTCCCGGTTTTTGTATCCTGATACAGCAGGCATGGTTCACCGACCTGGTATTTCTTTCTGCCTACATCTTTAGCTGAATACCACTGGGCGGATCTTTCCGGACACTGATATGGAAAAACAAACAGTGGGAAGTAGTCTGTTTCTTCGTCGGTGACCTCTTTACGTATCATTCCGGCGAAGTGGGCATCGGTCTCCTGATACCGGCCGGCCATGTATTTCACGGCAGTGATCAGAGGACGGAACAGCGGCTGCAGGCACATGGGCAGCATGAAACGGATACAGAGCACGCCGGCTGTGAACATAAGAAATCCGGCGGTGATGTAGAGGAGATTGCCGTATACATTTGGGTGGTCCACATGATAATCGGAAATACTGACCAGGACCTGCCGGCCTTTGACTAAAAATATTCCTGCAACCGCGAAGCTGATCAGAGCAAAGATGGAAAACAGGCTCCACCAGTATGTGACTTCTCTGCGGGGGATCCAGCTGCCGCTCACCGGGCGGTAGAATACAGGAACCGTTTCATTCAGGCGCGGAGAGTCGATGATGCCTTTGTAGATTTTCACTTTGCGGCACAGCTGCCCCTGATAATCGAATTCAAATGTGACTTTTGCGGAAGAGGAAGCATCCTCGATGATATTTGCACTGATCACAGGCGTCGTGTACTGAACGGCGCTTATTTTCGCATTCAGGCGGGCGGCAGTCGCCCATACTGCGAACCGGCGGAATCCGGTAACGGCAAGGTATGCAAAGAGAAGTCCGAGCAGAAATGGGATCAGGATATACAATAACATATTGAAAACCTCCATTTGTAACTTCTTTTATGTAAGAAATATTATAACGGCCGCAGGGAAACAGCAGGTTTTATTCGTGTAAACTTTGGGTAAAATCAATAAATCATCTATTTTCGACACTGCCTGCGGTAATCCGTGGGCAGTGTTTTCATGATATCCTTAAATGCTGCGGAAAATTTACTCTGGCTCGCATACCCGACGCTCCGGGCTATATCCGCGATGCTCTGATCCGTCTCCCGCAGCATTTTCGCCGCCTCTTTCATACGGTACTGCTTCATATAGGA
Organism: uncultured Mediterraneibacter sp.; assembly: GCA_944376685.1. Lineage (GTDB taxonomy): Bacteria > Bacillota > Clostridia > Lachnospirales > Lachnospiraceae > Mediterraneibacter. The sequence goes on along the minus strand of CALWDN010000011.1, from coordinate 8,791 downwards.
AGCCACGGGCACGCCGTATACCGCCTTGAAGGTGGCCTTCAGGGCGGCGGTGTTGATCAGGTATTCTCTTGCCAGTTCATCGATCGTGTAGCGTTTCCCCGGATCTTCCGTCAGGCGGTCATGGATCTTCCGGATCACGGCTTCACAGCCGTCCGGGGCAGCATTCTTTTCATTTGTATGATCCGCAGTATCTCCTGTTTCAGCTGCCTCGTCTTCCGGGCAGGTGATCCGGCCCAGTTTCTCGATCATGTGGTGCAGCATCTGTGCCAGCTCCGTATCTGCCGTTTTATAATACATTTCTTTGCCTTCGCGGCGGCTGACGATGAGCCCGCTGCTTTTTAAGATGCGGAGGTGATGGGAGACGGCGGGGCTGCTCATACTGACGATGGCAGCAATGTTGACTACGCATTCCTCGCAGTGGCAGAGCAGCCAGAAGATGCGCAGCCGGCTGGGATCGCCCAGCTGCCGCATGGCTTCGGATACGCCGGAGATCTCTGCTTCCGCCGGCAGGTGTTTCCATATTTTTTCTTCATTATGATGCCCGTGGTCGTGGGGCAGCGTTATTTCATTCATATTACTCATATCACTCATAAAGATTGCTCCAATCAGAATTATATTTCTCCCGAACGGAAGTAAACACATTTAACTACTTGACTTATTATAGCGCAGGAAGTACATTATAGTCAACGATTAAACAATTATTTAATCATAAAACAAAAAGGAGAAAGATAAGATGAAAAAGACGTACAAGATCGATGTGGACTGCGCGAACTGTGCAAATAAAATGGAGCAGGCGGCGAAGGATACGTCCGGCGTGAAAGATGCGGTGGTGAACTTCATGACGCTGAAGATGAGTGTGGAGTTTGAAGAAGGACAGGATGCGAAAGCCGTCATGCAGGAAGTGCGCAAAAACTGCAAGAAAGTGGAAGACGACTGTGAGATATTTCTGTAGGATATGATTTTCAGACCGTTATTGAAAAGAGGAATAAGACATGAATAAGAAGCAGAAGAAAATGCTGATCCGGATCCTTCTGTCCGCGGCCATGCTGATCGGCTTCAATTTCCTGCCGGTCACCGGCCTGGTCCGGTTCGTCCTGTATCTGATCCCCTATGTGGTGATCGGTTACGATATCCTGATCAAGGCATTCAAAGGGATCAGGAACAGGCAGCCTTTTGACGAGAGCCTTCTGATGGCCATTGCCACCCTCGGCGCCATCGCCCTTGCCATATACAGCGAGGTCGTTGAGCATGAGGCGGGCGATTACGTAGAGGCCATCGCCGTAATGCTGTTCTACCAGGTGGGCGAGTGGTTCCAGAGCTACGCTGTGGGGAAGAGCCGCCGGAATATCAGCGACCTGATGGATATCCGTCCGGACTATGCCAACGTGGAAAGAGACGGGAAACTGGAGCAGGTGGACCCGGATGAAGTGGAAGTCGGCTCGGAGATTATCGTGCAGCCGGGTGAGAAAGTGCCCATCGACGGCGTTATTGTATCCGGCACATCCACGCTCAATACGAGCGCGCTGACCGGGGAGAGCCTGCCGCGGGATGCGGGCGAGGGTGATGAGATTATCAGCGGATGCATCAATATGACCGGCGTCCTGAAGATAAAGACGACAAAAGAATTCGGGGATTCCACGGTCTCCAGGATACTCGACCTGGTGGAGAATGCCAGTTCCAGGAAATCAAAGTCTGAGGCATTTATCAGCAGATTTGCAAGGATATACACTCCGGCGGTCGTCTACAGCGCAATCGCTTTGGCGGTCCTGCCGCCTCTGGTGCGGATGTTCGGCATGGGGCTTGCGGCGGAGTGGGGGACCTGGATTTACCGGGCGCTGACATTCCTTGTGATTAGCTGTCCCTGTGCACTTGTCATCAGCATCCCCTTGAGTTTCTTCGCCGGCATCGGCGGCGCCAGCAATGCCGGCGTGCTGGTGAAGGGTTCCAACTATCTGGAAGTATTGTCACAGACAAGATATGTGGTATTCGATAAGACCGGTACGCTGACCCAGGGCGTGTTCGAGGTAAATGCGGTCCACCACAACAAATTGGAAGAAGAACGACTGCTGGAGTACGCGGCTCTGGCGGAGAGCGCATCATCCCATCCCATCAGCAGGAGCCTTCAGAGAGCCTGCGGAAAAGAGCCGGACCGCAGCCGTGTCACAGACATCGAGGAAATCAGCGGAAACGGTGTGACGGCAACGGTAGACGGCATCCGCGTGGCAGCGGGCAATGCGAAGCTGATGCAGAGGCTGGGCGTGGAGTGGATTGACTGCCATCACGCCGGGACCATCATCCATATGGCGCTCGACGGAGAGTACGCAGGACATATCGTCATCTCTGACATTGAGAAGCCGCATGCAAAGGAAGCGGTCCGGGCGCTGAAGAAAGCCGGCGTGGAGAAGACGGTGATGCTCACAGGGGACTCCCGGAAAGTGGCGGAGCACGTGGCGTCCGACCTGGGCATTGACGAAGTCCATGCGGAGCTTCTGCCGGCAGACAAAGTGGCGAAAGTAGAAGAACTGCTTTTGCAGAAGCCGGAGAAGGCGAAGCTGGCATTTGTCGGAGACGGCATCAATGATGCACCGGTCCTTTCGCGTGCCGATATCGGCATCGCCATGGGAGCCATGGGCTCGGATGCGGCGATCGAGGCGGCGGATATCGTCCTGATGGACGATGACCCGATGAAGATAGCAAAGGCGATACGGATATCCAGGAAATGCCTCCGCATCGTGTATGAGAATATCTGGTTTGCCATCGGCATCAAGCTTATCTGTCTCGCGCTCGGCGCGGTCGGCATCGCCAATATGTGGCTTGCTATCTTCGCGGATGTGGGCGTGATGATCATCGCGGTGCTCAATGCGATACGAGCGCTGTTCGTGAAGAAACTGTAGCGTCAGTGTACATGGGGCGTGCTGCCCCTTGTACACTGATGCTAAGTAAGAATAAAGAAAGTAAGTCTGGTACGGGACGCAGGGAAGAAGATTTCCTGCGTCCCTTCTTTGTAAATCTGCACAAAAAATCCTGAAAATAATTGTAAAGTTATCCCAAATTAACAACAGATGATTGACTGGTATACCAGATGGTAGTAATATAAAACAAACTGGTATACCAGTTTAAATGTGTAAAGGTAGCTGATATTCAAAAAGAACATAAAAAACCGCACCATTTATGCGGTGCGGCAGGTGATTATTATCCGATAAGACCAAGGGAAATACGTGTAGGTGAGGAGATGTGTTGTTTCATCCAGTCAGTGATTTTTGTATATTCACCACGTTGGATGATATCACAGATTTCACTATGTTCCCGGATAGAACAGCGGATGCGTTCAGGGCTGGTAAGTGTAATCTTTGTCATCGTATGGAACTGGCGTACATATTTTTCAAAAGCTTCTGTAAACCATGCATTTTCAATACCAGATACGATGGTTTCGTGAAACTGGCAGTCCAGATCTACATACGAAGAATAGTCATCAGCAGAGGCTATGAAGTGCTTCTGGGAACTGATGATTTCTCCTAATTTTTGCAGGATGCTGAGTGTCCGTTCGGAATCCGGATAAGATGCATAATGGCTCAGACAGAAATTTTCGATAGCGGTACGCATCTGGTACATGGCAATGATGTCTTTTTTTGTAAGTGAATGGATTCGGAATCCGCGTTTTGGAAGGATATCGACATATTCTTCCTGACTGAGTCTTTGAAGTGCATCCCGGATCGGGGCGCGGGAAATTTTTAATTCCTGTGAAAGCTGACGTTCGGAATATAGTCTGTTTTCATCGAGCTGCCCGCTGAGAATGATGTTTTTCAGATAGTCATAGGCGTATTGCTGAAGAGATGTAGTATGTGACATATAAGACTCCTTTCTGAGATACCCTTATTTTACCAATTGACTGATAGTTTGACAAGAAAGTAAGAAAAAAGAAATTTATTAAAAAAGGATAAAATGTTCCCGGCCGGGACTTTTATAGATCATAAAAAAGGAGTGATGACATGAAGATAGTATCTGTTGATGTTTTTCTGCTTAATTGCGGAACGAGAGACTGGAGACCGATTGTCTGTAGAGTAAATACAGATGAGGGGATAAGCGGATATGGAGAGGCATCTGTAGGGTTTGATGCCGGTGCTCCGGCTGCTTACGCGATGATCCAGGACATAGCACCGATGGTCATTGGCATGGACGCCATGGCTCATGAGGAAGTCTGGGATAAACTGTACAGACAGACTTTCTGGGGACAGGCAGGCGGAGTAATCATGTTTTCTGCAATCAGCGCGATCGACATGGCATTGTGGGACATAAAAGGGAAAGCACTCGGAGTGCCGCTGTACAAGCTCCTTGGAGGAAAGACTTCGGAAAACCTGCGTTGCTATGCAAGTCAGCTTCAGTTTGGCTGGGGCAGTAATATGAGTCGCGCAGTTACCGATGAAGAGTTGGTGGCTGCCTGCGAAAAAGCGGTCGCAGAAGGATTTGATGCCGTAAAGATCAACTTTATCACGTTTGATGATGAGGGCGGTCGTGTTGGTTTTTTGCGGGGACCGATACCGGCTAAATACCGGAAGATGATCGAGCGGAGAGCAGATGCTGTGCGAAGAGCGGTGGGAGATGATGTAGATATCCTTGTAGAAAACCACGCGCGCACAGATGCGGTATCTGCGGTGGAAATGAGCAGGATTCTTGAGCCGTATGGAATCATGTTTATCGAAGAAGCTGCAACTCCGCTTTATCCGGAGACCATGAAAGTGATACGGCAGAACAGCAGTATCCCACTGGCAGGAGGAGAGCGCATCTTCGGACGCTGGGGATTTATGAAATTTTTCCAGGAGGATACGATACAGGTTGCACAGCCTGATATCGGGACATGCGGAGGTGTCACGGAAGCAAAAAAAATCTGCGACATGGCTCATGCATACGATGTGGGCATCCAGATTCATGTATGTGGAAGTCCGGTCGCTATTGCAGCTTCCCTGCATATGGAAGCTTCTATCCCGAACTTTGTGATACACGAACACCACGTGATAAACCGTTCCCGGATGAATATCGATCTGGGGATTTACGATTATGCGCCGGTCAATGGCAGGATTGCAATACCGGAACGTCCCGGAATCGGTCAGGAGCTGTCTGAAAAAGCGATGAAAGAAGCGCTTGCGTCCTGCACGGTAAAGGGAATGTAAGGTTATCAGATTAAAAAGGAGGAGAATATATGAGCGGAAATAATAACAGTTCAGGCGGATTAAAACGCGAAATGGGACTTTTTTCAGCTGTATCTGTTTTAGTAGGCTGCGTCATCGGATCAGGAATCTTTACCACTCCCGGTAAGATTGCCGCAGCAGCGGGTTCGTTCGGACCGAACATGATCGCATGGATACTTGCGGGCGCCTGCGGCATCCTGTGCGCGCTGGTATACGCAGAACTGGCGCCGGCAATGCCGAAAGCGGGCGGCTCTTATGTTTATATTGATGAAGCATTTGGGCATGCGCCTTCCTTCATGTATGGGTGGTCTATGTTTTTCGGGAATTTTCCTGCGACAATCGCAATGATGGCAACAGCATTTGCGAGCAATTTCGGGGTACTCTTTCCCGGGCTTAACCTTGGAGTGACAGAGCAGAGGATTGTCGGAACAGTTGTTGTAGTACTGCTGGCAGGCATTAATGTATTTGGAGTGAAGAGCGGTTCTGCAGTACAGAATATATTTGCGGTAGCAAAGATTGGCGTACTTTGCATCGTTATCATCGGCGGACTCTTTATGATTCGCCCGGAGAACTTTACAACGATGACCACCTCATCTGTTGAATGGGGCAATTCTTTTACCGCGGCGGTGCCGGCTCTGACTGCATTCGGAGGATATTATACACTTTCTTATATGAGCGGTGAGATTAAAAATCCGCAGAAAACACTGCCGCTTGCGACGATCATAGGTATGAGCATCGTAATCGTGATTAATATGCTTCTTACGATTGCCTGTGTAGGTTCGGTTGGATTTGCTGACCTGGCAGGCTCTGATACACCGGTAAGTGCAGCGGCACAGGTTATTTTCGGAAATGTTGGAGCAAGCCTTGTAACAGCCGGAGCGATGATCTCCATTTTCGGTGCGGTCAACGGAGCGCTTCTCGGAATGCCGCGTGTTGCATACAGTATGGCGGAAAATAAGATGATGTTCGGATTTTTCGGAAAGACACATTCAAAATACCATACACCGTATGTAGCGATCATTATTTATGCAGTCATAGCAGTAATCTTTGTATGGACAGGAAACTTCATGACACTTCTGATGATGGGAACATTCGTCAGCCGTGTCTGGGAGGTTATCATCTGTATCTCCCTTATGGTACTCCGCAAGAAACAGCCAAATCTGGAACGTCCGTTCAAGATGTGGGGATATCCGGTTACCACGATTCTGGCAGCGGTCATCACATTTATCCTTGTGTGCAACGTAGACCCGCAGCAGATCATCAACGGTCTGATTCTGATGCTGACATCGATACCGGCATATTTTATCTACCGCGCGGTAACGGGCAGGAGAAAAGAAAGTGGTGAGTCATAAATATGAGTACAGATAATACAGTCATAAAAGAACTGGTCGACTATGTTGCAGATATCAGGCACAGGATACATCAGGAACCGGAACTTTCCATGCAGGAATATAAAACAACTGAACTTATTTGCAGTGAATTGGAAAAGTTTGGATTAGAGGTGATACGGTGGGATGATATGACCGGAGCCGTCGGCGTCCTCAGAGGAGACGGGGACGGACCGGTGATCGCATTCAGAGCGGATATTGATGCATTACCGCTTCAGGAGACCAGCGGTTCAAAGTGGACATCAAGAAATGACGGAGTCATGCATGCATGTGCCCATGACGGACATACGGCGCTGCTGCTCGGACTGGCGCGATATTATTCGGAAAGAAAGCATGAAGTCAATGGTGTGATCAAGTTTATCTTTCAGCCGGGAGAAGAGATGCCTCCGGGAGGGGCTATCCGTATGATTGAAAAGGGCGTGCTCGACAATCCCCGTGTGCAGGCTGTTTTTGCCCTCCACCATGCCACAGAAAATAAAACAGGAGATATCGGGGTGCTGCCGGGACCATTCCTCGCAGGGGCAGATTCGTTTACTCTGAAGCTCAAAGTAAAGGGCGGAGGCGGCTCGGCACCGCATAAAGGAGTAGACGGCATCATGGCAGGAGCGGAGATTGTTACGGCAATCGAAGTTGAAATGACACGCCGGATCGATCCGGTAAAACCGGGACTCCTCTCTTTTGGAACATTCCATGCAGGAACAGCATTCAATATTCTTGCGAATGAGGTGGAGATTACGGGAACAGTAAGATGCTTTGAAGAAGAAACTGCGGAAAAAGTTCCGATACTGATCCGGGAAGTATCAGAATCAGTGGCAGACCGCTACGGCGGCACAGTAGAATTGGATTATCACAGGGGATATCCTGGTGTGATTAATGACGACAGGATGACAGACCTTGTAAAGCGTGCGGCTGTTAAAGTTTTGGGAGAGGAACATGTGAAAAAAGCTACGCCTCTTATGGCTGGTGATGATATGGCGTATTTTCTCAGAGAAGTACCGGGCAGTTATTACTGGTGGGGCATTACTCCGGAAGAAGGCGTAATTGCTCCGGCACATACACCAAAATTTGATTTTGATGAGAATGCTTTTGAGACAGCGCTGAAAGTAAACATTGAGATTATCAGGACAGCATTGGAAGAACTGTAGGTAAGAAAAAAGAAAGTGAGTCTGATCCGGGACGCGGGGAAGAAGATTTCCTGCGTCCCGGATTTTACTGTCAGACTAACAGGTGTACAGCGGTGGGGCTTGAGTTTGGGGTGTGTATATGGTATGCTGTAAACATCAAGATGATAAGCAAGATAATAAGCAAGTTGTATTGGGAGAATAAAGTATGTCAGCAAATCAGCCGCCCTTTCATATTACAAACCAGATGTTGATGTATGTATCCTCTGTTTCAGAAAAAATAGGGGAGATCAATGTGATTCGGAACATGGAGGCAAAACCTCATCTGCGAAAAAATAACCGGATAAAATCGATCCATTCTTCCCTGAAGATCGAAGCAAATTCCCTGTCGCTTGATCAGGTACGGGATGTGATTGACGGGCATATCGTCCTGGGGGAACAGAAAGAAATACAGGAAGTGAAAAATGCCTATGCGGCATATGAAAAACTGGATGAGATAGACCCGTACAGCCTGAAAGATTTAAAAAAATTCCATGGGATCATGACAAAGTATACGGTTGAGGAATCCGGTGATTTCCGAAAAGGAGAAGAGGGAGTTTTTGACGGGGATAAGTGTATTTTCATGGCGCCGCCGGCGCGGATGGTCCCGGAACTGATGTCGGATCTCTTTGGATGGCTGGAACAGGAAAAAAACACGGTGCACCCGCTGATACTGGCTTCTGTTTTTCATTATGAATTTGTTTTCATCCATCCTTTTACTGACGGGAACGGACGAATGGCACGGCTGTGGCACACGGCGATGCTTGCGAAATGGAAACCGGTTTTTGCTTTTATCCCGGTTGAAAGCCAGATTGAAAAATTTCAGGAAGAATACTACCGGGCGATCTCAGAGTGCCACAAAGCAGGTAATTCAGATTTGTTTATTGAGTTTATGCTGAAACAGATCGATGCTGTCCTGGATGACATTTCAAGGCAGGCATCCGAGGATGACGAACGGGTGACAGAATATATGAAAAAATTGCTGTCAGTAATGGAATACGGCGTGCCATATACATCAAAGGCGATTATGGATAAACTTGGACTGAAGTCAAAAGAG
>CALWDN010000010.1 GCA_944376685.1 uncultured Mediterraneibacter sp. | reverse complement strand
TATTCCCGGTTCTGCCGGGATGCATCTGCAAAGGAGGCTATGGAGCAGATCCTGCGGGCAGGATTCCTGAAGCGGGTGTATCCGGATCTCGAACCGGGACAGGCGGATGCGCTGTATCCGGATCCGGACCGCATCAGTGTGACGCGGATGGAAAAGTTTACATCCTGTGCCTATGCTCATTTCCTGAGTTACGGACTCCGTCTGTCAGACCGGGAGGAGTACAGCTTTGAAGCGGTGGATCTGGGAAATATCGCCCACCAGTCCCTGGAACGTTTCTCCAGAAAGGCGGACCGGGAGAAGCTCCGCTGGGAAGAGATCCCGGATGACGTGCGGGATGAAATGATCGATGCGTGCGTGGAGGAAAGCGTGCTGGACTATGGCAACACGGTCCTTTTCAGCACGGCTCGCAATGAATATATGATCCGCCGGATCCGGCGGCTGATCCGGCGCTCGGTGTGGGCGCTTACGAAACAGCTGGAGAAGGGCGACTTCGTGCCGGGCGGCTATGAACTGAAGTTCGGGAGCGGCAAGATCGACCGCATCGATATCTGCGAAGATGAGGCGGATAACTGCGTGTATGTGAAAGTAACGGACTATAAGACCGGGATGAAGAGCTTTGATATTACCGCATTGTATCATGGCCTGCAGATGCAGCTGCCGGTGTATATGAACGCGGCTCTTGAGGCGGAGAAGGAGCGGTTTTCGGATAAGGAGATCGTGCCGGCGGGGATCTTCTATTACCGGATCCAGGATCCGGTGGTTGACCGGGCCGACAGTGATCAGGACGTGGAGAACCGTATCCTGAAAGAACTGCGGCTGGACGGTCTGATCAATGATGAGAAAGCATCGCTGGAGCATTTGGAGCGTGGACTTGCAGGCGCATCCCTGCTGATCCCGGCAGGACGCAATAAGGACGGATCGCTCAGCAAAAATTCACATGCACTCCCGGCGGAAGTGTTCCGGACGGTGCTGGCCTATGCCGGTGAAAAAGAAAAACAGATCCGTGCAGATATCTGCGCGGGGAAAACAGAGGCCGCACCCTATCAGATGAAGGATGCGACCGGATGCGACTACTGCGCCTACCGGGATATCTGCGGCTTTGACCTGCGGATCAGCGGCTGCAGATACCGGAAACTGGAAAAATATTCAATGGATGATGCAGTGGCGAAGATGTGGGCGGAGATGAAGAAGAGCGGAGGTGCGGATCAGTGAGTGTAAAATGGACAAGTGAACAGCAGAAAGTCATTGATCTGCGGAACCGCAATATCCTTGTATCCGCCGCTGCCGGTTCAGGGAAGACAGCGGTACTGGTGGAGCGGATCATCAGCCGCCTGACGCAGGACGATCCGCCGCTGGACGTGGATCGTCTGCTGATCGTGACGTACACGGAGGCCGCGGCGGCCGAGATGAAGGAGCGGATCGGAGCCGCGGTTGAGAAGCTGCTGGAGGCGCATCCGGGGGACGCCCATCTGGAGCGGCAGGCGACTTTGATCTACAGCGCGCAGATCACGACGATCCACAGCTTCTGCCTGTCGGTCATCCGGGACCATTTCCATGTGATCGGGATCGATCCGGGATTCCGGATCGCGGAAGAAGGAGAACTGAAGCTTCTCAAACAGGATGTGATGGATGAACTGCTGGAGGCGTGGTATGCGTCCGGGGAGGAGGATTTCCTGGAGTTCACCGAGCGGTTCGGGACAGGCCGGAACGACCGGAAGATCGAGGGGATCATCCTGAAAATGTATGAATATTCCCGAAGCTATCCCCGGCCGGACCGGTGGCTGGACCGGTGCGGGACGGCAGGAGATCCGGCGGTGCTTGCAGAGGCCGCTGAGGAACGGATCCGGAGAAGAACTGCGGAGATCCGCCGGGTGCTGGAGCGGGGACTGAAGCTGTGTGAAACGCCGGACGGCCCCTACATGTACGGGGATATGCTGGAGTCGGACCTGAAGGAACTGAAGAAGCTGGAGCAGGCCGGGGATTTTGACGGCATGTATGAGGCAGCTGCCGGCTTTACGTGGAAACGACTGTCTTCAAAGAAAGATGAGACCGTCTCTCCGGAGAAAAAAGAAAAGGTGAAGAAACTGCGTGCGCAGGCAAAGGCGCTGCTGGATGACCTGAAGGCGGATTATTTCTATGTCCCCCGCCCGGTGTGGGAGAAGGATATGGAGGATGCGGCCCCGTCCCTGTCTGTGCTGGCCGGACTTGTAAAGAAGTTCGCGGCGCTGCTGGATGAGAAGAAACGGGCCCGGAACCTGATCGATTTCAGTGATATGGAGCAGTTTGCTCTATCCATCCTCACAGAGGAAAAAGACGGACAGCTGGCGCCGTCAGCGGCAGCGCAGGAATATCAGGAACAGTTTGACGAGGTAATGATCGATGAGTACCAGGACAGCAACCTGGTGCAGGAGACGATCCTGAACAGCGTTTCGCGGGTGAGCCGCGGGCAGAATAACGTATTCATGGTCGGCGACGTGAAGCAGAGCATTTACAGTTTCCGCATGTCCCGGCCGGAACTTTTTATGGAGAAATACCATACATACAGTCTGGAGGACAGTGACCGGCAGCGGATCGACCTCCACCGGAATTTCCGCAGCCGCGCCGAAGTGCTGGACAGTGTGAATTATATTTTCCGGCAGCTCATGCACCGGGAACTTGGCGGGATCGAGTATGACGATCATGCGGCTCTTTATCCGGGTGCACAATTCCCGCCGCTTCCGGAACAGGGGGAGGACCCTTACCGGAGCGAGCTTCTTCTGCTCGATAAAAAGAATACCGGAGAGGATGATGCTGCGCAGGCGGAGGCCCGGATGATCGCCCGCCGCATCCACGAACTGATCCGGGACGGTTCGGTGTATGATAAGGAGACAGAAACGCTCCGGCGGATCCGGTACAGCGATATCGTGATCCTGGCACGGAGCATCCGCGGATGGGCGGAGACCTGTTCCGCCGTGCTCGGGGAAGAGGGCATTCCGGCGTATTCGGTAAGCCGGGAGGGATATTTTGAGACATATGAAGTGAGCGTGCTGCTGGATTATCTGAGGATCCTGGATAATGCAAGACAGGATCTGCCCCTGGCGGCTGTGCTGACCTCGCCTTTTTGCGGCCTGGATGCGCGGGAACTTGCAGCGGTCCGGATCGCGTATCCCAACGTGCCCTTTTACCAGGCAGCGCAGATGTATGCGGAAGCACAGGATGCAGAGCACGGACCCGGACAGCGTGCGGCAGATGGAATCGAACAGGGGCCCGGACAGCGTGCGGTGGAGAAACTGCGGAAATTTTACGCCCAGGCAGCGTATTTCCGGAAGAAGGTGTCTTACACGCCGATCCATGAACTGCTGGAAGAGGTCATGGAAAAGACCGGATACCGGCTGTACATCACGGCCATGCCGGGCGGCGCGCAGCGTGCGGCAAATCTCGACATGCTGACGGAGCGTGCGGCATCGTTCGAGGGGACCAGCTATAAAGGCCTGTTTAATTTTATCCGGTATATCGAACAGCTGAAGAAATACGATGTGGATTACGGCGAGGCCGGGATCATGGATGAACAGGAAAATACGGTCCGCATTATGAGCATCCACAAAAGTAAAGGCCTGGAGTTCCCGGTCGTGTTTGTGGCCGGACTGGGCATAAATTTTAACACCCAGGACCTGAAGGGCAGCGTGCTGCTGCATTCCGAGTGGGGCGCCGGGCTGGACCTGATCGATCTTAAGCGCCGGACAAAGACGCCCACATTCCTGAAAAAAATGATCCGTGAGCGGACGGTCCTTGAAAATCTTGCCGAAGAAATGCGCGTCCTCTACGTGGCGCTGACCCGCGCGAAAGAAAAGCTGATCATGGCGGGCGCCGCGGAATTTACGGAAGACGGGGCGCTTAAGATGGAGAACAGCATCCTTCGTCCGGAAGGGGCGAAAAAATATCTGGACTGGATCCTGCCCTGCATCATATCAGAGGATACGGGAGAGGTGAAAGCGGATGCACCGGTTGACATCCGGGTGTTTGATGCGGGAGACCTCCGCCCGGCACAGACGGAGGTCCATGTGGAGGAACTGGCGGAAGATGTATTCCGCCACTGGGACGTTTCGAAGACGGAACTGCCGGAATTCAGAAAGCGGCTGGATGACCAGCTGGACTACATTTATCCATTTAAGGATGAAGGGAAAATGAAGCTGAAGTTCACGGTCTCTGAACTTAAAAAGCGGGCGGTCCTTGCAGAAGAAGCCGGTGAAGAGATGTATGAGGAGCCTGAGGTGATCCCCCTTCTTCCGGCATTTATGAAAGAAGAGGAAGCGCTGACCGGGGCTTCCAGGGGAAGCGCTTACCACAAACTGCTGGAGCTTCTGGATTTCCGTGAAGAATACGGGGCGGCGGACGGTGAGGAAAAGCTCGCCGGAGCGGTCGGACATTTCCGCGAAACGGGCCGGCTCACAGAGGAGATGGCGGCGTGCATCCGGCCGGGAGACATCCTTCGGTTTCTGGCAAGTGAGAGCGGCAGGCGGATGAGGGCGGCGGCGCAGAATAACAACCTTTACAGGGAACAGCCCTTTGTGCTGGCCGTGGATGCGTCAGAGATCTACCCGGAGGACCGTTCGGGAGAGAAGATCCTCGTGCAGGGGATCATAGACGTGTATTTCGAGGAAGGGGACGGGCTGACTGTACTGGATTATAAAACAGACAAAGTAAAGACTGCGGGAGAACTGAAGGAAAAATATCACGCGCAGCTCGACTATTACGCGGAAGCGCTCGAGAAGCTCACGGGAAAACCGGTTAAGGAGAAGATCATCTACTCATTTTCACTGGGAGAGGAGATCGTGGTATGAGGATATTGATGTGGTATCTGATCATTGTAAATATTGGGACCTGGCTTGCGTTTGGGCTGGATAAATGGAAAGCGAAAACCGGTGCGTGGCGGATCCCTGAGCGGGTGCTCCTGCTGCTGGCGCTGGCCGGCGGCTCCGTGGGCGCGATGGCCGGGATGATGCTCTTCCGGCACAAGACCAGGAAGCCGAAGTTCTTTATCAGCGTACCGGTGATGTTCGTCTTACACTGCCTGATCGTGGCTGCGCTTGTGCTGAGATAGATGCAGCCGGGGGCGCGGGAAGCCTAAAATGTCGGGAATCCCGGATTTTTTTACGCGGGCTCTTTAAAAATCCGGGGTTTTCTGTTAATATTAAACGTGCAGATTAAAGAAGCGGGATCAATACCCCTGTCCTGCCGCAAAGGGGCGGCGTGGCAGGGGCAGTCCCGCTTCTTTCATAATTACACATGGAAAGGAAAAGAAAAATGCCGAAATTAAATGAAAATTATCTCAATGTACAGGACAGTTATCTTTTTGCGGAGATCGCACGCAGAGTAAAAGCTTATGAGGAGAGCCATCCGGACAAGGCGGGCAGCATCATCCGCCTTGGGATCGGCGACGTGACGCGTCCGCTGACGAAGAGCGCCATTGAGGGGCTCCACAGGGCCGTTGAAGAACAGGCGGCATCTGAAACATTCAAAGGATACGGGCCGGAGCAGGGATATGCGTTCGTGCGGGAAGCTGTTGCAGATTATTATAGAAGAAACGGTGTGGAAGTGGATGCGGACGATATATTTATTTCCGACGGCGCGAAGAGCGACACCGGAAATATCACGGAGCTTTTTGCAAAGGACAATGTGATCCTTGTGCCTGATCCGGTCTACCCGGTTTATGTGGATACCAATACAATGGACGGAAAACGGATCGTTTATATGAACGGGACCGAGGAGAATGATTTCCTGCCAATGCCGGATGACAGCGTGAAGGCGGATATCATTTATCTGTGTTCGCCGAACAATCCGACCGGTGCATGCTACAATAAGGACCAGCTGAAGGCGTGGGTGGATTACGCGCTTAAAAATGAGGCGGTGATCCTGTTTGATTCGGCTTATGAAGCGTTTGTATCCGAGCCGGAGCTGCCGCGCAGCATTTATGCGATAGAAGGAGCGGAAAAATGCGCCATCGAGTTCTGCTCACTGTCCAAGACAGCCGGATTTACCGGAACCCGCTTTTCTTACACGGTCGTGCCGAAGGAACTCATATTTGCAGCTTCGGACGGCCGGATGATGAGCCTCCATGATATGTGGAACAGGCGGCAGTCCACAAAGTTCAACGGTACGCCGTACGTGATCCAGTATGCGGCGGCACAGGTGCTGACAGAGCAGGGCATGGAAGAGTGTATGGAGAACATTTCCTATTATATGGAAAATGCGCGTGTGATCGCGGAGACGCTCCGGAGAAAGAATATTCCGTTTACCGGCGGGGTGAATTCTCCGTATATCTGGTTTAAGTGTCCGGATGGAATGGAGTCATGGGAACTCTTTGATTATCTGCTGGAGAACATTCAGGTCGTCGGCACTCCGGGCGCCGGATTCGGCGTAAACGGGAAATATCATTTCCGGCTGACGTCATTCGGGACGCATGAAAAGACAAGAGAAGCAATGGAACGTTTTGAGCAGCTGTTTTAGGACAGCTGCTTTTCTTTGGAAAATCTTCAGATATTCTTTCCTATAACTTAAATAATACTGTATTGACATACTATATTATACAGAATATAATATAGAAAAACATACAATATAAGAAAGGGTGGTTGCATGGTTTTTAATACAGGTGCAGCGCTTCTGGATGCGATCGTTCTCGCCGTGGTTTCCAGGGAAGACGAAGGCACATACGGATACCGGATCACGCAGGACGTGCGCAGGATCATCGATGTATCGGAATCAACGCTGTATCCGGTCCTGCGGCGCCTGCAGAAGGATGACTGTCTGGAAGTATATGACAGGCAGTTCGACGGAAGGAACAGGAGATACTACAAAGTGACGTCCAGAGGGATGGCGCAGCTGAATCTGTATAAGTCGGAATGGAAGGCTTATATAAAGAAGATCAATGAGATATTTGAGGGAGGTGCGACGGCATGAACCGTGTGGAATTTATGACTGAACTGGAGAGGCTGCTTTCGGATCTGCCGGAGGAAGAGAGGCAGGCGGCGGTTCAGTACTATGCAGATTATTTTGCAGATGCCGGTGTGGAAAATGAGGCTGAAGTGATCCGGGAACTGGGAAGTCCTGAGAAGACTGCGGAGTCGATCAAAGCGGATTATTACGGAAGAGAGTTTGACGAAAGTAAATATGACCATAAGGATTACATGGAGAAATATGGGCAGCAGGTTTCCGGACAGGCAGGAACTTCCGGGACGGCGTCCGGAGAAGCGAAGAAACCGTGGACCAGCCGCGGCCTGAAGATCCTTCTGATCGTCCTGATCGCGATCGTTGTATGGCCGCTATCCCTTGGCATTATCTGTGCGGTGCTGGGCATTGCCGCAACGGTAATCTGCTTTTTCGCAGCGCTGGTGATCGCGGCTGCTTCCGTGATGATCGCAGGAGGAGCGGTTGGCGTAACGGGCCTTCTTCTGGTGGCATCATATCCTTCAGCCGGCCTGCTGACGTTAGGGATCGGGATCCTGATTTTCGTCCTGGGACTGATCGCTACTGTGGGAACTGTAAAATTATGTATCATTGTATATCCGGCGATGCTCAGAGGATTTGTTGAACTGTGCAGAAGGCCGATCCATGGAAAGGCGGTGCAGAGATGAAAAAAGGTTGGAAAATATTCTGGATCGTATGTGCGGTGCTGGCGGCAGTGGGACTGCTGCTTACGGCAGTGGGCGTGGTGCTCGGAGGCATAAGCGCTCTTCGCAGCGCGCAGAATCTGGAGGTCGGGATCACACCGCGCTGGCTGGAACGACTGGAGAATAGAGAGCAGGATGAAGAAGCGCCGGAACCGGGGATGAAGGATGGAGTGATCCATGACCATGTTGATGAAATCTCGCTGGAACTGGGCGGCATCCAGGTGTGTGTGACAGCCGGTGATACGGATGGGGTACAGGTGGATACATCAGCGCTCCGCTCGGATATCCGGGAGGAACTTATGGTCAGCCGGGATGAAAATGAACTGGAGATCGAGATGAGACACCGGGGACACGGACTGAACACCAACGGGACAGGTACGCTCTATATTATGGTTCCTGAGGATCGGCTCCTTCATTCGTTTTCGGCATGGATGGGTGCAGGATCACTGGAACTGGACGGTATCCGGGCAGAGGAACTTTCGCTTGAAGTCGGAGCCGGAGAGATCATTGCAGAGAACTTTTATACCGAAGAACTGGACGCGGACTGCGGGGCCGGCCAGATCCGGCTGCAGGGCGAGACTGTGCGGGAAGCGGAGATTGACTGCGATCTTGGTCAGATTATTTATACAGTGCCCGGAACAGAAGGAGACTATAATTATGAACTGTCCTGCGGCGCCGGCGAGTTGCTCATAGGCGGCGACTCTTTTGCGGGCGTCAGCAAAAACGAGAAGATCGATCATGAAAGCGAACGTCTTATCAAAGCGGATTGTGGAATGGGACTTATAGAAATCAGATTCCAGTAGACTTACAGGGGACAGAATTCAGTAAAGGAGAGGAAAATTATGGATGGAAAGAAGTTATATCGTTCAAGAAACAGCAGGTACCTCTGCGGTGTGTGCGGCGGCATCGGTGAATATTTCAATATTGATCCGACACTGATCCGACTGGCATTTGTTTTGTTCGGGTGCACGGGAGGCGGTGTGCTGGCTTATATTATCGCGGCGATCATCATCCCGGATGAACCGGCTGTATGAAAGAATAAAATCTGTTGAAGCGAGGCGTCGGAGTGTATATTCCGGCGCTTCTATGGTTATACTCCTGAAAAAGAAAGAAGGGGTATCATGTCAAAGAAGAAAGAGAAAAGGATTGACCTCAATAATCTGGAGCCGGGCGAGAAGCTTAAATACGAAGTGGCGGAAGAACTTGGACTGCTGGACCGTGTGCTTTCGGATGGATGGAAATCACTTACGTCAAAAGAGACCGGACGGATCGGAGGGATCGTGACAAGGAAGAGGAGACAGGCAGAACAAAAGCAGTAAAACTTTACAAAAACAGGTATATCTGGTAGAATTGTACGACTGGGAAATCTGATAAGGTGATGGAATATGAATGAAAGAATCGAGATCCTTGGGATCGGGATCGACTGCCTGAGCGCCAAAGAAGCAATGCTGCGCGCGATGCGGTATACAGAGGATACCCCGGTTGAGGCAATGGAGATCATAACCATGGACACGCTGGCCCGCTGCAGCGCAGACGAGGCGTGGGCAGCACAGGCAGGAGATATGGACCTTCTCCTCCCCGGAGACCCGGAGGTGCTGGAGGCGGCAGGCATCCGGGATGAACTGCGCAAAAAGGAGCTTGCAAACCGGACATTTCTGAAGATGTTCCTGAAATATCTCCAGAAAAACCATAAACGGATCTATCTGCTGGCGGCTGACGAGCCGGATATGGAAAAACTTACGGGCGCGCTCCGGCATATGAACCGCGGGCTCCGCATCACAGGCAGGGATACAGTCCGGCCGGAAGACGGCCGTGAAGACGAGATCGTAAATAATATCAACGGAACGGAGACGGACTGCATCATTTCCGTCCTTCCGTCACCATACCAGGAAGCCTTTGTCAGCAGGAACAGAAGCCTTCTTAATGTGGGGGTGTGGTGCGGCTTCGGTGCGGTGCTGGCGGAAAACTGCGGAGGCGGCGCGCTGAACAGGGCCATCCGCTTCCTGCAGAAGGCGGTGTTCCGGCGCCGGGTCGGGAACCAACAGAAAAACAGTGCGTTTTTGTGAAGAATGTATAGGACCTGAAATATGAATTTTTTGTAAAATGTTTGAGGAAATGCATAAAAAAAATGGATTTCCTCTTTCTTTTTTTGGTGTTTTGCATTAATATAGTAGACGTGGAATGGCATACTGCGGCCTGCGTGTGCCAGGTTTTTGTGTAAAGTGTACATTGCTTACCCGGAGGAGTGGAGGAAGAGAATGATTTCTAACCAGATATTACAAAATACGATCGACGGACTGAAAGGGATATCAAGAGTTGATTTCTGTGTGCTGGACACAGAGGGCAAGGAACTGGCTGCCACGTTTGATAATGTCCAGGACTGCGGCAGCGCGGTTATCTCTTTTGTTGAGTCCCCGGCTGACAGCCAGGTCATCCAGGGATGCCAGTTTTTTAAGATATTTGATGAACAGAGGCTTGAATATGTGCTTCTTGCCGACGGAGACAGCGAGGACGTCTATATGCTTGGAAAGATCGCGGCATTCCAGATCCAGAGCCTGCTGGTCGCTTATAAAGAGCGGTTTGACAAGGATAACTTCATCAAGAATCTGCTGCTTGACAATCTGCTTCTCGTAGATATTTATAACCGTGCAAAAAAATTACATATTGACACAGAAGTAAAACGTGTTATCTTTATTATTGAGACACTGCACGAAAAAGATAATGCTGCGCTTGAAAATGTGAGGAGCCTTCTCGGGGGCAAATCAAAAGATTTCATCACAGCCGTTGATGAGAAGAATATCATAGTCGTCAAAGAACTTTCCGAAAAGGACGGCAATAAAGAACTTGAGCAGATGGCGAAAGAAATGCTTGATACGCTCCGCGGTGAAAGCGAAGATGAACAGATCCGCATCGCGTACGGTACGATCGTCAATGACATCAAGGAAGTGTCCAAGTCATACAAAGAGGCAAAACTCGCGCTTGACGTTGGAAAGATCTTTTTCGATGAGAAAGATATCGTGGCATTTACGACTCTCGGGATAGGACGTCTGATCTATCAGCTCCCGATCCCGCTGTGCAAGATGTTCATCAAAGAGATTTTCGAGGGGAAATCTCCGGACGATTTTGATGAGGAGACATTGACGACGATCAATAAATTCTTTGAGAACAGCCTCAATGTATCAGAAACGTCCAGGCAGCTTTATATTCACAGAAATACTCTTGTATACAGACTGGATAAGCTCCAGAAGAGCACCGGTCTGGATCTTCGTGTGTTTGAAGACGCTATTACATTCAAGATCGCGTTGATGGTCGTAAAATATATGAAGTATATGGAGTCGCTGGAGTACTGAATTCCGGCGGGCCATGGTGCAGGCAGGAGTATGAATAATTAGGAGGAATTTATGATTGAATTAAGAAAGGTGACGAAAGAGTATTCCAAGGGCAATGCGGCCCTCAACGGAGTATCTGTAAAGATCGAACGCGGGGAGTTCGTCTTCATCGTCGGCGACAGCGGATCGGGTAAATCCACCCTGATCAAACTTATCATGAAAGAGCTGAACCCGACGGAAGGAACGATCATCGTAAACGGACAGAACCTCAACCGTATGAAACACCGCAATATTGCGAAATACAGGAGAGGCCTCGGCGTGGTCTTCCAGGATTTCCGACTGCTGAAGGACAGAAACATTTATGAAAATATCGCGTTTGCGCTGCGTGTGACGGAGACTCCGTCAAGGATCATCAAAAAGAAAGTGCCGGCGGCCCTTTCTCTGGTCGGCCTTGCGCAGAAATATAAGTCTTTCCCGAAAGAGCTTTCGGGCGGTGAGCAGCAGCGTGTCGCGATTGCCAGAGCTCTTGTAAATGAGCCTGCCATATTGCTGGCCGACGAGCCGACTGGTAACCTGGATCCGACAAACTCATGGGAGATCATGAGTATCCTGAAGGAAGCCAATGAGAGGGGGACGACTGTGCTTGTCGTAACCCATAACCAGGAGATCGTAAACGAGATGAACGAGCGTGTGATCACGATGAAACAGGGCGTGATCGTCAGCGATGAACAAAAAGGTGGGTATATAAATGAGGATTAGTACAATTGGATACGTAGGAAAACAGGGCGTCAAGAATATCTGGAGGAACAAGATGTTTTCACTCGCGTCCATTGCGACGATGTCAGCTTGTATCTTCCTGTTCGGATTATTCTTTTCCATCCTTGTGAACTTTCAGTATATTATAAGAACGGCCGAGGAAGGCGTTGCGATCACCGTATTTTTCGAGGAAGACGCCACAGAGGCCCAGAAAAAAGAAATCGGCGAACAGCTTGAGGCGCATGAAGGCGTGTCTGATGTAGTCTATGTTTCTGCCGAGGAAGCGTGGGATGAGTTCCAGAAAGAGTATTTCGGGGATAATCCGGAGCTTGCGGAAGGGTTTAAAGACGACAACCCGCTGGCAAGTTCCGACAACTATGAAGTGTATATGCAGACCATGGATGACAACGGCAAGAGCCTGATCGCGAGAAGCCGGTCGCTCTCGGAGACGCAGAACAGCCTGGTGGAGTTTGCCCAGGGCCTGGAAGGCGTGCGTGAGGTCAACAAGTCGGATGTGGTGGCGAATACGCTTTCAAGCGTCAACACGCTGGTGGCGATCGTATCCATTGCGATCATTATCATCCTGTTCGGCGTGTCGATCTTCCTGATCAGCAACACAGTCACCATGGGCATCACCGTCCGCAAGGAAGAGATCGCCATCATGAAATATATCGGCGCCAAGGACTTTGTGGTGCGGTCGCCCTTCGTGATCGAAGGTCTGATCATCGGTATCTTCGGTGCGGCGATCCCGCTGACGCTACTGTATTTCCTGTATGACAAGGCTGTGGAATACATTATGACCAAATTCAGCATCCTGCAGAATATCATTGACTTCCTTCCGGTCGGGACGGTATATCAGGTCCTGCTCCCTATCGGACTGGTGATGGGTATCGGTATCGGTTTCCTTGGAAGTTTCTTCACGGTGCGCAAGCATCTGAAGGTGTAAGCGGCAGTTGCCACAGTAATAAAGAACGAGGGAGGGCAAAGCGGAATGATCCGTTTTGTCCTCTTTTTGCAGTAATGGCAGAGACGAATGGAGGGCCTGGAGATGGATAGGGAGAATAAAGAGGAAAAGAAAAACGGCGGTTTCAGAAAAGGATTCCTGGCCGGCCTTCTGACGGCGGCAATACTTCTGGCGGGAGTTTTTGGAGTCCGGTATATGCTGGGGCTGGCAGGCGGAGATTATACAGGCGGACTGGTGTCTGAGAAAGATGTGCAGGATAAGCTTGACAAGATCAATTCCGTGATCAGCCAGTATTATCTTTATGAAGACGAGATTGACACGGAAGCCCTCGTTGAAGGAATCTACGCGGGATATACGGCGTCGCTGGGCGATCCGTACACGACGTATTATGACGAGGAGGCAACCCGCGAGTTTATGAAATCCATCAGCGGAGAATTTGGCGGGATCGGAGCCACCGTATCGAAAAAGGCTGATGAAGATGAGATCCTGATCAGCGAAGTCTATGAAGGGTCTCCTGCTGAACGGGCCGGTTTAAAGGAAGGGGATGTCCTATTAAAGGCTGACGGGCACCAGGTATCCGGCCGGGATCTTGACACGGTCGTGTCATGGATCTCGGGAGAACCGGGGACAGACGTGGAACTGCGCATATTGAGAGACGGTGAGGAGATGGATGTAACGGTGACCCGTGATATCATAGAGACGCAGACGGTGGAATATGAAATGAAAGAAGACGGCATCGGATATATCCGGGTGGAAGAATTCGATAAAGTCACATATGACCAGTTTAAAGCGGCCCTGGACGATCTGGAAGGACAGGGCATGGACAGCCTGATCATTGACCTGCGTGGGAATCCCGGCGGACAGCTCACGACAGTGACAGATATGCTGAAGCTGTTTCTGCCGGAAGGCGTGATCGTCTCCACAAAAGACAAGTACGGCAATACGGATGAGATCACCTGTGACGGGGATCACGAATTCAAAAAGCCGCTGGCGGTGCTTGTGGACGGCAATAGTGCCAGCGCCTCCGAAATATTCAGCGCGGCCATACAGGATTACGGCGTCGGAACCATCGTCGGGACCCAGACGTATGGGAAAGGCGTGGTTCAGCAGACGATAGACCTGGGAGACGGCACATGCATGAAGGTCACGATCTCGGAGTATTATACCCCGTCCGGCAGGAGCATCAACGGGACCGGGGTGACGCCGGATGTGGAAGTGGAGTATGAGTATGACGAGGATGAGCCGGAGAGGGATAATCAGCTGGAGAAGGCGGTTGAAGTTGTAAATCAGTAAAAACAGGAACGGGGACACGGCAGAAAATATCGCTGTGTCCCCGTTTTACTGCGTCTGTCAGTCCTGCCGGTAATAACTGAAGAAGTCTTTCATCTTTTCCATGGCTTCTCTCAGCACTTCGATCCTCGGGAGATAGACGATGCGGAAGTGATCCGGCTGCGCCCAGTTGAATCCGCCGCCGTGGATGAGGAGGATCTTCTTTTCCCGGAGCAGGTCAAGGGCGAACTGCTCGTCGTTGGTGATGTTGAACTTCTTCGCGTCCATCTTCGGGAAGATGTAGAATCCGGCTTTTGGCTTCACGGCGCTGATGCCGGGGATGTCGGTGAGCGCTTTGTAAATGTAGTCACGCTGTTCACGAACCCGTCCGCCCGGCGCAATGTAGCCGCGCACGCTCTGGTGTCCGCCGAGTGCAGTCTGTACGATGGACTGGGCCGGCACGTTGGAGCAGAGCCGCATGTTGGAGAGCATCTTCAGCCCTTCGATGTAGTCTTTTGCCACGCGCTTGTTGCCGCTTAAGATCATCCATCCGATGCGGAAGCCGGCGATCATGTGCGATTTGGACAGACCGCTGAAGGTGATGCAGAAGAGGTCGGGCGCCATGGATGCGATGGAGATATGTTCTGCATCGTCCATGACCAGGCGGTCGTAGATCTCATCGGAGAAAATGATCAGCTGGTGTTCCCGCGCCACGTCCACGATCTGCTGAAGGACTTCCTTCGGGTAGAGCGCGCCGGTCGGGTTGTTGGGATTGATGATCACGATGGCTTTGGTCCGGTCCGTGATCTTTTTCTTAATGTCCTCGATGTCGGGATACCATTCGGATTCTTCGTCGCAGATGTAGTGGACCACATTGCCGCCGGCCAGTGTGGCGCAGGCGGTCCACAGCGGATAGTCGGGCGAGGGGATCAGGATCTCGTCGCCGTCGTCCAGCAGGGCGGACATGCAGAGGTTGATCAGCTCGCTGACGCCGTTCCCGGTGTAGATGTCTTCCACAGATACATTCGGGATATTTTTCAGCTGGGCGTACTGCATGATCGCTTTTCTTGCTGAGAAAAGGCCCTGGGCGTTGGAGTAGCCCTCGCATTCGGTCAACTGTTTGCGCATGTCATAAATGACCTCATCCGGCGTGCGGAAGCCGAAGGGCGCAGGATTTCCGATGTTCAGCTTCAGGATCTGCGTTCCGTCTTCTTCCATTCTGGCCGCTTCGTCTACGACCGGGCCCCTTACATCATATAAAACATTGTCGAGTTTTGAAGATTTCTTAAAAGTCCGCATGGTCTGTACCCCCTTGTTTATTTCATTATTAATAGTTCTGCACGGATCTGCATTGACCGGACCCGGTGCTGTCTGCCCGTCCCGGAGCCATGATTCTTCGACGTGAAGTGTTTCGGCAAGAAAATGCATGATGTCTGCCCGCGGGACTGTCTTTCCACTGACGTATTGGCTGATATGGCTTTTGCCGAGCTTCACGCCGCATCCGGCGGCAGCCCGGATCAGATCCACCTGTTTCATGCCCTGCTCTGCCATGGCTGAAGCGAGGCGCTGAGCGAATGTTTCATTAGACATAGTAATCTGCTCCTGTAAAAAAGTTCAAAATATAATCTGCAATGGATGAAAAGTTCAAAATTAAAACTGAAAGTTCAATTTAAACTTAAGTAACTATACCATGTTATGCAGATAAGTTCAATATAGTTACAGAAAAAAATATTTAAATCAAATTAGCACTCGACACTTGACAGTGCTAACAACATTTGCTATATTTCCAGTAGAACACGAAAACACTAGTGTCTGCCTGAAGGAGGGAAGTACTATGAACATTAATAAATTTACACAGAATTCACTGCAGGCTGTGCAGAACTGTGAGAAGATCGCCGCGGACAACGGCAATCAGGAACTGGCGCAGGAGCATCTGCTCTACGCGCTGCTCACGCAGGACGACAGCCTGATCTTAAAACTGCTTGAGAAAATGAGCATCCAGGGCCAGCTCTTCATCAACCGGGTGGAGCAGCAGATCGGAAAGCGGCCGAAAGTCCAGGGCGGCCAGGCTTACGTGGGCCAGGATCTCAACAATGTCCTCATCCACGCAGAGGATGAGGCGAAACAGATGGGGGACGAATATGTATCCGTCGAGCATCTGTTCCTTGCCCTGTTAAAATATGCAAGTAAAGATATGAAGCAGCTCTTCCGGGAGTTCGGCATCAGCCGTGAGGGATTCCTGCACGCGCTTTCGACGGTGCGCGGGAACCAGCGGGTGACCAGCGACAATCCGGAAGCGACTTACGATACGCTGAATAAATACGGACAGGATCTGGTGGAGCGTGCCAGGGATCAGAAGCTCGATCCGGTCATCGGCCGGGACGAGGAGATCCGCAATGTGATCCGCATCCTTTCCCGTAAGACGAAGAACAACCCGGTGCTCATCGGCGAGCCGGGCGTCGGCAAGACCGCAGTGGTGGAAGGACTGGCGCAGCGGATCGTCAGCGGCGATGTGCCGGAGGGCCTGAAAGAGAAGACTATCTTCTCCCTTGACATGGGCGCGCTGGTGGCCGGTGCGAAGTACCGGGGTGAGTTCGAGGAACGTCTGAAAGCGGTCCTGGAGGAAGTGAAGAACAGCGACGGCAGGATCATCCTGTTCATCGATGAGCTTCATACTATCGTGGGAGCGGGCAAGACGGACGGTGCCATGGACGCCGGCAATATGCTCAAGCCTATGCTGGCCAGAGGCGAGCTGCACTGCATCGGCGCCACGACGCTGGATGAATATCGGCAGTACATCGAGAAAGATGCGGCGCTGGAGCGTCGTTTCCAGCCGGTCATGGTAGATGAGCCAACGGTGGAGGACGCCATCTCCATCCTGCGTGGCCTGAAGGAGCGCTATGAAGTGTTCCATGGCGTGAAGATCACAGACAGTGCGCTGGTGGCGGCGGCTACCCTGTCCAACCGGTACATTTCCGATCGGTTCCTGCCGGACAAGGCCATCGACCTGGTGGATGAGGCGTGCGCGCTCATTAAGACGGAACTGGATTCCATGCCGACGGAGCTTGACGAGCTGCGGCGCAAAGTCATGCAGATGGAGATCGAGGAGTCGGCGCTGAAGAAGGAAGAAGACCGGCTGAGCAAAGAGCGCCTGGAGCATCTGCAGGAAGAACTGGCGGACTTGAAAGAGCAGTATGCCAACAAGAAAGTCCAGTGGGAAAATGAAAAGAAATCCGTAGAACGGGTCCAGAAGATCCGTGAGGAGATCGAGCAGGTCAATAAAGAGATCCAGAAAGCCCAGCGGGAATATGACCTGAACAAGGCGGCGGAGCTGCAGTACGGCCAGCTGCCCCAGCTGCAGAAACAGCTGGAAGAAGAGGAAGAGCAGGTGAAGGCAAAGGATCTGTCCCTTGTCCATGAGGCGGTGACAGACGAAGAGATCGCGCGCATCGTATCCAGATGGACGGGCATCCCTGTGGCGAAACTGAATGAAAGCGAACGCAACAAGACCCTGCATCTGGCGGATGAACTCCACAAGCGGGTGGTCGGCCAGGATGAAGGTGTGGAACTTGTGACCGAGGCCATCATCCGCTCCAAAGCCGGGATCAAGGATCCCAGCAAGCCCATCGGATCCTTCCTGTTCCTCGGACCTACCGGCGTGGGCAAGACGGAGCTTGCGAAGGCGCTGGCCCAGAGCCTGTTTGACGATGAGAACAACATGGTCCGTATCGATATGAGCGAGTATATGGAGAAATATTCCGTCTCCCGTCTGATCGGAGCGCCTCCGGGATATGTAGGTTACGATGAGGGCGGACAGCTGACCGAGGCGGTGCGGAGAAAACCGTACTCCGTAGTCCTTTTCGACGAGGTGGAGAAAGCCCATCCGGATGTGTTCAATGTCCTGCTGCAGGTGCTGGACGACGGACGGATCACCGATTCCCAGGGCAGGACCGTTGATTTCAAGAATACGATCCTGATCATGACGTCCAATATCGGCGCGGGATACCTGCTGGAAGGCATCCACGACGACGGGTCCATCGATGCGCACAGCCAGGAGATGGTGATGAACGATCTGAAGGCGCACTTCAGGCCGGAATTCCTGAACCGTCTGGACGAGATCATTATGTTTAAGCCGCTGACGAAGCAGAACATCCGGTCCATCATCGACCTGCTGATCGCGGACGTGAACCGCCGGCTCTCGGAGCGTGAGCTTAAGGTCGAACTGACAGAGGCGGCCAAAGACTATGTCGTGGAAGGCGGGTATGATCCGATGTACGGCGCAAGGCCGCTGAAGCGGTATCTGCAGAAGAATGTGGAGACCCTTGCCGCACGGCTGATCCTTGCCGGCAATGTGGGCAGGGAGGATACGATCCTTATTGATGTGCAGGATGGCAAACTGACCGCGCGGGTGAAGGAAGGCCTGCGTGAAGCAGAATGATAAAGAAGTGATCTGTCCGGGATACGGACAGGTCATTGACGAATCCCCGGATCCATGTCATTATTGAGAGGACAGATGGAAAGGGGCGATAGAGATGACGCCGATCATCTTTCATATAGATGTAAATTCAGCTTACTTAAGCTGGACAGCAGTAGAACAACTGAAAAACGGAGCCGCAGTGGATCTGCGCGAGATACCGGCCATTATCGGCGGGGACCAGAAGTCCCGCCACGGCGTGGTGCTCGCCAAGTCCCCTGCGGCGAAACGATATGGCATCCGCACGGGGGAACCCGTTGCGAATGCCTTTCGTAAGTGCCCGAATCTTGTCATGTATCCGCCGGACCACCGGATGTACCGGGAGAAAAGCCGCCAGTTGATGGCCTATCTCCGGACATTTACGAAAGAGATCGAACAGGTCAGTGTGGATGAGTGTTATATGGATTTCACGGGGATCGCGGACCGGTACCGTTCGCCCATAGAAGGAGCCGGGGAGATCAAAGACGGGATCAAAGCGCGTTTCGGATTCACCGTGAATATCGGCATATCCACGAACAAACTGCTGGCTAAGATGGCGTCGGATTTTGAGAAGCCGGACCGGATCCATACATTATATCCGGAGGAGATCCGGGAGAAAATGTGGCCGCTGCCCATCGGGGACCTCTATATGGCGGGCCGTTCCAGTGTGGAAGTGCTGAAGAAGCTGGAGATCAATACGATCGGGGATCTGGCCCAGGCGGATCCGAAGCTCATCATGCTTCACCTGAAAAGCCACGGGAAACTGCTCTGGGAATTTGCAAACGGCATTGGCAGGGATGTGGTTCAGTCCGAGCCGGACGAGGCGAAAGGAGTCGGCAATTCGACGACGCTGAGCGAGGATGCGGCGACAATGGAAGAAGTGCGGCCGGTTTTTAAGAGGCTGGCGCAGAGCGTGGGGATGCGGCTTAAGAAAGCCGGGAAGAAAGCGGGCATGGTGAGCATGGAGATCAAGTATTATGATTTCCGGACGGCTTCCCATCAGATGCAGCTGGCGAAACCGTCCAGCGAACCGGACGTCCTGTATGAGACGGCCTGCAGCCTGTTCCTTGAGATCTGGACCGGGGAGCCGGTGCGCCTGCTCGGGATACGCACCTCCAAGCTGTCGGATGAAGACGCGCCGGAACAGCTTTCCATATTTGACATTGAGATGCCCAAAGAGCCGGATGAGAAGCATAAACGCCTGAAACAGGCGATGGATGAACTGAACAGGCGGTTCGGCGACGGGGCGGTCGTGAAGGCGAGCATGATGCCGAAAAAGACGAAAGAAGAGAAACGCAGGAGGGGGAACGGAATTGAGAGAAAAGAACTATAATCTGGAACTGGTGAGGATGATCTCTTTCATCTTTGTCATCGCGATCCATGTGACGAATTATTACTGCCGTGCCTGGGGGAAGATCCCGCAGGAGGAATATGTATTTTCCCTGGCGGTCAATGTGGTGTCCAGGATGAGCGTGCCCTGCTTCCTGATGATCTCCGGGGCGCTGCTCCTGGGGCGGGAGGAACCGGTGAAGAAGCATCTGCACCGGACCCTTCATTTCCTGACGGCGCTGATCGTGTGGGATGCGGTCTATTATCTGTGGAATACATATTATATGCGGTCGGAATTCGATCTCAAAGAGATCCTCTATGTGCCGGCGGAAGCGCATCTGTGGTATCTGTACGCCATGGTTCCGATCTATCTGGCCATGCCCTTTCTGCAGATCCTCTGCCGGAACATGAATGTCCGGATGGAACGGGTGTTTATGGTCATTACATCCGGCGCGGTGCTCTTTACGTGGCTTCTGCGGTTTATGGGCGCCCAGCCTTATTATGACCTGCCCATCATCGGGGACAAGGTGTATGTCTGGTACATGTTTGCAGGATATTACCTCATGAAATACCGGAGAAAATTCCGCATCCGGCAGCGCACGCTGGCGCTGATCTGCGTGCTGAGCATGGCGGTGACCTTCGGAGCGACCTGGGGCGCCACATCTGTAATGGATAAACACTGCGATACGCAGCTTGCGTACTCCACGCCTTTTGCGATCCTTGCGGCGTGCGCGTTCTTCCTGTTCATGATCCGGCTCGGGGACGGCAGGCTGCAGTTCTCCGAACGGACCCGGAAGATCATCGATGTATTCTGCAGCTGTTCGTTCGGTATTTATCTGATCCATCCGATCTATCTTGATAATTATAAAAAGCATCTGGCTGCAGCGGATGTTTCGGCATGGATCATCGTGCCGCTTCTGACGGCGGCGCTCGCTGTTGTGTCATTCCTTTCGGTGTGGCTGCTCAGAAGAGTGAAGATCGGACGAAAGATCACCTGAATCTCTTAATCTTAAGAAAATCTTTTGAATCTTATAACAGCCTCCTTTAGATTTACAGGCTATGCTGTGATCAAAAAAGGAGGCTGTATTTTTTATGGATATTCATGAACTTACCCAATTTTTTTTGCAATACGGCGCTTTTTTCATCTATCTGATCGTACTCCTGGAGTATATGAACCTGCCCGGATTCCCGGCGGGGGTGATCATGCCGCTCTCCGGCATCTGGGCGGCGCAGGGTGAGATCAGTTTCCCGGTGGTCATGATCCTGACGGTGGCGGCCGGGCTGACCGGAAGCTGGCTCCTCTATCTGCTGGGGCGGTTCGGGGGAAATAAGCTGCTCGGATTTTATTTCCGGAAATTTCCGAAGCACCGGCCGGTGATCGAGGAGAAGATGGACTACCTGAGAGAAAAAGGATGCGCCGGTGTGTTTGTCAGCAAGCTGCTGCCGATGGTGCGCACCCTGATCTCCATTCCCGCAGGCATGGTGAAGATGGATTTTGTGCGGTATACCGTCAGTTCCGCGTGCGGGATATTCCTCTGGAATCTGGCTTTTGTCGGAGCCGGGTATTTCTTCGGAGACGCGGCGATCCGGCTTTTTACATGATGAGGAGGGACAGGACATGAAGATTGCAATGCTTACAAATAATTACAGGCCGTTTGTCGGCGGCGTGCCGGTGTCGGTGGAACGGCAGGCGCAGGAACTGACCAGGCTGGGGCATCAGGTGACGGTGGTCGCGCCGATGTACGGGGATGATGAAGAGGAGAGGAGCCGGGTGCTGGAACAGGATGAGCGGTCGCCGGAGCGGGTGGTCCGTTACCGTACACAGAAAATGAAAATGCCAAACGGCATGGTGTATCCGTCATTCCGGCCGGGGGAGGTGTTCGCGCTATTTGAGCGGGAGACGTTCGACTGCATCCATGTGCATCATCCGGTATTCGCAGGAATATGGGCGCTCAGCCTGGGAAAGAAATATGATATCCCGGTCATATATACATACCATACCCGCTATGAGGACTACCTTCATTATATCCCGTTCTTCCGGGAGAAAGAGGAACGGCGGCATATCAGGAACAGATTTACAGACTGGGTAAAAGGATTCGTGATCCCGTCTTATATGAAATGGTTCTGCAGCCAGTGTGATCTGGTGGTCGCGCCGTCCGCCGGAATGCTGCAGGTGATCAGGCGGCAGGGCGTGTCCGTACCCGCTGCGGTTATGCCGACCGGACTGGACGCTTCTTTTTACCGGAGTGATGCAGGGCGGGCAGAGAAGATCCGGGAACAGTACGCAAAAGGCAGGAAACACCTTCTGGTCACGGTATCCAGACTGGAACGGGAGAAGAATTACGGCTTCCTTCTCCGCGGGATCGCAGAGATCGAGAAGCGGCTGGGCGATGCGTTCCATGTGCTGATCATCGGGGACGGAAGCCAGATGGGAGAATTGAAAGTGCGCGCATCGATCCTCGGGATACGCGATAAAGTGACTTTTATGGGAAGTGTACCCAATGCTCAGGTGAAAGATTATCTGAATGCGGCGGACCTCTTCCTTTTTGCCTCCCGGTCCGAGACGCAGGGGATTGTCCTGGCGGAAGCGCTTGCCGCCGGATGCCCTGTCGTGGCGGTGCATGCGACAGGCGCGGACGACGTGGTGAGGAACGGCGTAAATGGATTTCTTACAGCAGAGGATGAGGCCGCCTGGGCAGAGAAAGCGGCGGAGGCGCTGCGCCCGGAGAATCTCGGGCGGATGCGGGAGGCGGCCAGGTCTGATGCGGATGATTACCGGGCATCCAGGCTTGCCATCTATGCGGAGATGCTCTACAATCAGTGTGTACTGCGGAAAGGGGAGAACGGATATGAACATTCGGAAGACCGGGGCGGGCATGTTGCAGCGGCTGTTCGCAAAGTATCTTGACCTTCTCAGGCGGACGGTGGCCGTCCGGTGGGATGACGGCAACCGGTACGGAGACAGCCAGATCTACGGATTCTGGCATGAAGACAGCTTCTTTATGAATCTGGTGCTTGAGCGGCTGGCGGACAGGACGACGCCGGTGGATGTGATCGTGACCGCAGATGCGAGGGGAAATTATATTGAATATATGGTGCGGCAGTGCGGAGGGAACGCACTGAGGGTACCGGACGGATACAGGGCGTTCACAGCGCTTAAGAAGATCGTGAAGGACAGCTACGAGAAAACCCATTCCATTGCAGTGGCGCTGGACGGCCCGCTGGGGCCGAGGCATGAACCGAAGAAGCTGGCGTTTTATCTGTCGGAACACGCGGAAGAAGATTTTGTGGGCATCACGGTTTCTTACTCCTCGTGCATCCGGCTCCGGCGCCGCTGGGACCGATACGTGATCCCGCTGCCGTGGAGCACGGTGGACGTGTCGGTGAGAAATTACGGAGTGGTCAGAAAGGACTGCATTCCGGAACTGCCCGCCTGACTTATTGTACGCGGGAATAAATGAGAACGAGGGAGAAGAAAGACATCATGGAGACAAACAACATACTGATCGTAGAGGATGATAAAGAAATCCGCGAAGGCGTGCAGATCTATCTGCAGAGCCAGGGATATAAGGTGTTCCAGGCGGCGGACGGCATCGAAGGACTGGAAGTCATTGAGAAGGAAGACATCCATCTGGCCATTGTGGACATAATGATGCCCCGCATGGACGGCATCCGCATGACCATGAAGCTGAGGGAAAAGCACGACTTCCCGGTGATCATGCTCTCGGCCAAATCCGAAGAAGTGGATAAGATCACAGGCTTGAATATCGGGGCGGACGATTATGTGACGAAGCCCTTTACGCCCATGGAACTGATGGCGCGGGTCAATTCTCAGCTTCGGCGCTACCGCAAGTTTCTGGAGAAGCTGGCGCCCCAGGAGAACGTCCATGTGATCGGCGGCCTGGAGATCAACGAGGATACAGTGGAAGTGACCATGGACGGGAAGCCGGTAAAACTGACGCCGATCGAGTACAAGATCCTGCTGCTCCTGGCAAAGAATCCGGGCCGGGTCTTCTCGTCCGAGGAGATCTATGAGCGGGTATGGCAGGAAAAAGCCATTAATACCGATACGATCATGGTCCATGTGAGAAATATCAGAGAGAAGATCGAGATCGATCCAAAGAATCCGAAATATTTAAAGGTGGTGTGGGGAGTTGGATACAAAATTGAAAAACAGCCATAAAAGAGGGATCATCATAACTGTAATATTGCTTGCGTTCTGCTCGGTGATGATGCTGTCCCAGTATGACTCGATCCGTGGGGCGGTCGAGACGGCGCCGACTGCGTACGAGGCGTCCTTTTCAGATACACTCAGGGAGAGCAGCATCGGACAGGATCTGGCGGAAGGGAATTATCTGGTATATAATCAGTATTCTCATGACACGGATCCTGCGGATGTGCTGAGTGATTACGGGCAGCGGAATTTTGAACTGACCGCGAAGTATCTGGATATCGGCCTGTACGATGCGGAGGGGAAGCCGCTTACGGAAGCGCAGCCTGAAACCGCGGAGACGGACGAGAAAGCAACAACGTCTGAAACAGGGGATACGGAAACCAAAATGAGTACGACCGACCGGCGTCTGCAGGAGCCGGATGAGGAGAGCGCGGGCTATGCGTTCCGGGCGGAATATACATTTTCAGCAGACGGACAGCTTGCAGGCATCCAGGGGGACGGGACGGAACTGACGCCGGAAGAGGAATACGATCTGGAAAATCAGTTCCTTGCGTACGCCAAGCAGACCGAAAATGATGAATATATTTCCAGCATCACGTCGCCCCAGGATGTAACCGTCATCTACGGGATGAATGCGGAAAACATGGACGCCTTCATGGAGAAAAACGCCTGGGTTGAAGAGGAGTATCCGCCGGATATAGAGTATACAGGCGCTTACCGGGATACACTGGAGACGCTGTGGGTGCTCGTGATCCTGGCGGCGCTCCTGCTTCCCTTCCGGAAGAAGCTGGATATCAGTGAAATGAAGCTGTTTGACGTGCCCTTTGAGGCGGCGCTCCTGGTCTGGTTCCTGACTGCGACGGTCTGCCTGGACGGACCGGTGCCCTATATCGTGGAGCATACAGTGGAAGACAGGCTCCTTCCGGGCATGCAGATGGGAAACGGAATCTGGCTGCTCGCCATGGCGTTTAATTTTGCCATGTGGTTCGTGCTGATCGGCGTCTTCTTCTGGGCGGCGACGTCATTAAGGGCCATGTTCCGCATGAAGGGCGCATACTGGCGCGAACGGACGCTGACGGCGAAGCTGATCCGTCATTACCGCGGCCGCGGGACGGAGAGCGATGAGGAGATGGTGCGGAAAGCCGGCGGCGTCATCAGGCGCATGAAAGCCTTTTTCGCAAGACAGTACGACGCCCTGCAGCATATTGATTTCAGGGAGAAGACGAACCGTACGATCCTGAAGATCGTCATCATCAACTACATCATCCTTGCAATCGTGTGTTTCCTCTGGTATTACGGGGCGCTGGCGCTGATCATTTATTCGGTGCTCCTGTTCCTCTTCCTGCGGAAATATGTAAAAGACCTGCAGGGAAAATACCAGCTGCTCCTGAAGTCAACGAACCAGCTGGCGGAAGGACACCTGGATGTGCCCATCGATGAGGATGTGGGCATCTTTGAGCCGATCCAGGATGAACTGAAGAAGATCCAGAAAGGATTCAAAAAAGCAGTCGATGAAGAGGTGAAGAATGAGCGCATGAAGACGGAGCTGGTGACCAATGTGTCCCACGACCTGCGCACGCCGCTGACGGCGATCATTACTTATACGGATCTTCTGAAGAATGAAAAGGATGAGGAGAAGCGGAAAGAATATATCGAAGTGCTGGAGAAGAAGAACCTGCGGCTGAAGGTGCTGATCGAGGATCTCTTTGAGATCAGCAAGGCGGCGAGCAGGAGTGTGGCCATGCATTTCATGAAGGTGGACATCGTGGACCTGATCAAACAGGCCGGCCTGGAAAACGACAGCAAGATCAAGGCCGCGGACCTGGACTTCCGGTGGAAGCTCCCGGATCACAAGCTCATCATGTGGCTGGACAGCCAGAAGACCTACCGGATCTTCGAGAACCTGATCGTAAATATCACGAAGTATGCCATGCCGCATACGCGGGTTTATATCGAGATGGAAGAACGGGAAAACGAGGTGCACATTTCCATGAAAAATATCTCCGCATCGGAGCTCAACTTTGATACGGAAGAGATCACAGACCGGTTCGTCCGCGGCGATGCATCGCGAAATACCGAGGGATCCGGCCTGGGACTTGCGATTGCCAAGAGCTTTGTGGAGCTGCAGCACGGCTCTCTGAAGATCTCTACGGAGGCCGACCTTTTCCGGGCGGACATCATCCTGCCGAAACTTCCGGTCCCGCCGGAAGAAGAGCAGAGGCGGCAGGCGGAGCAGGAAGCAGGAAACGGAACGGAAAGTTAAAAGAAAGTTAAAAAGGATCCCGGTGGGGCGATCAGGATATGCTCCGCCGGGATTTTATGGTATCATGAAATAAAAATGTACAGTCTGCGGTCGAAGCGGCCGCCGCGGAAAGGAGAACAGAATGAAATACGAGATCAAAGGCGGGGAGCTTCCGGTAGTGATCTGCTACCTGGAAGACGGAGAGACAATGATAACAGAGCGGGGATCCATGAGCTGGATGTCCCCGAATATGAAGATGGAGACGACGTCGAACGGAGGGATCGGGAAGGCGCTTGGCAGGATGTTCGCCGGCGAGGCACTCTTCCAGAACCGTTATACGGCCATGGACGGAAACGGCATGATCGCGTTCGCCTCCAGCTTCCCGGGGCAGATCCGCCCGTGGGAAGTAGGGCCGGGCAATGAAGTGATCGTGCAGAAATCCGGATTCCTTGCAGCGGAAGAGTGTGTGGATCTGTCCGTTTTCTTCCAGAAGAAACTGGGGGCCGGCTTCTTCGGCGGGGAAGGCTTCATCATGCAGAAGCTTTCCGGGCGCGGGACGGCATTCCTGGAATTTGACGGGCACGTGGTGGAATACAACCTTCAGCCGGGGCAGCAGATCGTGGTTGACACGGGATACCTGGCTGCGATGGACGCTACATGCCAGATGGATGTCAGGACAGTCCCGGGACTCAAAAACATGGTGTTCGGAGGCGAGGGCATCTTTAATACGGTCATTACCGGGCCGGGGCGCGTATGGCTTCAGACAATGCCTCTGTCAGGCGTCGCAGCAGAGATCCTCAAATTCATGCCGCCCAGCAAATAAGGCTATGGCAGCAGATATACATACATTACGATGAAGTGGCAGGCGCTCCCGCCCATTACGAACAGATGGAAGATCTCGTGGCTTCCGAAGTTTTTATGCCGCGTATTGAACAGGGGCAGCTTCAGGGCGTAGATCACTCCGCCGATCGTGTAGATGATCCCGCCTGCAAGCAGCCAGCCGAAGGCGGCCGGGGCGAGATTGCTGAGAAGCTGTGTGAAGGCGAGCACGCACGTCCAGCCCATGCCGATGTAAAGGACGGAGGACACCCATTTCGGGCAGAAGATCCAGAATGCCTTTATGAGGATCCCTGCGATGGCGATCCCCCACACGATGGAAAGAAGGATAATGCCGGTGCGTCCTCTGAGCGCGAGCAGGCATACGGGCGTATAGCTTCCGGCGATCAGGACGGAGATCATCATGTGGTCGGTCTTTTTCAGCGCTTTATTCACGCGCTCAGAAATATCAAATGTATGATAGGCCGTGCTTGCCGCGTACAGCAGGATCAGGCTGGCGGCATAGACAGACATGGCGATGATATATATCCCGTCCGGCTGCATGGCTGCACGGACCAGCAGCGGGACAGATGCGATGATGGCCATTATCATGCCGATGAAATGAGTGATCGCGCTGCCGGGGTCTTTGATATGGAATTTTCCGGCCGGCTTTCTTACGGCAACGGGAGCGTCTATGCTGACTGTGGATTTCATGATTCCGATGTTTTCCATAATATGCACCTCCAAGTATTAATATATGGATAAAACAACATATGGTTTTAAAAACTACATTAAGTATATGCATATATTACATCAGACATTCATAAAAATCAATTATAAATTTAGACAAAATAAAAACCGGGGATTCCCGGTTTTTATAACATATTTTATCTGATGACCGTACCCGTCCTGCCTTTCATCGCGTCTTTGACTTTGTCAAAGGATGTGATGCAGGCGGACCGTCCCTCGCCTTTTTCGATAAATTCAACAGCAGCGCGGAACTTGGGATACATATTGTAAACGCCGAAGTGCCCTTCTTCCATGTATTTCTTTGCCTGCTCGGTGCTGATCTCTCCGAGGCGCTCTTCGTTGGGCTGCCCCATATTGATGGAAACCTGCTCTACGTTTGTGAGTATGATCAGCATATCAGCATTGACGCCCTCGGCAAGCTTGCCGGCGGCAAGGTCTTTTTCGATGACCGCGCTGGCGCCTTTTAAATGATTGTCCTGCTCCATGACAGGGATCCCCCCGCCGCCTGCGGCGATGACGATCTGATCGGCGTCAAGCAGCGCATTCACGGCGTCAAGTTCAACGATCTTTACCGGATTCGGAGCGGCAACGACACGGCGGAATCCTTTTCCGGCCTCTTCGATCACGTAGTTCCCTTTTCTGCGCTCCTCATTGGCTTCCTGGGCGTTCATATACCGGCCCAGTACTTTGGTGGGGGTGTAAAAGGCTTCATCATACGTGTCGACGATCACCTGGGTGAGGATCGTGCTGACGGTGCGGTAGATGCCTCTGTTTAACAGTTCCTCGCGGATCCCGTTCTGAAGGTCATATCCGATGTATCCCTGGCTCATGGCGGAGCAGACAGACATGGGGCATGCGGTGTATTCGGGATGTGCTTTGGCAAATTCGTTCATTGCCGTATGGATCATGCCTACCTGGGGGGCGTTGCTGTGGGTAATGGCTACCTGATACCCCTCTTCGATAAGATCGGCGATGCATTTTGCCGTATGGACGATCGCGGCCTTCTGTTCCGGGAGGGTCGTCCCGAGGGCGCGGTGTCCTAATGCTAATACAACTCTTTTTTTCATAACTGTCTCCATTCCGCTGCCTTTCGCGGCAGCTGTTCTGTATTTTCCAATCTGGACTGCGACGGATCATTTATAGAAAGTTTACTATCATTTCAGATAAAAATCAACCGAAATGAAAAGATCACATCAGCAATAAACAGCGCATACAGGATGAAACAGACCATGACTCTCCGGGAATGCCCGAGCTTCATATACCGGTCTGTCCACCGGGGCGCCAGGTAGTACAGGAATGCGCTGCCGATGAGCGCAAAGGATACTGATCCGCCGAGATATACCCGCCCGTTCAGGTTCAGGAAAAAGTCGCTGTAATCATGGGGGCGGATCCCGGTCAGCAGCTCCATGGCCAGGGACGAAGCATATTCCAGCACGGAATACAGCAGGAAATTCAGTGTAAAAGTAACCACCGGCTTCCTGTAAAAACGCCGGACCAGCAGGAGCGAAAGTACGCCGTATGCCCCGTAGACCGGCAGCCAGGGGCCTGCGAGGACAGGCTCCGCCGCCAGGACGCCGTTTGTGAGCAGCTGCAGCAGCGTCTCCAGAAGCCAGCCGAACACAGAGAACGCGGCGAACAGGAACAGATACGACAGCAGATCATACCTGCGTGACGGATCAACCGGATTTTTGACGGCCCGGAGAGGGGGCTGCACGGAAAACAGAAATACCGGATACTGGTCCGGGGCGAAGTAGGATGTCTTCGTATAGGGCCCCTGTGAATCGTCATATAGTGCCTTGCTGATCAGCAGTTCATCTTCCGAAGGGACGTGTTCCAGGTAGGAATCGCTAAGCACTTCATAGCCGGATGAGCGGGACAGTATATAATTCCGTCTGAGGACCGCGTAGATCTCCGCGCGGCACGCCGCAACATAGGGATGTACGAACACATAGCTCAGGAAGCCGAGGGTGCACAGCGAGAGAAAATGCCATCCCAGGAATGACAGGTCCAGGATGAAGAACTTCCATTTATTCCTGCGCATGAGCTGCCTGGAGAGGCTGAAAGCCTCCCGCCGGGACGCTTTCGGGTTCTCTGCCAGTATGTAAGGGATCAGAATGTATTCGTAATGTTTAATGATTCCTCCGATGATGGTCAGGTTCCAGAAGAACTGGAACAGGGAGCGGCAGAACATGATCCAGGCCGGACGGCGTTCGCAGCGCAGCTTGTAGAGGAAGAAGATCTTGGAAATGGAGGTCCTCCTGTAATTGCGCGTTTCGAGAAAGAACCGGCGCTCGCCGATGATGAGGATATTGCTCACAAAAATCTGGTAAAAAAAGGCCAGCAGGATGCCGGCGGCTGAAAAGACCACGGCCGGGCCGGCTCCCTCTGAGAATGCCGTATTGACCGTGCGCAGCAGCGTGAAAAATACGGAAATCGTTGATGAGAACAGATCGATCAGGACAGCGGCGATATCTTCCACGATCCCGTTAAAGATGCCGGGGAGCGGTGTGCGTTCCGCCAGGTTCCGTACTGCGCTGATCACGGCTTCGGAGTTGGGGATGCTGAGCGTAAAGACCGCCTCGGCCGGTTCTTCCGTCGAAGGGATCTGCAGGTTGAGGAACGTAGTGGAAACAGAATAAGCCGTGGTAAGGACGGCTATGAGAAAGCATACGGAGACCATGCGCCAGTAATTCTGCTTCAGCAGTTCGACCGCCCGTTTCTTCATGACTCTTCTTTTCCACATGGCAGATTGTCCTTTCCGTTTATATCATGGGGTTGACCGGTAAATGATAGTTAATTATAAGTTATCTGTTTCCGGTTGTAAAGAAGCCTTATTTTTCCGGATGGAGCGCCTCGTGTTCGCGGCGGATCTCCGCAAAGCAGTCCGGCGCGGTCCAGGTGCTGTTCGTGGGTGTCAGGACCGCTTTATACGGGAACGGGCCTGCGCCGCATCTTCTGAGGGCGGCAAGGGCCTGGCTGAGCCGGCTTTCGCTGAGGAAACAGAAGATGAACATCGGGGCCGGAAGCTCCGGGCCTTCGTAGGCTCCGTCTGCAGGGCGGACGTCTTTTAAGCCGGCGAGGGATCCCAGCGGCTGGTTATAGTTTTCTTTTGAAATGCGCTTCATGCGTATATGCAGCGGGAAGAGCGCGGCTTCGATCTTGAGGAGCGCTTCCTTCTCCGGCGCGTTGAAAAGCAGGATCGTTTCTTTCATATGTCTGTCTGTACTCCTTTTACACATTTTCCTTATTGTAAGCCAGGTTTTTTAAAAAAGAAAGGGTTTTCATCAATTCACATGCCGGGAAAAACTGCATATATACATAAGAGAGGGAAAAGGAGGCGCCCGGCATGCGGATGTGTGAGCTGAAGGCCAGGGAGGTCATTAATATATGCAGCGGGAAGCGGCTGGGCCGGATCGTGGATGTGGAGATCGAGCCGTGCGGCGGGGCGGTGGAAGCAGTGATCATCCCCGGGCCGGGGCGGATCTGCGGCCTGCTGGGAACGGACTGTGAATATGTGATCCCGTTTGCGTGCATCAGGAAGATCGGCCCGGACGCCGTGCTCGTGGAGATCCAGGAAGAAAAGTTTTTGCAAAAGTTTTGACGATTGTGTATAATGGACGCAGATTGGAATGAAAGGCGGAAAATACTATGAGATGTCCATATTGCGGCAACCCTGATACGAGAGTGATCGATTCCCGTCCGGCTGAAGACAAGAGTTCCATCAGGCGTCGCCGGTCCTGTGACGAATGCGGCCGGAGATTCACGACATATGAGAAGGTGGAGACGATCCCGCTCATCGTTATAAAAAAAGACAATAACAGGGAACAGTATCAGCGGGCGAAGCTGGAAAAAGGAATCTTAAGCGCGTGTTATAAGCGCCCTGTTCCGGCGGAAGAGATCCAGAAGACGATCGATGCGGTGGAACTGGAACTGTTCAACCGGGAAGAGAAGGAGCTTCCGAGCAGCGTGATCGGGGAGATCGTGATGGAGAAGCTTGAAAAGCTGGATCCGGTGGCTTATGTCCGGTTCGCATCTGTGTACAGGGAATTCAAAGACGTGAATACGTTCATGGATGAACTGAAGAAGTTCCTGCAGTAGGCCATGAGGACTTATAAACTGAAGATCGCTTATGACGGGACGGGATATCAGGGCTGGCAGCGGCAGGCGCTGACAGAGCGGACCGTCCAGGGGGTGCTGGAGCGCGCCCTGTCAGAAGCCGCGGGATACCCGGTGGAAGCGGACGGCTCCGGACGGACCGACGCAGGGGTCCATGCGTTGGGCCAGACGGCCAGCGTGGTCCTTTCCGGCGCCGTGCCGGATGATTTTTTCACAGGGACGGTCAACGGCATGCTGCCCGGAGACATCCGCATCCTTGATGCGCAGCTTGTGAAGAATGGCTTCCACGCACGGAAGAGCGCCGTGGGGAAAGCCTATGAATATTATGTGGATGCCGGGGAGCGGCCGGATGTGTTCCGCCGCCGGTACTGTTATCATTTCCCGTACAGTCCTGACCATGATGCGATGCAGAAAGCAGCCCGGTATCTGGAAGGGACACATGATTTTGCGGGTTTTACGGACAAACGGGATGAGACATCTGCAAAACGCACGATCTGTGCTATAATGGTCAGCAGACGGGATCATCTTG
>CALWDN010000009.1 GCA_944376685.1 uncultured Mediterraneibacter sp. | reverse complement strand
TAGAAGTGTCCTTGTACTGGTCAATCAAAAGCTGGATGGTGGACGCAAGGCTTTTCGACGAACGGGCGACATAGGGGTATTCGTCGATGGCAAGAATAATCCGTTCTTTTTCGGACAGCCTGAACACATACTCCAAAGCCGCCTGAAAGGACAGGAAAGAGGTTTCAGCCTCCATGCCGGTGTGGAAGCTTAAAATACTCTTGCTGAAATTTTCAAGATTCTGCTTGGCGTTGCTCTCGACGCCCATAAAATAGATAGCGTTTTTATCGTCAATAAACTGGCTGATCAGCGCCGTTTTGCCGACACGGCGGCGGCCATAGATTACAACAAATTCAAACTTGTCCGATGCGTATAACTTATTCAGCGCCGCAAGTTCACGCTCTCTGCCGATAAACATGACGGTGTCCTCCCATCTGCCAATAGATTCTCTGCGTATAGTATACCACAAAATCAAAATTAGTCAAGTATGATTCGGCAAATCACAATTGACTAATTTCTTTCTCACCTTTTCTGTTGCTACGCAAAAATCAGTCAAAAGTCGTTGATTGGAACCGATGGGCGATTCCTCAGTATTTACGGGCGTTTTTTTCAAAAAGCCCAGATTTCTGGTGTGCTTCCCGAATTTTTACAACTTCTAAAATAATATAAGCGTAATTATTTTGGATGGGCGGTGTATCCATCATCTCAGGTACTCTTTGCAGAGTGTATCGGGAACCATTTCCGACCTCAAAATAATTACGCTTAATATTATCATATTCTTTTTACATTTATAATATACTACTCATTTTAATTAGAGTCAATAGAGAATTCTCTAAGCCTTCCGCTATACAAACGTCTTGAAATTTTAGATTCCTGTATATCATGCATAGTAAACACATATAAATAATTTCCATCTGTGTCAAGTTTTATTCCAATCATAACATTATCATCATATCTTTTTACAAGTTCTATACTTGTTACTTGCTCATTTGGATTAACACCTATATAATCTGGATTCTCAATTATTTCTGGTATATAATCTATATACTTTAAGCACTTGAAATGTCTTCTCTTAAGCATATGGGCAGGTAATCCCTTAGAACGATAAATGTCTAATTCATTAATGTCCAGTCCTAAGATTTCATTAAATCTCAGATTATATTTTCCAACCCTTAATAACTCACTTTTTTCACCCATCTATATATCCTCTTTATCCGTAATATAGATACTATAGCACAGAAATAAACACTATTCCATTGGTATTATACTATCGCTTTTGTCTGGAAGATTTACTTTCGACTCTTAAAGTCGAAAATGTTCGAAATCTTATTATTGTTTAACAGATTTTTACATTTTACGATAATATCGGTGTAAGGACAGGTTGATCAGATAAGGAGGAACTACAGATGAATTATGAAAAAATAATCATCAATACTCTGGACTCCTTCGGAGTCAGCCGCTCATACACCGGATACAACTACGTGGTGTACGGGTTACTGCTCATCCTCGAGGACAGCGGACGGATCGAATGCATCACAAAAGCGCTGTACCTCGATGTGGCAAAACATTTTCACACCACATGGAACTGCGTGGAGAAAAACATGCGCACGGTCGTAAACCATGTATGGGATTCACATAACACAGAACTGCTCGAGATCATCTTCAGCCGGTCCGGCCGAAGCCGGAAACCGACCAATAAAGAATTTCTGAAATACATGTATGACTACATAATCCAGTTTGACAACGAGATCCTGATCGCCGACCGGCGGATCCCGATGATCTGCCCGGTTTCAAACGCCTACTGCGAGGCGCTGAGCACATTTTACATAAAACTGTCGCAGATATATGAGAAGCATTAATATCTTCTCAGATGCAAAATGCAGCATAAAGCGGGACGGTCTTCTTATTATCCTCAAACCTGAAATTTTTTGCTGATAGTTTGATCGCATAGGCAGGCTTATAGGCATCCATATAGACCTTTAAACTCTTTGCCCGGGTATTGTCAGCCGATTTCACTTCAACAGGGATAAGCTGACCGTCACGCTGAATGATGAAATCAACCTCTGCCCCGCGCGCAGACTCCCAGTAGTATGTTTTATATCCGTTGACCGAAAGCTGCACATCCACATAGTTTTCCGCCATGCCGCCCTTGAAGTCATCAAGTTCCTCAACCATATAGAGAACATCATTTGCCGCCAGATCTTTCTTCGCACAAAGCAGCCCCAGATCTGAAACATAAATCTTAAACGCATCAATATCACGATAGTTTTCCAGAGGTTTACGGACCTGCTCCACTTTATATACCCTCGAAACAATACCGGAGAGACAGAGCCATTCAATCGCATTTTCGAATTCGGATGCCCGCCCGCCTTTTTTGATCAGCTTATACTGAAAACGAGTGTTTTTCTTTGAGAGCTGAACGGTAATGTTGTCATAGGCAAGTCTTGTTTT
Source organism: uncultured Mediterraneibacter sp. (assembly GCA_944376685.1). GTDB lineage: Bacteria > Bacillota > Clostridia > Lachnospirales > Lachnospiraceae > Mediterraneibacter. Next base: position 36,562 of record CALWDN010000009.1, on the reverse strand, counting down.
CTTGATTTCATTTACGGTATTATATTTGCTCATATCATTAAGATAGCTTGCAAGTATGGTATCCTGCGTATGGCGCACAAGAAGATAATCTTTCGTCTCTTTAAACAGGAGAACACACTCGGGCATACCGCCCACTACAAGATACTGCCTGTAAAGCTGCATTGCCGCATCGTGCAGAGCGTCCGGCATAGGCGTATCGGCTGCAAAGCACTTTCTGATCTGCTTTGCAAGAGCGTCCTCACCCATAGCCAGCATAAACTCCTCCATATCCATAGGATACAGGGTTTTCATATCGACTTTCCCGACCGGAAAAGAGAATTTTGCCCTGCTTACCGCCACACCAAGCAGACTGCCGAGTGCTGCGATATGATAATCCGGAGCATCTTCATAAAAGTATTTTAAAGAAGTCAGTGCCCGTTCGCAGAGCTGCACTTCATCGAATACGATCAATGTCCTGCCCTTTACGATCGTCTGGCCTGCAATATGCGATAAAATGGGAATCAGATAATCCGGACTGATATTTTCTTCAAACGTCCTGTTCAGCTTCGGATTTGTTTCAAAATTGAAATATGCCACATTATCATAATGCCTGCGTCCAAACTCTAAAATCGTATAGGTTTTCCCGACCTGTCTTGCCCCCTGCAGGATCAGCGGCTTGCGGTGAGCGCTTTTCTTCCACGATTCCAGAAATTGCATAATCTTTCTGTACATGACACTTCTCCTTTCGTTTTAAATTAAATATAGTATTGCATATATTCGTGTAAATATCAACGATATTTTCTTGTATTTTCACACTAATCGACACGAAAGGAGCGTTTGCAGGCATTTTTCATCCACATCCGCTTAATATCCGCACATGACGACCACCCGCTGGGGCGTGGCCTGCGCCGGCATGCTGAACGTGGCCGCCGTATAAAATACGAGCAGCTCCGTGTTTTCCGGGCTGCACGTATATGGCTGCCCGTTCAGTGTCATTACATTTGTCATCGGGCCGATATTCAGCTTCAGCGAACCGTCTGCCGATTCCATCTGCTCGTTGAAATAGTCCAGCATCACCTGCTGCCCTCTTCGCAGAGGCGCCACAAGCTCCGCCCGGTACTGGGGCGGATACACCGCCGGCGTGGGCAGGTTCGTATCATAGAAGGCGGCGATGCGCATTCCCGGGCGGAGGCGGACATTATCCACCACAACCGTATCTCCGGATACAATGATATTTATGACAGCTCCGTCGCTGACCAGCGCCAGTGTCATGGAACAGCAGTCGTCGCCCCTGTCGATATTCTGGATGATCCCTTCTGCTTTTTCAAATGTCTCATATGCCATAACAAAAAACTCCTCGGCGTTTTTTATTATAGTATGCATACCAGGCGCAGGATGCCCCTTTATGTTTTCCCCTGACCCGGATCAGTGGATCCCCTCGCCGCTAAATGTCTCACAGAACCTGGCGGCGGTGGACACCGGCTCCCCGCCGAGCACAAGGTGGGACACATCGCCGATCTTCAGGCCCCGGAAGCAGGCGAGCCCCTGTTTCCGTTCTTCCGTAACCACTTCCGTCACAGACGTGGGCGCCAGCGCAAGGCTGTGCCAGAGCAGGAACGGCGAAGTGTTCCACAGATGCGCGAGGAATACGCAGGTGATCCCGAAATGGCAGAAGAAAGTGAGCGTATCCGTGCTTTCCTTCTCCACGCGGTAGCACATGCCGTCCCGCACATATCCGTGTTCCGCCAGCAGCCGGTCGAACTCCCCGGTTACATGGTCATAGATTTCCACCGTATCTGAATTCCGGCAGATATCACAGTCCCTCCAGCGCGCCGGATCCATGCATTCACTGTGGACAGACCAGTAAGCCGGCGCTATATCCCAGACGATCCGCGGCACGTATTTTCCGTCTTCCATCCGCGTCGTCGGAAATGCCTCCAGTAGATGCGGGGCCTCATTGAGATCTGTGGACGCTGGGAATTCCTGGAGCCATCCCTGTGTCTTTGCCGTACGTCCAAGCTTTTTCATGCTGTAGCCCGCCGTCGCCTGCGCCCTGCCAAGGGGCGACACGAAGCACTCCCCCATCTGCAGCGCTTCCGCACGCTCCGCCAGGAGCGCGGCTTCCCGGTGTCCTTTCTCTGTCAGGGTATCATGTACATAGTCCGGATCTCCATGCCGGATAAATAATAGTCTCATTTTCTGTCTCCTTGCATTGTCATTTGTTATTTGTCCCAGACCCGGGCCAGCCAGTCTTTTGCAAGCTCAGGCCAGATCCCGGCTGATCTTAATGTCTTTCTGATCGCAGCTTTCTGTCCGGGCGTCCATTTTTCTTTCTTCCTGCCGTCCAGGCCGAAATCCGCCAGGATCTCCCGTCCCTTCTCCGGCGGGTACGGCGTCTTGCCGGCGCTCACCGCCTCAGCCAGGAGGCGGATCTGCTCCAGCGTATACGGCTCGCCAAAATCCCGTTCCAGCCACTGCTCCGTAGCCACGGACAGGCCGTGCACCCCGTCTGAAAATACATGGTGTGCAAAAGGCACGCCATGCTCCCTGCAGGCCCGGGCGAAGAGATAACTATTTTCCACCGGCACCGTACCGTCTGTCACCGTCTGCCAGAGGAAGCAGGGCGGCGTATCCGCCGTCACATAGTTTTCCAGCGACATATACTCCCGTTCATCTGCGCCGGGATCCTTCCCGAGAAGCGCCTGCATGGAATCCGGATGCGTGTATCTGCCGGATGTGATCACCGGATAAGCCAGGATGGCCGCGTCCGGCCGGTTCCGGAAGCGGTTAAGATCCCCGTCCGGATCAGGCACGTCCCGGAAATGCACGCAGAGGCTCGCCGCCAGATGGCCGCCGGCTGAAAAGCCGCACACCGCCACCCGGTCCGGATCGACAGAATATTTCCCGGCTTCTGCCCGGATCAGGCGCACCGCCCGCGAAATGTCACGGAGCGGCTGCATCTTTAGCGGCGTATCCAGCAGGTTGACTGTATACGCCAGCACGAATACATTGTATCCGAACCGGTAAAATGTCTCCGCCGGCAGATGCGCTTCTGACGGGGAGGCGTTCCTGTATGCCCCGCCGGGCACAACGACCATAGCCGGATGAAACTCCCGGTCTTCATGGATATAACTTACCATAAACGGTATGAACCCGTATGCAGCGGGATAATGATACTCTTCCTCCCGCCAGAGGAGGATCTTTTCTCCTGTCATTTCTGCCTCCTTCTCCGATATACTCCGGCGCACAAAAGCCTGCGGTCAAACGGTAATGATCCCTTACTGTCTGCCGCAGGCGCCTTTCTTCATCCACAGAGCGGCATCTCTGCCCTTAAAGCTCTACATCATCAATATATGGATTCTTCACCTCATAGAACCGCTCTTCTTCCACGGATCTTGCCAGGTCCATATCGATCGGCATCTTGCCGAACACCGGCACGCCCATCTCTGCCGCGATCTCATCAATATTGCTCTCGCCGAACACTTTGATCTCTTTTCCGCAATCCGGACATTTTACATAGCTGTAGTTCTCGACCACGCCAAGCACCGGAATATTCATCTGCTCTGCCATGTTGGCCGCTTTCTTCACGATCATCTGCACCAGATCCTGGGGAGACGTCACGATCACCACGCCGTCCACCGGCAGGGACTGGAACACCGTCAGCGGCACGTCGCCTGTTCCGGGCGGCATATCCACGAAGAGATAGTCCAGGTCGCCCCACATCACGTCTGTCCAGAACTGCTTTACCACGCTGGCGATGATCGGTCCTCTCCAGATGACCGGAGCGGATTCATCTTCCAGCAGCAGGTTCACGGACATGATCTTCGTGCCGTCTTTCGCTGTACAGGGGATGATATTCTCCTCTGTGGCTCCTGCCTTCGTATGGATGCCGTACATCTTCGGGATGGACGGACCGGTTACATCCGCATCCAGGATGCCGACTTTATAACCCTTCTCACACATCATCCTTGCAAGAGACGCCGTCACCAGGGATTTGCCGACTCCGCCCTTGCCGCTCACGACGCCAATCACTTTCTTAATGGAGGAGTACATATTCTCCGGCTCGCGGAAATCCGTCTTCTTACTCGTGCATGTGTCCGCATGCGCGCAGCCCGCACAAGACTCTTCTGTACATTCATTATTTGTATTCTGTTCTTCAGCCATTGTATGATACCTTCTTTCTTTCACTGAAAGCCGATCCGGTGTATATCGCCCGGATCAGCCGCTTTGGATAGTATACCACATTCCGACGGTTTTTGTACATATATAAAAATGAATTTCCGACATTTGTCGGTTACGGTCAGTCACATCTGTCTCATTCTTCCTCCGGCCACATCTGGCGGATCTGCTCAAAGATCCGGCTCATGGGCACGCTGAATTTCCCTCCGAAGATCCCCACCGGCACATCATCCTGCGGTCCGTATACAGCTGCGATATCATCTTCCGGAGTCCAGTAGACACACACGCGCTCCCGATCCGGATCCACCACCCAATACTCCCGCACGCCCGCGGCCGCATACTTGGCAAGTTTGATCTTCGTATCCATGCGGGCAGATGACGGAGAGAGGATTTCCACAACCAGATCCGGAGCGCCTACAATGCATTTTCTGGTGCGCTTTGACGGATCACAGAGAATAACAAAATCCGGTTCCAGCATTGACCGGTCGTCACAATCGATCTGAACATCGAGCGGAGAAGGGAAAACCCTGCAATCGCCATTTTTCGAAGAAATCCATCCATCAAATGAAGCGGCAAGCTTTCCAATAATATACTGATGGATCATACTTGGCGCAGCCATATCATAGATCATGCCGTCGATCAACTCTACACGCCTGTTATCCGGAACAGCATAGTAGTCGTCAAGCGTATAGCTGCCCTGCCTTGTCTTATACGCAGGAGCCGCTTCGCGCACCACATCATTATGACTATCTCCGGAACAATAGCCCGAATCTTCATCCTTCTCGTCAAATTTCATGATCATCTCCAGCGCCTGTATCGTCTTGTGCCTCGGCGTGCGCGTTTCTCCGCTGAAGATCTTCTGGATGGTGCCCACCGGGACACCGGAAAGCTCTGAAAGCTGTTCAAACGTATAGCCGTTCTTCTCTTTAAAATACATCAGCTGCTTCAGGTTCATCATACGCTCCTTTCCCTCTGTCGGACAGAGAAATAATAAACGGTTGAAATCCGGTCTGTTTTTTATTATCATACCGAATTTCAACCGTTTTGTCAATTTATGCTTCCGCCCGCGTCACATCTTTCAGCCACTTATAACTCCTGTACCGCCACAGCGTGATCGGGATCTTGATGATCTCATCGCTCATCAGGATCACATATACGATGGGGACGCTGAACTTAAATACGAACGCCGCGATAAATCCGAGCAGGATCGAACACCCCCACATGGTGCTCACATCCAGGATCAGACCGAACCGGGTATCTCCGCCGGAACGGAAGATCCCCACCACCATGGTCGTGTTGAATGCCTGTCCGATCACAAAATAAGACATAACAAAGAACATGATCCGCAGGTATCCTTTCGCCGTATCCGTAAGCGACAGCGCTGCCGCAGCAGGCCCCGATACCGCCAGGATGATCAGACCGCCCAGCGCGCCCATGATGAGGCTGAGCCAGATAAACCGCTTTGCATAAGCCCTGGCGTGTTCCAGCTTCTTCTCTCCGATGGTCTTACCCAGATAGATGGCCGCCGCACTGGAGAGGCCGAAGGATACCACCGTCGCCAGCTGCCTCGCCACCTGGGCCACCGAATTGGCCGCCACCGCCGAACTTCCCAGATGCCCGAGGATCGCGGTATTGGCCGCCGTCCCAAGACCCCACATGATCTCATTGGCAACCACCGGAAGGGCATACTTCATAAAATCCCGGAACAGTTCCCGGTCCGTATGCAGGATATATTTTGGACGCAGCTTGATCTCCTTATTAAATATCCTCGCGTAGCCGAAGGTCAGGATCACTTCCAGGATCCGGGCGCACAGCGTTCCCAGCGCGGCGCCTGCAACGCCCATGGCCGGCAGACCGAAAAGCCCGAAGATGAAGATCGAGTTCATCACGATATTGCACAGCAGCGAACAGAGATACACCACCGTCGCCACGATCACCCGCTCCACACTCCGCATAACATACAGGTAAGCCTGGGTCACACCGATCATAATATAAGTAAAAGCCACGATCCGGAGATACTTCACGCCTTCCGCGATCACTGCCGGGTCGCTGGTAAAGATCTTCATCAGAAGGTCCGGTATGGCCAGCGCCGCAAGGGTGAAAAGGGCCGTCACCGCGAGGGCCGCTTTCACAGTCATACCCAGGATCTTCTCGATGGTCTTCACATCGCCCTTGCCCCAGTACTGGGCCGTCAGGACCGTCGCTCCCGACGTCAGCCCGAAGAGGAAGAGGGTCATGATATACTGCACCTGACCGGCCAGGGATGCGCCCGACAGCGCCGTCTCGCCCACGGCGCCGAGCATGATGACGTCGGCTGCCGTAACCCCTACATTGATCAGATTCTGGAGCGCCATCGGCACCACCAGTGCGATAACTGTCCGATAGAAAACGCCCCAGTCAATACCCAGGGCGTGATCTTTTTTCATTTTATTGCGAAACATAATTACTCCTTACCGCTGAAGCAGTACGTACATACTTTGCACGGTTCGATCCCGATGGATGCGAGCAGGTCGTCCAGCCGGTGGAACCGCAATGTCGTAAAGTTCTGGATCTTACAGATCTCATCCACCATCTTCGCATATCGGCAGGAATCCGGGTTCGTGTACTCTTCCAGCACTTCCTCTGTGCACTCTCCGCCTTCCTGCTCCCGGATCACCCGTCTTGTGATCAGCTCCATCTCGGATTTGGATCTGGAGAAGTTCAGATATTTACAGCCGTATACAAGCGGCGGGCAGGCCGGGCGCACATGGACTTCCTTCGCACCGCTGCGGTAAAGGAATTCCGTCGTCTCCCGAAGCTGTGTGCCGCGCACGATGGAGTCGTCGATCAGCAGCAGACGCTTGTTCTCGATCAGCGCCTGCACCGGGATCAGCTTCATACGGGCGATCAGATCCCGCTGGCTCTGGTTCGTCGGCATGAACGAACGGGGCCAGGTCGGCGTATATTTGATAAACGGCCTCGCATACGGGATGCCGGACTCATTGGAGTAGCCGATGGCATGCGCGATGCCGGAATCCGGCACGCCGGCCACGATGTCCGGATGCACGGAATCGCCGTCCCGCTGCGCCAGCATGCTTCCGCAGCGGTAGCGCATTTCTTCTACATTTACCCCTTCGTAGGAAGAAGTCGGATACCCGTAATATACCCACAGGAAAGAACAGATCTTCATCTCTTTCCGGGGCTCTACCCGGGTCTCCACGCTCTCCGGCGTGATGTATGCGATCTCGCCCGGTCCCAGCTCACGGTCGTGGCTGTAGCCCAGGTTCAGGTACGCGAAGTTCTCAAAGGACACACAGTAAGCGTCCTCCTTCTTGCCGATCACCACCGGCGTACGGCCCATCAGGTCTCTCGCCGCATAGATGCCGTCCTTTGTCATGATCAGCACGCTCAAGGAACCGTCCACGCTCTCCTGGGCGTAGCGGATCCCCTCCTCGATGGTCGCCTTCTGGCAGATCAGGGAGCCGATGAGCTCCGTGGCATTGATCTGCCCGCCGCTCATCTCCAGGAAATGGGTCCGGCCATCGCTGTACGCCTTCTTCAGGATCTCCTCCTGATTGTTGATCTTGCCCACCGTTGTAATGGCAAAGCTGCCAAGATGGGACTGCAGAAGCAGCGGCTGCGGCTCGTAATCAGAGATACAGCCGATCCCCAGATTTCCTTTCAGTTCCTCCACATCCCGCTCAAACTTTGTGCGGAACGGAGAATTTTCTATATTATGGATCGCACGGTTAAAGCCGTCTTTGCCGTAAACAGCCATTCCGCCTCTCCTCGTTCCGAGATGAGAATGGTAGTCCACGCCGTAGAAAAGCTCCAGCACACAATCCTGTTTCGATGCAACGCCAAAAAATCCACCCATGTGTGATGTCCTCCTTAAGAAGAGTGCAGTTTAATTACCTAATAAAGAATAATGAAAAAGGGGATGGAAGTCAAGTCCATTCTTTTCTTTCCCGCAATTTTCGACTATAATGGAAGTAGATTATTTTGAGGAGATAACCGTTATGGCACTTCACACGATAGACCTGGTCTCCCTGCCCGAAGACCAGTTAAAACCACTGGACAATATCGCCGGATTCCCGGTCCGCCCCGGATTCTTCCGGTTCTTCGGCGCCACCGCGATCCCGGGCGGCGTGAATTTCACGATCCAGTCCCACGGAGCCACTTCCTGCGAACTGCTCCTCTTCCACCGGGAGGCGGAAGAGCCCTACGCTGCGCTGAAGTTTCCGGATAATTACCGGATCGGCTTCGTCTATTCCATGATCGTCTTCGGCCTGGACGTGGAAGAATTCGAGTACGCCTACCGGCTGGACGGCCCCTATGATGAGAAAAAAGGACTCCGCTTCGATAAGACCAAGATCCTGCTGGATCCCTATGCCCGGGCCGTGACCGGACAGAGCCGCTGGGGCTGCAAGAACAACTCCCAGCACGGCTACCGTGCCCGCGTGGTCCAGAACAACTTCGACTGGGGGCTGGAGCGCAGCGAACCCATCCCCATGGAGGACTTGGTGATCTACGAGCTCCATGTGCGCGGATTCACCCAGTCGCCTTCCGCAAAGGTCAATTATCCCGGCACCTTCCGGGGTCTGGAAGAAAAGATCCCCTATCTGAAGAAGCTGGGGGTCAACGCGGTCGAACTGATGCCCGTCTTCGAATTCGATGAGATGCGGGACGTGCGGATGATCGATGACAATGAGCTGCTGGATTACTGGGGCTACAATCCGGTCTGTTTCTTCGCCCCGAATACCAGCTACTCCTCGCAGATCGAATACAACCGGGAAGGGATGGAGCTGAAAGAACTGATTAAAGCGCTCCACGACAACGAGATCGATGTGATACTGGACGTGGTGTTCAATCATACCGCCGAGGGCAATGAGATCGGTCCTTCCTTCTGTTTCAAAGGATTTGACAACAATATCTACTACATGCTCACACCGGACGGAAAATATTATAATTTCAGCGGCTGCGGCAATACCCTGAACTGCAACCATCCGGTGGTGCAGGACCTGATCCTGGACTGCCTGCGCTACTGGGTCACGGATTACCGGGTGGACGGCTTCCGCTTTGACCTGGCTTCCATCCTGGGTCGCAGCGAGAACGGTACGCCCCTCAACCAGCCGCCGCTCCTCCGGAGCCTGGCCTTTGACCCGATCCTCGGGAACGTCAAGCTGATCGCAGAAGCCTGGGACGCCGGCGGCCTCTACCAGGTCGGCTCATTCCCATCCTGGAAACGCTGGGCGGAATGGAACGGCCGCTACCGGGACGACATGCGCTGCTTCCTGAAGGGCGATCCCCAGATGGCCGGAATCGCTGCACAGCGGATGACCGGATCCACAGATCTCTACGACCCGGTCTACCGGGGCGGCAATGCGTCCGTCAATTTCCTGACCTGCCACGACGGGTTCACCCTGCACGACCTGTACAGCTATAACGTAAAGCACAACGAGGCCAACGGCTGGGACAATACCGACGGCTTCGATGACAACAACAGCTGGAACTGCGGCGCAGAGGGCGAAACGGACGATCCGGATATCCTGGCGCTGCGCTTCCGCATGATCAAGAACGCCTGCGCCGTGCTCATGTGCAGCCGGGGGACGCCCATGTTCCTCTCCGGCGATGAATTCGGGGACACGCGCTACGGCAACAACAATCCGTACTGCCAGGACAACCAGATCTCATGGCTGGACTGGAACCTGCTTAAGAAAAACAAAGACCTCTTTGAATTCTTCCGGTATATGATCGCCTTCCGGCACAAGCACCCGGCCATACGCCGGGATCTGGAACCGAGCTACATCGGATTCCCGTCCATGAGCATCCACGGGCTGAGGCCCTGGGAAAACGAGCATCTGGAAGAAGGCTATGTATCCTGCGTACTCTTCTCCGGCTACGATGAGGAAGAAGAACAGGAAGACCTGGTCTATGTGGCGGTCAACGCCCACTGGTATCCGGCGGAGCTGACCCTGCCCGACCTGCCCGGGGAATACTGCTGGAAGATCGCCGTCAATACCGGGGATCCGAAACAGCAGACATTCAAAGAGAATAAGATGCCTGCAGCGGAAAAGGTGCTGACGCTCGGGGAGCGGTCGGTGATCGTGTTTGTGGGGTGCGCGGCCTGCGGCAGCGTGCAGACAATTAATTGATGGTACGAGAGATTCCGGACAGATAAAAGAGCGTCCGGATTCAGTTCAAGAATTTTGAAAAACTGACAGAGCACGGGCATCAGGCTAACAACCGAAAGAAAAATTGTAGAACTCGCCTTACGGCTCAAACACCCACAATTTTTCTTTCAACGCCTGATGTCCGTGCTCTGAGTTTTTCTGAAAATTCTCTCAGATTCATCCGTCCGCCCTTTATCTACCGGGATCATCGCCCCATCACTTCACCGGCTGCATGCTGACGCAAACCACTCCCCGGAAAGAATTAACCCGGTCAGACAGCTGCCAAACTTCCCATCGCCAACTGCATATCGGCGTACAGAAGCATGCAGAGAAGCGAGAGGGATGGAGAAACTGTCTGGATGGATGGGATTTCACGGCCGGGTCAGGGATATGACGGCGACTGTGGAGTGGATTTAGGAAAACAGAAAACCCGGAGGCTGACTATAGGAGCGGAGATGAGGTTGTCTGAGTGAAACGAGTTCCTCATCTCCGCGACTGTCCTTTGTCAGTTCCCGGGTTTTTTAGTTTTACTTAATTCACGGAACCGGAGACGGAATAGCCCTGCCCCGGCCGTGAACCCCTATCTTGCCAGATCTGACCTGCCTTACTTCTTCTGCGCGATCTCCTCTTTGATCTTCGCGATGAATTCCCCAAGTCCGCTCTGTCCTTCATCTCCGTTTGCACGGCTTCTGACGGACACTTTCTCTTCTTCCTCTTCTTTTGCGCCGACAACGAGCATATACGGGATCTTCTTCATCTGCGCTTCACGGATCTTATATCCGATCTTTTCCGCCCTTGTGTCGATCTCCGCACGGATGCCTGCGTCCTGCAGAGCCGCAAGGACTTTATTTCCATACTCCATGTGCTTATCTGAGATCGGAAGCACTTTCACCTGTACCGGTGCAAGCCATGTCGGGAATGCGCCGGCGAAGTGCTCGATCAGGATTCCGATGAATCGCTCGATGGAGCCGAATACCACGCGGTGGATCATGATCGGTCTGTGCTTCTCTCCATCCGCGCCTGTGTACTCCAGATTAAACCGGAGCGGAAGCTGGAAGTCAAGCTGGATGGTTCCGCACTGCCATGTACGTCCGATGGAATCTTCCAGATGGAAGTCGATCTTCGGTCCGTAGAACGCGCCGTCGCCTTCATTTACCACATACGGAAGTCCGATGTCGTCGAGTGCGGCTCTCAGCGCGTCTGTCGCCATTTCCCAGTCCTCGTCGCTTCCCATGCTGTCCTCCGGACGGGTGGAAAGCTCTACATGATATTTGAATCCGAAGAGGCTGTATACCTCGTCGATCAGTTTTACTACACCTTTGATCTCATCCTTGATCTGCTCCGGCGTCATAAAGATATGTGCATCATCCTGTGTGAAGCAGCGCACGCGCATCAGGCCATGGAGCTGACCGGATTTCTCATGACGGTGTACAAGGCCGAGCTCGCCCATGCGGATCGGCAGGTCGCGGTAGGAACGGGGTTCGGACTCGTATACAAGGATGCCGCCCGGGCAGTTCATCGGTTTTACCGCAAAATCAACATCATCGATCACAGTCGTGTACATATTTTCTTTATAATGATCCCAGTGGCCGGATGTCTCCCAGAGGTGGCGGCTCAGCATGATCGGTGTGCTGATCTCCACGTAGCCGGCTCTGCGGTGGATCTCTCTCCAGTAGTCAAGCAGCGTGTTCTTTAATACCATGCCGTTGGGCAGGAAGAACGGGAATCCAGGCCCCTCCTCGCGCATCATGAAAAGCCCCAGCTCTTTGCCAAGCTTTCTGTGGTCGCGCTTCTTCGCTTCTTCGATCATGGTCAGGTATTCTTCCAGTTCCGCCTTCTTCGGGAATGCCGTGCCGTAGATCCTCTGCAGCATCTTATTGTGCTCGTCGCCTCTCCAGTATGCGCCCGCCAGGCTTGTCAGCTTGAACGCCTTCACCGGCTTGGTGGTCATCAGATGAGGGCCGGCACAGAGATCGGTAAACTCGCCCTGGGAATAGAAGCTGATAACCTCATCCTCCGGCAGATCCTCGATCAGTTCCACTTTGTAAGGCTCGTCTTTCTCCTTAAAGTACGCGATGGCCTCATTTCTCGGCATTGTATACTGTTTGATCTCAAGATTCTCCTTGACGATCTTCTTCATCTCCGCTTCGATCTTCTCCAGATCATCCGCGGTAAACGGCGTCTCTCTGTCCACGTCATAGTAGAATCCGTCTGCGATGGACGGACCGATCGCCAGCTTTGTCTCCGGATACAGTCTCTTGATGGCCTGGGCCATAATGTGGGACGCGGTGTGGCGGAACGCACCTTTGCCTTTCTCATCGTTAAATGTCAGGATATTGAGCTCGCAGTCATGGTCGATCACGGTACGCAGATCCACTGCCTCACCATCAACCTCGCCCTCTGTCGCTACTCTTGCAAGCCCTTCACTGATATCCAGCGCGATCTCATACACGCTCTTTGGTTCCTGATACTCTTTAAATGAACCGTCTTTCAATGTGATCTTCATCTTTCCTCTTCCTTTCCCTGATATCCGCTCCGGCGTCTTTATTCCGAAGCTTTACAAACTGTCATTCGCATGCTGTCCGCAATGAAAAAGAGACACTCCTGAAAGAATGTCTCCTGATCACTCTGAAATCGATGCGGCCGCACGGAAACACTCCACACAGGGACGGGAGATGCTCCCGCGGTTCCACCCTGCTTGTTTTCCATGGAAAACCATCTTAATTCATGTGATGATAACGGAATCACCGTGCCCTATTAAGGCCGCTCGGAGGTGGTCTTCAGTCATGTCCCGCAACAGGATCCTCCCACCATGCGGATCCCTCTCTTTGGATGCGCAGACAGCCTACTGTCCTCTTCAACGCTTTCTACACCGGTTATTCTACAGCAGGGAGCCGGCATGTGTCAAGCCGGATTCCACATAAAACGGATATAAACTTTCACACAACCGCCTCGATGATCGTCTTGTCTCCCGCTGAAATCTTATGCACGCCTGTACTTTTCTTTTTATTGAAATTATAGCTGAGCATATATCCTGTCTTAAGGTTGAAATAATCCAGATACTCTGAAAGCTGCCGTTCCCCCCGCTCATTGTATGCATTCCCCCGCCAGATCTTGAGTTCAATAACAAACTGTTCGCCGGCGTAATCTACAACAATATCCATGCGTCGGGCATTTCTTGTCTCCGCTTCGATATAATAGTTGCCCGACCCGTTTATGATCGGACGAAGATAAAGAAGAAATCTTCTCCTGCCTTCCTCTTCTGAAAACGTTTCATCTGTGTCGCCGTATATGCTGTCGAAATGCTCCACATATTTTGTGAGCACTGTTTCCATATCCAGACGTCCGTCTTTTATATACTGCAACTTATCTCTGGATGCAGCTTTAAAGATCGGGCTGTCCTGTGCATCATTTGTGGTAAGGAAGTAATTATACAGCCTCATCTCGAAAATCCGGTTGGAGATCTTTACATTCCCGTCAGCATTTTTGACGAACCCGAGCATTTCTGCTATATCAAGCCACTGCTCATCCGGATTATAAACAATTTTCTCGCCGCCAAAGAGGATTGCATAAGTGAGCCGTCTCAATTCCGGATAATCATATATTTTTCCCATCAGTGAGTCAAACAATGTGTTTTTCTCTGAGAGCAGGATCCTTACTGCCTCGAGCCCGCCTTCCTTTGTCCATGCGGTATGTTCGTCCGGAAATCTGCTGCTTCCGGATACTTTTTCATCGATCAGTTTGCAGATCCGTGATACCAGGAACGGATATCCGGAAGTATAATCATAAATAAATTCCGCCATGCGGTCTGTATCCATTCCGGCAGCTTTGTCTGTTTCATATTCTCTGAGCATCCCGGCGATATCCGCAGCGGAAAAACTCATAACAACGTCAAAATCTGCCGCGATATTCCATGGACTGTTGACTTTGTGTTCTCCATCCGGACGGATCTTCATCTGAATATTCTTAACGTCATACACACCTGCAAGGATGACCGACTGAAAGATCGGTGTTTTCCGCCTCGTAAGGTAATATCCCCGAAGCTGTGCGAGAAAATCCAGGAACACCTGATTATTTGCAGCGCTGTCCACTTCATCAATCATTAACACAACAGGTTTTGCTGCATCTGCACAGATCCGGCTTAAAGAGATAAAAAGTTTTCTCAATCCGGGGACTTTCCCTTCCACTGCCATACTTTTCAACCCGTCAAACGCCTCTCCGGACAACGATGATCCTGCATCAGCATCTGCTTCGATCGCTGTAATAAATGCTTCCGCAAAAGAATTCGCAAAGGTTTCTTCATTTTCAAAATCATTTCCGCTCATCTTCTGAAAATCAAGCAGAACTACGATATACTCATCCTGCAGATATTCTGCCAGTGCATTCAGCGTTGTCGTCTTCCCGTACTGCCGGGCTCTGTTGATGGCAAAATATTCACCGGCATCCACCAGTTTCTTTATTTCCGCCAGTCGTTCCCGCAGGTCCACCATATAGTGAAACTGCGCGTCACACGCTCCTGTAACATTGAAATACCGCTTCATCCCGGCTGACTCCTTTCTGCATGATCTTTCCTTTAAATTCTACCATCTGACCGGAAAGAAGGCAAGGACTATAGCTTTCTGCACAACATCACTGCTTCATACGGTTTCAGCATGATCCGCTCTCCGTCATCGCTCCATGCCGGATCTTCTCCGTAATTATGGATCAGCATTTCCGCGTCTTTCCATTTTCCATCCAGCGGGCACGCAGCCGCTTCTCCCGTAAAGTTTGCACAGACGAGCATCTGATGCATCCCGTCTGTCCGGGTGTAGGCGAAGATGCGCTCATCTTCCGGAAGGAGCAGATTGAACTTTCCGTCCACGAATACCGGATGTGTCTTTCTGAGACGGATCAGCTTCCGGTAGAAGTGATATACGGAATCGGGGTCTTTCCGTTCTTCCTCCGCATTGATCTCCGTATAATTCGGATTGACCGCGATCCACGGCGTTCCGGTTGTGAAACCGGCACTCGGTCCTGCACTCCACTGCATGGGCGTTCGGGCGTTGTCACGACTTCTGGCGTAGATGGACCGCATGATATCTTCTTTTTCATATCCGCCTTCCAGCCGTTCGCGGTACAGATTCAGCGTCTCGATGTCTTTGTAATCACTGATGTCAGGGAATCTTACATTGGTCATGCCCAGTTCTTCGCCCTGGTACACATAGGGTGTTCCCTGCATGCCGTGAAGGATCACCGCCAGCATCTTCGCAGATTCCACGCGGTACTTCCCGTCATCTCCCCACCGGGATACGATGCGGGGCAGGTCGTGATTGTCCCAGAACAGGCTGTTCCATCCTTTGCCGTACAGTTCGTTCTGCCATTTTGCCAGACATTTCTTCAGACGGACAAAGGGGAGCGGCGCCAGATCCCACTTTTCTTTCCCTTCCTGCTGGTCCATGACCATATGCTCGAACTGAAATACCATGGAGAATTCACTGCCGTCCGGATCGCTGTAAAGTTTTGCAATTTCAGTAGTCGCGCCCCAGGCCTCGCCCACTGTGATCAGATCGCCTTTCTGAAATGTCTCCCGGCTCAGTTCCTGCAGGAATTCATGGAGCCTGGGCCCGTTGTTCGTGATCATCCGGTCCGGCTCCTTGGCGATCTGGTCGATCACATCCAGACGGAATCCGCCCACGCCTTTATCCATCCACCAGAGGATCATGTCGTAGATCTCCCGGCGCACCTTCGGGTTCTCCCAGTTGAGGTCCGGCTGCTTCACCGAGAACTGATGGAAATAATACTGGTTCACTTCCGGCACCCACTCCCAGGCCGGCCCGCCGAAAGCGGCTTTCATTTCATTCGGGTACTCGCCCTCCACGCCGTCCCGCCACACATAGTAGTCATGGTACGGGTTATCTTTTGATTTCTTCGCCTCCCGGAACCAGCGGTGTTCATCTGAAGTATGGTTGAGCACCAGGTCCATGACGATCCGGATATTGTGCTTCTTCGCTTCCCTGATCAGTTCTTCCATATCAGATAAGTTTCCGAACATGGGATCAATATCCTGATAATCCGAGATATCATATCCGTTGTCGTCCTGCGGGGAACAGTACACGGGCGAGAGCCATACCGCGTCGATCCCCAGTTCCTCCAGATAGTCAAGCCTGCCGATGATCCCCTTTATATCCCCGATCCCGTCGCCATTGGAATCCTGGAAGCTCTTCGGATAGATCTGATAGACAACTGCATTTTTCCACCATGGTTTCTTCATTTCTGTCATAAATACCGCCCCTTTCTGTTTTTTATCATTTTAATAACGAATATTCTTTACGGGAGCCGGCGGATAAGCGTGCCGTTTTTCCCGAGGACTCCGCTCGCATAATTCCTTGCAAAAAGGATCTCTCCGCCCTCCTGCACGTCCGCCGCTTCACCGGAACAGTTCAGTACAACTTCAATCCTGCGCCCCTTCTGACCGATCTTGATGTAATCCACGCACCTGCTTCCCGGATACCGGTTCGGGAAATGGAAATGCGGGCTTCTGCACGCCTCTTCCGTCTGACGAAACCGGATCAGTTCCTTCATACATCCGATCCGTTCCTGGTTCTCCGGTGTATGGATCTCATCCCATGGCATGCAGCGCCTGCAGTCCGGATCGAACCCGCCTTCCATGGCGATCTCCGTCCCGTAATAAATACACGGGCTTCCAGGCAGCGCAAAGAGAACCGCCAGCTGCTGATAGAAAATATCCAGATCATGGAACCGGTTCATAAGCCGCTCTGTGTCATGGGAATCCAGCAGATTAAAAAGCACATTATTGTTCTGCTGCATATACATAGTGTAACACCGGTTTACCATATGCTCAAATTCTTTCTTATCCATGGACGCATCCAGGAAGAAATCGTGGATGCCGCTCATCAGCGGGTAATTCATCACGGAATCATATTCATCCCCCATAAGCCACTGGCTGGCGTCATGCCAGATCTCTCCCAGCAGATAGATGTCCGGCTTCAGGGCTTTCAGACGGCGGCGCATCTCTTTTAGAAATGTATGGGATACCTCATTTCCCACATCGTAGCGGATGGCGTCGATATCGAATTCGCGGATCCACTGCTCACAGATCCCGCAGAAATAATCGATCACTTCCGGATTGTTGGTATTAAGCTTCGGCATGCCGTCGGTAAAGGCGAATGTATAGAAACGGCCGTCCCGGGTATTGCCCCGTTTCGCCACGCCGGACCAGTCATTGACCATGAACCAGTCCGCATAGCGGGAGGCTTCCCCCTTCTCCATGGCGTCCAGCCAGGGGGCGAATTTCCTTCCGCAGTGGTTGAACACCGCATCCACCATCACCCGGATCCCCAGCCTGTGGGCTTCATCCACCATCCGGCGCATGGACGCATTATCTCCGAAGGACGGATCGATCTTCGTGTAATCCGTTGTATCGTATTTATGGTTCGACTCTGACTCCATCACCGGATTGAGATAGATGCCGGTGATCCCCAGATCCGCAAGATACGGAAGCTTCATCCGTATTCCTTCCAGATCGCCGCCGTATTTCTCATAGTTGGTTACCGGGCCGGTCTGCCAGGGCAGGATATCCTTCCCGTTCCGCTCCGGCCTGCCGTTGCAGAACCGGTCGGGGAAGATCTGATACCACACCGTCTCATTGACCCAGGCCGGCGTCCGGTTCACATCCGCCGGGTTCATCCAGGGCACGATAAAGTACTGGAGCAGACGCCCCGGCATGTTCAGCTGCTTTTCTGTCAGGAAGCCGTCCTCAAAGTAATACCAGACTTCATCATCTGTATGGAGTTCAAAATAATATTTACACCGCTTGTAAGGCGGCGTAAGGGTGGTCGTCCACCAGATCTGATGGGGCAGACGCTTCTGATAAATGATCTCTTCCCGCTGCCCGCTCCATCTTTCATTTCCGCCCAGGATCCCGGCGGCATAGGGATCCCCGTGTACGATAAAGACCTGTTTCACATCGTACCCTGTCTTCAGGTTGACCGCCAGTTGATCTTCATCCAGCGCATAGCTCATCTGTTCGGTTGTTTTATGGTACACAGCTGCAAAATCCATACTGCCCCTCCTGTTTACAATCTATTGTCCCTTCTGTTTATAACCGGTATGTTTTACCGCTCCAGCGCCTCATATACCCGGAGCATTTCTCCCACGCTCCACGCCTGGGCGAAGCATCCTTTTGAGGAAACCGGCTCCAGCCCGTCATAGATCTCCGGAAGCTGTCCGACGCATCCTTCCCGGAGCGCGCTTCGCAGGGCTTCAAGCTGAGCGCGCACATACTGCTTCGCATCTTCACTATAGCTGTTTATCCGCAGATACGCAAGATAATATGCACCCTGGGGATAAACCCACACCGTTCCCTGATGGTAGGCCAGGTCCCGCTTCAGCACTTCACCCCCGTATTCCGGCCGGAACTCCGGGTCCGCCGGATCCAGCGTCCGCAGCCCGTAAGGCGTATACAGCTTTTCATATACGGTATCCAGGATCTGCCGTTCTTTCTCTTCTTCAAGCATGGTAAAGGGCATGGAAAGAGCCCAGATCTGGTTGCAGCGGATCTGGGCGTCCGCCGCTGTACCTGAGACCACATCCCGGAGGCAGTGCTTCTCTTCCATCCAGAATTCACGGATAAAGGACGTGCGCACGCAGTCTGCCAGCGTTTCATACGCTTCTGCGTCTTTGCCCGCAAACTTTGCGAATTCTCCCATGATGCGAAGAGCATTGTACCAGTATGCATTGATCTCCACCGGCTTCCCGTGCCTGGGCGTGGGCAGGATGTCTCCCACCCGGACGTCCATCCAGGTCACCTGGTCCAGGCCGCTTCCCGCGATGATCAGCCCGTCACGGTCCATATGAATATTATAATCTGTTCCCTTTTTATAGGATGCGATGATCCGCTCCATGACCGGAAGCATCTCCCGCACGAAGTCCGCATCCCCTGCCGCCTGCCAGTACAGCCACACACAGTTGATAAAGAGAAGGGCCGCATCCGCCGTATTATACATCGGATCATTTTTCCCTTCCGGGAACAGATTCGGCATCAGGCCGTCCCGCTCGTACTGCGCAAATGTCCTCAGAATGGAGGCCGCGTCCGCATACCGGCGGGTGCTCAGACAGATCCCCGGCAGCGCGATCATGGTATCCCTGCCCCAGTCCTCGAAGAACGGGAATCCGGCCAGGATCGTCTCTTTGCCGGTAGAAGCCCGCAGGGAAATGAACTGATATGCGCCCTTTACGAGCGTCTGCGCCGTCTCATCCTGAAGCCCGGCCTGTTTTTCCAGTTCCAGACGATGCTCCTTTACTTCTCCGATCACTTTCTCCGCCAGCGCCCGGACGGAAATATTCCCGTCTTTATCTGCATCGTGCAGCATCCCGGCATATTTTTCATCCATCGCAAAAAGAACGGACAGGGTCTTCTCACATCCGGCAGGTACATCCAGTCCGATCCGGTGGCAGGCATAAGCCCGCCCGGTGTCCTTCCGGCCGTCGCAGGCGTCATACGCATAATAACAGACTTCTTCCTCCTGCGGGATCTCCCGGTCAGTTCCGTCCGTCATGCAGTAAAGCAACAGGTCCGATTCTGTTATCCGGCTTACGGATCCGCTTTCCCGGATGAAAGAAAAGTTTTTGTCCTGCTCACGCTCTTCCCCTTTCGGGCTGAACCGGTAAAACGGCGTCACAACAAGACGCACATCCTTCCTGCCCCGGTTGTATACGCGGTACCGGAGGGCGATCGTGTTCTCCTGCTGCCGCAGCCCGGCCTCTTTTTCAATCTCCACCCCGTTTACAAGGAAGCGCCACACCGGCGTGTCCTCAAAGGAGAATTCCGACAGATGCCGGTATCCTTCCTCCCGGCTGCCGTCCGCGAAGTCCTGCGAGGACAGGATCACCCGGCTTTCCGGATATTCCAGCGCCTCCGCCAGGCGGTGGATCATGTTCCACCGGTTATTCGGCGCCTTCAGGCAGGCCATCAGAAACGCGTGATCTCCCCGCGCCGCGGATCCGGTCATCGTAAGAGACGAATAACCGCCCAGGCCGTTCGTCATCAAGCAGCAGTTCTCCTGCCCCCGCCCAAATGTTTTCCAGTCCTGTCTGCCGTAGATCCATTTTATGCTCATGCTTTATTCCTTCCTGTCTTTATGTTTTCTTTGTTCTTCCAAGTATAAGCACGCTCTGGGGTGCGATCATCAGTCCTTTTTCTGCCGGATGATGCCCTTGCCAGAGGGAACTGTCCTCTCCGGTGCAGAGGATCTCCCACGTCCCGCCGCCGGCTGATACAGACCGGGCCGCCCGGCTGCTGTTATAGATGATCTTCACACAGTCCCACCGCTCAGAACCGTCCGCGCTCCGGTTGTCCAGGATAAAGCTTACAAGCCCCTCCGACCGATTCATGGCGCTGATCCGCTCCGGCCCCCGGGCGGATTTGTCACAGAGCCCGGGCAGACGGCTTCTCAGCCCGATCAGCCCCCGGTAATATTCCACCAGTCCGTGATTCTCCCAGGCCTGCGTCCAGTCCAGACGGTTCAGGCCGATCGGCGCATTAAAGGAATCTTCCATCCCGTTCTTCGTACGGGCGAATTCTTCCCCTGACAGGAAGAAAAGAGTCCCCTGGCAGGTCATGTAGAGCGCCGCCGCCATCCGGTTGAGCCGCATTTTCTCAGCATCATCCGCCTGCGGCAGGGTCTCCGTCAGTTTGTCCCAGAGCGTCTGGTTGTCATGGGATGATACGTAGGTAATGATCTGGGACGGCGCCTTTACGGCGGCATGATCTTCTCCATATTCCCCGGAATCCAGACACCATGCCCGGACGCCGCGGAGGATGTCCGCCTCCATCCCCCTCGCGCCGTTTATAAACCCCGGACGCCGGATCTTCAATGCGGAACCTTTGACCGCGTCCCTTGTATCATCACAGAACATGCCGATCTTCTCATCCAGCAGGGCGATATTCTTCTTCAGCGCCGGCACAGCATTTCCTTCCATCGCCGTCTCCGCTGCCGCCCACGGCTCCCCGAACAGGATCTTCTCCCCTCTGCCGTACCGGTCGTCCAGCGCTTTCCGGATCCGGTTCATGAGGTCCACGTCCAGGAGACCCATCAGGTCAAAGCGGAATCCGTCTATGTGGTACTCTTCCGTCCAGTAGAGCACAGATTCCAGGATATACTTTGCGCACATCTCCCGCTCACTGGCCACGTCATTGCCGCAGGCAGAACCGTTGGAGATCCGCCCGTCCTCAAACACCCGGTAGAAATACCAGGGCGCCGTGCGCTGAAACCAGGAATCCAGCGTATAGGTATGGTTATATACCACATCCATGATCACCCGGAAGCCGCTGGCATGAAGAGACTGTATCATTTCCTTCATCTCACGGATGCGCACCTCTCCGCGGGCCGGGTCCGTGGAATAAGACCCTTCCGGCACATTGTAATTCACCGGGTCATATCCCCAGTTAAACTCCGTGTCTTCCCCCGCTTCATTTACGGAACCGTAATCATAGGCCGGCATGATCTGCACATGGGTTATGCCCAGGTCTTTCATGTACCGGAGCCCGGTTGGATGGATCCCGTCGCCGTTCAGCGTCGTATCCGTACAGGTAAACGCCTTGTATTTTCCCCGGTAAGCTTCCGGGAAGCCGCCGGCCGGATCCCAGGAAAATTCTTTTACATGGACCTCGTAGATGATCTGCTCCCGGGTCCTCTCCGGCGCCCGGTCATCGGCCCAGCCTTCCGGATCCGTCCGGGAAAGATCCACCGCCATGCTGCGCTGTCCGTTCAGCCCGCAGGCCTTTGCCCATGGGTCGGCCGAGCGCACTTCCTTTCCTTCGATCTCCAGAAGGAAGTCATAGTAGACCCCGTGCAGCCGCTCCGCCGTGCTCCAGTGCCATACGCCTTTCTCCTCTTTTGTCATCGGGACACAGAAAAAAGGCTTTCCCTTACCGCCGTCCTGATACAGATTCAGGGTGACCCTGTCTGCAGAGGGGCTCCACAGTTTAAATGAAGCCCCGCTGTCTGTGCAGGTCACCCCCAGATCATTTCCAGCGTAGATGTAATTGTCCAGGAATTCCGGACTTGAATAATATCTTTTCCAGTCTAATGCTGTTCTCATATATGTCTGCTCCTAACCTTTCACCGCTCCTGAAAGTCCGTCCACGTAATACCGCTGCATGTACAGGAACAGTGCGGCGATCGGGATCGAGATCAGTACCGCGCCGGCCGCGAAACAGGTGTACCAGCTGTCGATATATTCTTTCTCAAGCATCTTCCACAGGCCGATCGCGATCGTATACTGGTCAGAGTTTGCCCGGCAGATAACCTTGGCAAAAATGAAATCCAGCCAGAGCCCCATAAATGCCGTGAGCGTCGTATAAATTACAATCGGTTTGCTCAAAGGCAGGGTGATCTTCGTAAAGATCTGCCATCTTGTACAGCCGTCCAGCAGCGCTGCTTCATCCACCGCAAATGGGATCGTGTCGAAGAATCCTTTTGCGATCTGAAAGCCCAGCGCCGCGCCGCCCGAGTATACGAGAACGAGCGCTACTTTGATGAGATTTCCCTCTGTCATGCCCAGCGCCTTCAGGATGAAGTACACCGCGATCATGGACATGAATCCCGGGAACAGGCCAAGAATCATCGCCATGTTCATGTACGGCTTCCTCATCTTAAAACGAAGCCTTGACAGACAGTAGGATGCCGCCAGCACATAGAACGTGGACAGGATGCAGGAGAAGATCGCGATGACCAGCGTGTTTGTAAACATCTTCGGGAAATCCAGGATCGTTGTATCCGTAAACAGTTTTATATAATTGTCCAGCGTGCAGGACTGTGGCAGGAAGGTGGACACATAGGACCCTTTCTCTGCACGGAAGCTTGTCAGGATAACCCACACGATCGGAAACACCCAGACCACAGCCAGGATCCCGAGCACCGTATGTACGATCGTATTGTTGATGAAGCGTTTTGTCTTTGCAGAATGCATTTTTTCCTTCTTCATGCCTAGAATCCTCCTTCTTCTTTGTACGATTTACTGTTGCGGTATGTAATAAGCGCTCCGGCCGCCAGGATGACAAACGTCAGGATGCCGATGACCGCTCCGATGTTGTAGTACTGTTTATCGATCGTCAGCTTGTAGAGCCAGGTTACAAGCAGGTCGGTCTTTCCTGCGGTGGACGACAGATCCGTAACCGGATCACCGCCTGACAGCAGGTAGATCACATTGAAGTTGTTGACGTTCCCGGTAAATGTCGTGATCAGGTACGGCGTTGTCACATACAGCATGTACGGCAGTGTGATCTTGAAGAAGATCTGCACCGCATTGGCGCCGTCCACCCGCGCCGCCTCATAGAGTTCTTCCTGAATGTTCTGAAGCACGCCGGTCAGCTGAAGCAGCGTATAGGGAACGCCGACCCAGATATTGATCACGATCACGGTCACCCTCGCCCAGGTCGGATCTGTGAAGAACGGAAGGCTCTGGTCCGCGGCGATAAAGCCCAGATTTCTCAGAAGGACATTGATGGCGCCCTCCGGCTGCAGCATCGTCCTCATGATCAGCAGGGATACAAACATGGGCACCGCGCAGGACAGCACAAAGCAGAATCTCCAGAAACCTTTGGCTCTTGTCCCTTTCCGGTTGATCATCAGAGAAATGATCATTCCGGCAATATAGTTTGAAAACGTTGCGAAGAACGCCCACACAAGCGTCCATCCGAGAACGGACCAGAACGTACTTCCCAGGATGCTCGAGGAATCAAACAGCGCCTTAAAATTGTCAAGACCCACCCAGTCAAACAGCATCAGGTGGTTGTCGATCTTGCTGTAGTTGGTAAATGCCATACAGATCATGAAGATCAGCGGCAGGATGGTAAAAGCTCCGATAAAGAACATCGGCGGCGTCATGAGCAGCTTCTGCAGATTCTCATCAAACAGGCTCTTCACATCTTCCACAAAGCTGTTCACATGTTTTCCTGCTTTTGCCAGGCACTCCGCCTTGTATGCGCTCTTTAAAGAGCCGCGCCATGCATAGACCATAAGCAGGGTGAGCAGGATCGTCGCCACCCCGTAGAGCAGGATCAGGATGGACTGGTCCCCTTTCGTATACACATAGATCTGCTGCGCTTCATCCCAGATCTCTTCCTGAGGCACACTTCCAAGTGACGGTAGCATGGCCAGGAAGCCCGCGCCGTTTACGATCATGAAAACCACGTACGCCACTTCAATCGCCAGAAACAGAAACCCTTTTACAAATTGTCCGTGAACCATATTTCCGAGTCCCATCACAAGCATGGAAAGCTTTGTCTCCTTTCCGCCTTCGCGCATCGCTCTCGCGCACGTATAGGACGTCGGAAATTCATTTACTCTTTTTTTGAAAATCCCCATCTCGTCACCTCATTTAAATTCCATCGCTGTTCATCGTTTCGTTCATCATTTCCGTCTGCTCCGCAGAATTCTCATGTGTAATGGAGCCGTTGCGGATTCCCTTTCCCATGTTTTCGACGGGCGTCCAGCAGTTGGCCATCTCCGCCAGGTTGGGCTGCAGAATGGACGTATTGTTGAACGTCTCATTGATCGCCGCAACGACTTCGTCAGACAGAAGTTCCGGATCGTCAAGCAGCGCCGTATGCGTCGGAACCACGCTTTCCAGTTCATAATGCAGCCGCTGGGAATATTCATTTCCGAGAAAGATCGCAAGCTGTACTGCCGGAAGCATATTTTTGCTCTGCGCGTTGACGCCCACAGCCTTTGTACCGGCATAAGAATACATCTGCTTCTCTTCTCCGTTCAGCGTATATGTCGGGAGCGCCGCCACGCCCATATTGTCTCCGAGCGCTTCCTTCACGGCCGCTGCATCCCATGATCCGGAGAATATGGCGTTAATGCTTCCGTCCCGCAGGCCGGCGAGTCCTGATCCCAGATCATCAATACGGAAATTCGGGTTTGCCTCCAGGTCGATCAGATAATCCGTTACTTCCTGCGCTTTTTCGCCTCCGAAATCAGCGCCTTTGGATGCATCCGTGCCGTCGCCGAACAGGGTGCATCCGTTTCCGAAATAAAACGCCGGCAGATACCAGGAGTTGGTAAACGGAAATGCCACGACACCTTTCTCAAGCATGGTATCCAGATTTTTCACATCCTCCTCCGTAAACACGCTCTTATCATAGAACATGAACCATGTATTGATGGCGAACGGAACCCCGTACACCTCGCCGTCTTTCATAACAGACGCAAGCGACGTCTCAGAATTGGTTTTTTCAATTTCCTCTCTGTAAATGCCGCCGAATTTTACAAGGGCATCCGCATCCGTCATGGTCGTCAGATTGTCGTTCGCATAGAGAAAGACATCTGCACTGGCCTCGGCATCCTGCGACACCTGCCCTGCCGAACTTGCCTCATCAGCCACGCCGTACACAAAAGTGATGTCATATTCCGGATGTTCTTCCGCAAAAGCATTGCAGCAGGTCTGCAGCCATTCTCCCGCATCTTTGCTCTGGTCGCCCTGCGGAGACCAGACCATCAGCCTGACGCTTTCCCGGCCGCCGCCCTCATCGCCGCATCCGGTCAGTCCGGTCGCGGCAAGACCCGCAGTCATCAGCGCCGCCATCAGCAATGCCACCGCTCTTCTTCTCATTCTTCATTCCTCGCTTCCTTAATTTGTTTCGTATTGTTTCGTTATGGATATATTACGCCTCTTATGCTAATCCGTCAATCTCATCGTGCAAATCCTTTTATTTTTATGCATATAGCACAATTTTATTAATACATTTTTGTGCAACATTAATCTTATTTGCTCTATTATTTCCTGTTTATAAACTTTACTAAACAGCTAAACTTTTCAAAACTTATTTTGATTGATTTAAAGAAATTTGTCTTATATAATATTTGTAGATTTATAATCAAGAGGGATATATTTATGACTACGATTCAGGATATTGCCGATAAACTGGGCATTTCAAAGAGCGCGGTTTCCAAAGCGCTCAATAACGCCCCGGACATCAGCGAAACTTTACAGAAACAGGTGCTGGAGACCGCCGTAGAAATGGGCTATACGAAACTCCGGCGCTATAAAAAACCGGTCCGGAAGCTGTGCATCATCGTACAGCGGGACAATATTGAATATGAGGAGCCCCACCAGTTCGCCTACGATATTGTCATGGGATTCCGCCAGGCCGCCGAGCCGTCCGGCTGCGAAGTCTCCGTCGTCCCGGTGGACGTGGGACTTCAGCGCGAGATCTCCTACGATGCATTTATGCTGCAGCACGATTTCTCCGGTGCATTTCTGCTCGGATTCTCGCTGGGCGAACCGTGGATGCAGGACCTGAAGACAAGCCACACCCCTGCGGCGCTGTATGACAACCACATCATCGGCAACCCGATGACAACCTATGTCGGAATCGACAATGAAGAGGGAATGAATCTGGCGGTCCGTCATCTCAAGGATCTGGGACACAAGAAAATCGGCTATATTTCCAGTGCGCTCGGCTCCCATATCATGCAGGTCCGCCACCGTGCATTTTTCCAGGCCATGCGGAGCCACGGTCTGAAGGCCGATCCGTCATACGCGGGATGCTCCTATTATCTGTCCGAATGTATGGAGAAACATCTGCCCCGCTTTCTCGACATGGGCATGACGGCCATCATCTGTTGTCAGGACACTTTTGCCAGCGCCGCCATAACCCAGTGCAAACAGCTGGGATACCGGGTTCCGGGCGATATCAGCATCATCGGATTCGACGACATCCCCATGTCCGCCTATACCGATCCGCCGCTTACGACGGTCCGCCAGAACCGGATCCAGCTTGGAAAAAGCGGTTTCGATACGCTCCGCATGCTGATGAACGGAGGCCCCATCGGGACGGTCCTTCTCCACGCGGAGCTGATCACCCGGGGATCCACCGGAAAGGCCCCGGGAACACCGGGAGGTGATATGATCCGTGAAAAATAGAATTGGGAAAAGACTGCTTCCGCTCCTGCTTTCCGCGACGGCCATCCTCGCCTTATCCGGATGCGCCTCCCCGCACACGCGCAGAGAGGCCGCCGAATGGTTCCGCGAGAACGTCGCCGATGAGACGGTGGCCGTCTCAAAAGAATACACGGAACGCGAAAATGAAGACGGCTATACAGACCGGGTGTGGACCGCCCACCTTAAAGATCTGCCTGAGGTTGAGTTTGAACTGGTCAGCACCGGATACTACAGCCTCTTTTTCAGCTACAAAATGGAAACAAATTATGACCTGGTGATGGGAGAATATTATCTGGACCGGTTCCTGGAAGAATACCCGGACGCCCTGGACAGGTATGAAGCTTTGCCGGACAGATACATGGAAGAACTGACTGTCTGCGCAGTGTACGATAATCCCTCAGAGATCCAGAGCCTGTGCTATGATATACAGCGCCTGGACGATTATATGGCCTCACAGGAACACCCGTGCCGGATAACCTATGCGCTCTCTTACCGGGAGCCGCTGACACTGCCGGAAATATTCCCGGCCGCAGAAGAAATCCTGTTGTCAGACGTCCCCCTGCCCGAAACCTATGTCTATGAAACAGGCGGAAGCACGAACAACACAGGCTATGCCGAAAAGGAAAAGGACAATGGTTCTGATCCGTACGGGCCTGAGCCATCCGTGTCAGAACAGCTGAGATCAGCCGCAGAAAATAAGTTCGCGCAATATGCCCTGACTTACCGGGTCTGCATGGATCTTTGCACAGACGTAGCACTGAAAAACGCAGCCCGGCAGAAAGGCGATTACCGCTTCACCCTCACCCGCCCGGACAGGCCCGACGTCTGCTATCCGGAGCTCATCCTTTCCAGTTCAGACTCCATGTCTTTTGGCTGTCTGTACGAAGTCCTGGTCAGGGAAGGCTGCTATAATGTGCAGGGGACGCCGGAAGAATTCTCATTCACCGGTGCTGACGGGACCGCATATTCATTTTCCTATTCATACAGGACCGAACCCCGCCAGTCTGTTTATGGAGACTATCTGTCAGAATATTATTATTATTGTTCCGGCGATGATCGCATCCAGCTCGAAGAACGCCCCATTGTCAGCCAGGAGCTCTTTACACAGCTGACCGGATGCGGATTCAGCAGGATCGACGGATAAGAGCGGCGAAAAGCCGCTCTTATCTTATCTCATTTCATATTCTTTTTATCCCAGCGCCACGTCCAGGATCATCATGATCGCGAATCCAACGGCCACGCCGACCGTACTGATATTGGAGTGAGGCCCCGTCTGCGCCTCAGGGATCAGTTCCTCAACCACTACATAGATCATAGCGCCCGCAGCAAAGGAAAGCAGATACGGGAGCAGCGGAACGACAAGGCCGGTCAGGAGGATCGTCACAAGTGCCGCTGCAGGCTCCACGATGCCTGAGAGCGCGCCGTATGCAAATGAACGCCTCTTCGAAAGCCCCTGGCTCTGAAGCGGCATGGATATGATCGCCCCCTCCGGGAAATTCTGAATGGCAATGCCGACCGACAGGGCAAATGCTCCGGCCAGCGTCACCGCCGCATTCCCGGCCATCGCCCCGGCAAATGTGACGCCCACCGCCATGCCTTCCGGAATGTTATGAAGAGTGACGGCAAGGACAAGCATGGTTGTTTTTTTTAAATGGGCAGGCATGCCCTCCGGTTTCTCCTCCGTAAAATGCAGATGGGGCGTCAGAGTGTCCAGAAGGAGCAGAAAGCCCATGCCAAGCAGGAAGCCCACCGCCGGCGGCATCCATGGAAGCCCGCCCTTCTCCTCCGCCATATCGATCGCCGGTATGAGGAGCGACCACACAGACGCCGCCATCATCACGCCCGACGCAAATCCCAGGAGCATCTTCTGGAGCTTCACATTCATTTCCTTCCGCATAAAGAACACCATCGCCGCGCCAAGCGCTGTTCCGGCAAAGGGTATCAGTATCCCGATCCACACATTCTGGTTCATATATCTTTTCTCCTTTTAATCCGGTTATTTTCCCGATATTTTATCTTATGCGCAGGCCGCAGGTTTTGTCAACCATTTACCATATATAGTAAATATGCTCATCTGATTTTGGATTTTTATCCTTTTTTTAGTTGTTCCTCACAGCGCTTTAGTGTATAATGAGTATATGATATTTGAGGGTTGAAAATCTCAAATAATACATACATAAAGGAGAGATTCGCCATGGTAAATTTAATCACAGGCCCAAGAGGCAGCGGAAAGACACAGCAAATGATCGACCTTGCAAACGAGAAGGTGAAAACATCCAACGGTAACGTAGTATTTATCAAGAAAAGCCACAAAGACACATACACGGTAGACTTTAACATCCGTGCGATCCGTATGGCTGATTATCCGGATATACTGACACTCGAGGAATTTGTAGGATTCTTATACGGCATGTCGGCCGGCAACCACGACATCGAGGCAGTCTTCATCGACAGCGTGCTGAAACAGGCAAACATCACACTGGAGAGCCTGCCTGTATTCCTTCAGAAAGTAGATAAGATCGGCAAAGAAAACAATATCGACTTCTATCTGAGCATCGGCGCAGATAAGAACGAGATTTCAGGTATTGACGATTACAATGTGATCGCATAAGATATCAGGATATAAATCCAGCGGCGGCAGATATGAAATCTGCCGCCGCTGTTTTATTCTGCACGATCCTGTTCTGCCCTGTTCACCGAGAGCACCGTGTTCGTCTCTTCCCCTTCTTTGTATTCAATGGTCACGTGGTCCCCCACATTGTACCGGATCACATCAATATAATCCGCCACCGATACGTCGAATATCTCATCCGATCCTTCGATCATCAGATAATAGTGGGAATTCCCCTCGACAACCGCCTGGGCGATCTTCGTGACTGCTCCGGTGACAGTCTGGATCTCCCTCGTATCCTCTTCCACTTCCTTGATCCCGCTCTGGTACATCAGGCGTGTGTACTCTTCCTCACACTCACTGACCGTATCCCCCGTCGCAACGATCTGATATTTCTGTACATTGACCATGGCGTACATCTTCACCAGTCCGGCGTCATCTTTCAGCGCAATGAAATAGGTCGGTTCGCCCGAAATGTTCAGAAGGAGCGGGAATGTGGCGGTGTAATGCAGATTCTGCACCTGACCTTCCGCAGAAGCCATGGCCGAAGCCTCTGTAGCGCCTTCCACCTCATAAAACCTGGTTTCCATGGTCCGCTGGTTCATAAGCACGAATCCCACATTGGACTGGTCTCCGGTAATAGACGTCACACCCGTATACACCCACACATCGTCATCGATGGCGAGATAATTATATCCGTCCGTCGTCGCCAGACAGTCCTTCTGACCGAGCACACTGTTCAGGAAACCGTGCTTCAGCGTTCCGTGATAGTCATATAATTCCACAAGCAGGTCTGCCGAAAACGCCCGGTCGATCCACTGGGGCGCATCCTCGATGGCATAATCTTCCGTTTCTCCGGTGATCGCATTGCAGAGTACGACCCTGCCGATCGTCACGCCGCCAAACAGTCCGATATTGTATTTCTTCACCGGGCAGATCCAGTAAGGCGTCCCTTCCTCATCTACCTCAAAGCTCAGGTCGTTAAAGATATAAGTCGGGTACCGGAAGCGCAGATGCCTGTAAATGTTGCGGTTAAAATGGTCGCTGGTCGTATATTTCATCCCCTGGTCCAGCTTCACCAGTTCCGTGTCCTGAGTCGCCATATCGATCTTGATATAGGCCGGGATTCCCTCGCTGTTGTTGGTCAGCCATTTGATCAGGCTGGCATACCGGAGCGGGGACACACGCACCGGACGGTCCTGGTAATTGATCTGGGAATACAGTTCATCCACCTCGAACTGGGACACCATATCCACCATGCTCCCCATCTCGCGGTTTCCGAGAAGGGCGGCCGAATCCCGGTCCAGGAGCGGGATCTGGTCAAAAGACAGCTCCTCAATGTCCTTTGTGAATTCCCCTGTTTCCACAGTCAGGAGCTGCTGATATTTCTTCGCATTTACGATCGGCGAGGAAAGGAGCGCGCCGATCAGATAGACGGCGACCCCGGCGGCGAAGACACCCATGATCACTTTCAGCCCTTTCGACTCCTTCAGTTCATATGCATTCAGCCTCTTCCTGCGGATATAGATCCCGGCGATAATGAGGATCAGGATCCCGGCAAATACCCAGATCTCCGCTGAATGGATATTGAGCGGCGGCAGCGCGGCATAATAATAAATCCCGAGCAGCACGAATACAGCTATAACAATGACAAGTGTTCTTTTTATCTTTTTCATAACTCTCCCTTTCTGTTATTTTCATATCCATATTCCCGGATGGTATAAGTATACCCCGCAGGAACCCTGCGGGGCAATGAAAATCAGAATTTTTTTCTCCAGAGCGCCGGGGACAGCAGCAGGAGGAACGGAATGATCTCCAGTCTTCCCACAAGCATGTCAAAACTGAACACGATCTTGGAAAGGGGTGAGAACATATGGAAATTCTCCACCGGCCCTACTTTTGAGATACCCGGCCCTACATTATTGATTGTTGTCAGAACGCCGCTGAACGATGTTGCAAAATCAAAATTATCGATGGATACGATCAGCACCGACGCCACCAGTATAAACACATACGCCGCAAAATATACATTGATCCCGCGAAGCGTATCCTGTCCGACTCTTTTGCCGTTTAACTTGACCACCGTGACCGCATTGGGATGCAGGATCTTGTGGATCTCATGCCGGATGGACTTGAGAAGGATCACGAACCTGCACACCTTGATGCCGCCGCCGGTGGAACCCGCGCAGGCGCCGATGAACATGATCGCCAGCAGGATGGCTTTCGACAGCTCCGGCCACAGCTCATAGTCCGCCGTGTAGAATCCGGTCGTCGTGATGATCGAAGCCACCTGGAATGACGCATAGCGGAACGCGTGGAGTACATTCTCATAGATACTCAGCGTATTTACCGTGATCACTGCAATGGATGCCGCGATCACACCGAGATATGCCCGGAGTTCCTCATTTTTCAGCACACTCTTCCAGTCTTTTAAAAGGAGCAGGAAATACAGGTTGAAATTGACGCCGAACAGGATCATGAACACGGTGATCACACCGTCTATGTACGCACTGTCATAAAAAGCGACACTGTTGTTCCGGTTATTGAAGCCTCCGGTCCCGGCCGTACTGAAAGAATGCACCAGCGCATCATAGAGGTTCATGCCGCCCAGCATCAGCAGGATCACTTCCACCGCCGTCAGAGCAAAATACATGCCGTACAGGATGGTCGCTGTATTTCTTGCCTTGGGCACCAGCTTGTCTGATTCCGGGCCCGGCATCTCCGCACGCATCAGGGGCATGGAATTCTCATCGTCCAGGGATGTGATCATAAGCACGAATACCAGAACACCCATACCGCCGATCCAGTGGGTCAGACACCGCCAGAAATTGATCCCCATCGGCAGGCTTTCGATCTCCTGGAGGATCGTGGAGCCGGTGGTTGTAAAACCGGATACCGTCTCGAAAAACGCATCAATGTACGCCGGGATGCTGCCCGAGATCACAAACGGGAGCGCCCCGAAAGCCGACCACAGGAGCCACGCCAGCGCCACGATGGCAAAACTTTCCTTTCCATAGATCCTCGTACATTTCGGCCGCTTCCTTCCGAAGATCAGGAAGATCACGCCAAGGATCAGACTCACGATCAGGAAAGAGACTCCGCTCTCCTCCTGATAAAGCAGGGACACGAATGCGGGGATCAGAAGGACAGCCCCCTCAACGCCCAGCATCCTGCCCAGTATATATATGATCATTCGTTTATTCATTTTTCCGCACCTACACCAAAATATCCTCTAAATCTTCTATGTGGCTGTCCATCGTCACCACGATCACACTGTCCCCCGGCTCCATGCAGTCGTCGCCGCCCGGGATGATGATCTGGCGCTTCCTTGCAATGCAGGCGATCAGGTTGTTAGACTTCAGAGACAGATTTTTAAGCGGCACACCGGTGTACTTTGTCTCAGACTTGATAATGAACTCCAGCGCTTCGACCTTCTCATCCACCAGCTGGTAAAGCGTTTCCACATTTGCGCTGCCCTGGGAATTCTTTCTCGCACGCACATAGCTCAGGATTGCGTCGGCGGTCGCCGTCTTCGCGGATACGATGCTGTCGATCCCGAAGTCTTCAACCATGCTGGCACGCCGGTCTTCATTGATCTTCGCTATGATCTTCGTAGCGCCCTGGCTCTTGGCAAAAAGCGCGGTGATGATATTCTCCTCATCCATTCCTGTCAGCCCGACGAACGCATCCGCCTCTTCAATCCCCTCTTCGATCAGCAGATCGTGGTCCGTCGCGTCTCCGTTAATGATCGTTGCCTTCGGCAGGAGCTCACACAGTTCCTCACAGCGCTTTACATCGCGCTCGATGATCTTGATCTGCATGCCAAGCTTGCCAAGCTGTGTCGCCAGATAATAGGCGACCCGCCCGCCGCCGCAGATGACGACCTTCCGGATCTTGCCCTTATGCTTTCCAAACATCCGGAAGAAGCGCTCCATCTCGACGTGGGAAACCGCGATATGCAGCCGGTCGCCCGGCCGGATCTCATAATCTCCGTCCGGGATCAGCACGTCGCCGCCATGCTCCACCGCACAGACCAGCAGCTTGATCTGGAATCTTGTATACATATCCGCAAGGGTAACCCCGATCAGTCTGCTGTCCTCTGGGATCGGATACTCGATCAGTTCCACCCTTCCCTTTACAAATGTCTCGATCTTGCTGGCATCCGGGAACAGCAGAAGCCTGCTGATCTCATCCGCCACGATCAGTTCCGGATTCACCGCCATGCTCAGATGCAGGTCTTCCTTCAAAAGCCCGATCTGCTTGAAATAGATCGGGTTGCGCACGCGCGCGATCGTATGCCTTGCCCCGAGCCTCCTGGCGATCAGGCAGCTCAGCATATTGCACTCGTCCGCCGATGTACAGGCGATCACAAGATCTGCATGGGGCACGTCCGCCTCCCTCTGAACTTCCGCATCTGCAGCATCACCGGTCACACAGGCGATATCCAGACGGTCAACGGCATATTTTAACTTCTTTTCATTGCTGTCGATCATCACCACATCATAGTTTTCGACAGAAAGCTGTTTTGCGAGTTTATACCCTACTTTTCCATCCCCGATGATAACAATCTTCATTCCTTTTTTCCTCTGTTATATCAATATTTTAGTGCCGGCATGCACCGACACTAATTTCCCTTCTCTTAAGGAGCAGAGCAATTATAACACCTTTACCTGTAAAGTACAATATTTTAGCGCTTTCTTAGCATGTATCTTAACACTATCTTAATACAGACGGCAAAAACGGGCAGGAAACCGGAAGGTTTCCTGCCCTGCTGACGGGATCTTCATCCCGCATGGCCTTCTTATTCTTCTGACGCCCTTGCAGCGATCTCTCTTTCCTGTACGTCTGACGGAGCCTGCTCGTATCTTGCGAACGTATACTCATAGGTTCCGCGTCCGCCGGTCATGGAGCGGAGCGTCGTACAGTAGCCAAATACGCCGGTCATCGGGATGTCCGCCTCGATAACCTGTTTGCCGCCGGCGATCGGGTTCATGCCGAGCACACGGCCGCGCCGCTTGTTCAGATCACCCATGACGTCTCCGGTATACTCGTCCGGAACTGTAACCTTGATGGATGCGATCGGCTCAAGGAGCACCGGTGAAGCCTCGAGGAATCCCTTCTTGAACGCCTGGGATGTAGCAGTCTTGAACGCCATCTCAGAAGAATCTACCGGATGGTAGGATCCATCGTAGAGGATCGCTTTCACGCCCACAACCGGATATCCGGCAAGGGGGCCTTTCACAACAGATTCCTGAAGTCCCTTCTCTACAGCCGGGAAGTAGTTCTTCGGAACTGCGCCGCCTACGACGCACTCTTCAAAGACATACGGCGTATCCAGATCCCCTGATGGTTCGAACTTCATCTTGACATGGCCGTACTGGCCGTGTCCGCCGGTCTGCTTCTTATACTTCATATCCACATCAGAATTCTTGCGGATCGTCTCACGGAACGCAACCTTCGGCGTCTCCAGATTGATCTCCACTTTATATCTTGCGGCAAGCTTGCTCGCCGTGATCTCCAGGTGCTGGTCGCCCATGCCGTAGAGGAGCGTCTGGCGGTTCTCGCTGTCATTTACAACCTTCAGGGTAACGTCTTCTGCCGTCATCCTTGCCAGAGCCTGGGATACCTTATCCTCATCGCCCTTATTTTTAACCGTGTATTTCATGAATGTATACGGTACGGAATAATCGGTCTTTGCATAGGATACCGGCGACGCTTTCGTGGAAAGGGTGTCGCCCGTACGCGTATTGGTCAGTTTCGCGATGGCGCCGATGTCTCCGGCGAACAGCTCGCTCACCTCTGACGGCTTATTGCCGCTCATCGTATAAAGTTTGCCCGGCTTCTCCTCCGCGTCTGTGTCCGCGTTATAGAGGACGTCGTCGCCTTTGAGCACACCGGAGCATACCTTTACAAATGAATATTTTCCGATAAACGGATCGACCATTGTCTTGAATACATAAGCCGTCTTTGCTTTCGCAAAATCATAGTCCGCCTCGAAGATTTCGTTGGTCCGGCGGTTGATGCCGGCGCATTTTCTCTTATCCGGGCTCGGGAAGAAACGGACAATGTCGGAGAGCAGGTTTGCAACGCCCTGCGCCTGGGTATTTGAACCCATGGCAACCGGAACGATATCCCCGTCCATTACTTCCGTACGCATCGCCGCACGGATCTCCTCGATGGAGAATTCCTCGCCGTTGAAATAGCGCTCCATGAACTCTTCGCTTGTCTCTGCAACCGCTTCCATCAGGGAATCCCTCAGGATCTCCAGATTCGGCTTACAGTAATCCGGGATCTCACATTCCTCTCTCTGCCCGATGCCTGTATATCTTCTTCCCGCGTTCTTGATCACATTGATGTAGCCTACCAGTTTCTCATTCTCGCGGATCGGCTGGAAATGGGGCGCGATCTTCTTTCCGTAGCGCGCTGTCAGGTCTTCCACCACCTGACGGAAGCTGGCGTCATCCACATCCATCTCTGTCACATAGACCATTCTCGGAAGATTGTATTTGTCACAGAGCTCCCATGCCTTCTCCGTGCCGACCTGCACGCCCGCCTTGCCGGATACGACGATGACCGCCGCGTCCGCCGCGCTGACCGCTTCCTCGACCTCGCCGACAAAGTCAAAATATCCCGGCGTATCAAGGATATTGATCTTCGCTTTTTCCCACTCGATGGGGATCAGGCTTGTGCT
>CALWDN010000008.1 GCA_944376685.1 uncultured Mediterraneibacter sp. | reverse complement strand
TACGAGAGCAACGAACTTGGAAAAGCACTCGTTGCAGCTGGTCCGCAGGCATAATAAGATACAGACGTATCAGAAATTCAGACGGATACAGCAGACTGACCCATGTATCCGGAACAGGCGGGAGTGTAATGTTTCCGGCTCCGGTTACAGGGCATAAGAGATAATAACAAGCCTGTGATACGGCTAAAAACAGTCAGGAAAAGGAAGAACTCGTTTCACTCAGACAACTTCCTTTTCCTGACTGACGCCGCATCACAGGCTTGAATTATCTCTAATCCCCCTGCACAGTCGCCGTCCACATTACATCCCGCCTGTTCCGAAAGGTGCATCAAAGTGGCGGTATGCGTCAGATTTCATTCTTCCTCGAAATGCCCTCTTAGTTTTTCGACTGCGCTCTTCTCGATCCTGGAGACATAAGAGCGGGAAATCCCTAGCTGTCTGGCGATTTCCCGCTGTGTGTATTCTTCTCCGTTATAAAGCCCATACCGCATTTTTAAAACGAGCTTTTCTCTTCCGGAAAGCCCGCTTTCGACTTTTTCATAGAGCTTATGGATATTTTCTTTGAGATCGATCTTGTCGGGGATGTCGGATTCCTCGGATTCGATAACATCATAGAGCCGGATCTCGTTGCCTTCACGGTCGGTGCCGATGGGTTCGTAGAGGGAAATCTCTTTTGCGGATTTCTTCCGTGAGCGGAAGTGCATGAGGATCTCATTTTCGATGCAGCGGGATGCATATGCCGCAAGACGGTTTCCTTTGCCGGGGTTGAAGGTCGTGACGGCCTTGATCAGTCCGATCGTTCCTATGGAGAGCAGGTCTTCCGGGTCTTCGTCGAGGTTCTGATATTTTTTCATGACATGGGCTACGAGCCGCAGATTCCGTTCGATCAGGATGTGCTTTGCTTCGAGGCTGCCCTCCGTGTATTTCTGGATGTAATACTTTTCTTCCGAGGGGGTGAGGGGATTTGGAAATGATTTCACAGCGGCACCTCTTAGCGCGTTTGATTCTATTTTATGAGCGGAACCGGCGGATTGTGCTTTTCCACATGAAGGGAAAACCGGTATTGACAGAATCTCTTCCCTGCTCTATGATATTCATACATTCCCGGAAGAATCTTCTTTCGGTAATCTTTCCGCAGCGGCGATCATGCTGTGCGCGGAGTCTGGCCGTATCGGCCGGGATTTCATTTTATGTGGTGGTGTTTCCGGATTTCTTGAATGGAAAGGAGCGTAATGAGTTTCAGTACAATTTTATCTGCGTCTGTTGACGGACTGCAGGCCGGGCTGATCCGTGTGGAGGCGGATGTGTCAAACGGGCTGCCGGTTTTCCACATGGTCGGGTATCTTTCGTCTGAGGTGCGGGAAGCCGGGGAGCGCGTTCGCACGGCGATACGCAATTCGGGATTTGAGTATCCGCCGAAGCGCACAGTGGTCAATCTGTCGCCTGCCACAGTGAGAAAGCACGGGGCGTCCTTTGACCTTCCGGTCGCTGCGGCAGTGCTGGCGGCGCTGGGGCAGATCCCGCCGGGTTCCGCAGAAAACTGTCTGGTCATCGGTGAGCTGGGGCTGAACGGCAGTGTGCGGAAGGTGCCGGGGATCCTTCCGATGGTCATGGAGGCTGCGGGGCACGGGATCAGACGGTGCATCCTGCCGGCTGAGAATGTCAGGGAAGGACGGCTTGTGAAAGGCGTGGAGGTTATCGGAGTGAGCAGCCTTGGGGAGGCGGCCGCCCTGCTGCGGGGCGAGGCCGCTGATCCTCTCCGGAAAGACGGTGGAGATGAAGAATGCATGGGAGAAGCACACGGAGAAGACGGGCTCCCGGATTTTGCGGAACTGCAGGGCCAGGAAAATGTAAGGCGAGCAGCGGAGATCGCCGTCGCGGGAGGCCACAATCTTTTGCTGATCGGGCCGCCGGGCAGTGGGAAATCCATGACTGCGCGGTGTATGGCGGGGATCATGCCGCCTCTTGATGAGGAGGAAAGCCTGGAGATCACCAGGATATACAGTGTTCTGGGGCTGGTGGATCCGGAGTCTCCGCTGATCCGCCACAGGCCTTTCCGGGAGGTGCACCATACTTCAACCCGTGCGGCGCTGATCGGCGGCGGGGCGGTGCCACATCCGGGGGAGATCAGCCTGGCGCACGGCGGGATCCTGTTTCTGGATGAGCTTGCGGAGTTTAACCGGAGCGTCCTGGAAGTATTGCGGCAGCCGCTTGAGAACCGG
Source organism: uncultured Mediterraneibacter sp. (assembly GCA_944376685.1). Lineage (GTDB taxonomy): Bacteria > Bacillota > Clostridia > Lachnospirales > Lachnospiraceae > Mediterraneibacter. Next base: position 38,497 of record CALWDN010000008.1, on the reverse strand, counting down.
GAGATCCGGATCTCAAGGACGTACGGGACATACAGATTCCCGGCGGATTTTATGCTGGTGGCGGCCATGAATCCGTGCCCGTGCGGGAACTATCCGGATCTGTCAAAGTGTACATGTACGCCGGCTCAGATCCAGATGTATCTTGGCAGGATCAGCCGGCCTTTTCTCGACCGCATTGATCTGTGCGTAGAGGCGCCGCGGATCGGATTTGGAGATCTTGAAGGAACCGTGCGGCAGGAGGGCTCGTCAGAGATCAGAAAACGGATCGTCCGGGTGCGGGAGATCCAGAAGGAACGGTATAAAAAAGATCCGATCCGGAATAATGCGGCACTGCGGACAGAGGATCTGAGGCGGTACTGCATACTCGGAAACAGGGAAAAGAAGCTGATGGAGCAGGCGTTTTCCCTGATGGAACTGACCGCGAGAGGCTATCACCGGATCTTAAGGACGGCGCGGACGATCGCGGATCTTGACGGGGAAGGGCGGATCCGCGAGAATCATCTCCGGGAGGCGCTGAGCCTGCGGATGATTGATGGGAAATACTGGAGGAGGTAGAGAAGATGGAATATGAATACTGGTTCGCCCGCATACAGGGCGTCCCCGCCCAGAAAAAAATCTGCCTGCGGGAATGCATGAAATCTGCAGAAGCTATTTATTATATAGAAGAAACCCGTTTGCGCAGTTTTGAGTTCCTGAACGAACAGGAGTGCAGCAGGATCATCCAGGCGGGGAAAGACCGGGAATATAAAGCGGACTACGGGAGGATGACGGAGAGGGGCATCCGGTTTATCCCGTATTTTTCCGGTGAGTATCCGGAACGGCTGAAAGAGATACAGGATCCGCCCTATGCCCTTTATGTTAAAGGACGCCTTCCGGGGTCCGGGACAAAGAAGGCGGCAGTGATCGGCGCCAGGCGGTGCACGCCCTACGGTGAAAAGTATGCCGTTGATTTCGCACGGGCGCTGGCTTCCAGAGGCGTAGAGATCATAAGCGGCATGGCCAGGGGGATCGACGGAATGGGACACCGGGGCGCGCTGATGGCGGGCGGGCGCACATATGCGGTGCTCGGGTGCGGTGTGGACGTCTGTTATCCGAGGGAGCACATCGGACTGTATTCCGACATTCTTGAACAGGGCGGCGGAATTATCTCTGAGCTGATGCCGGGCGCCGCGCCTCTGCCGAGGAATTTTCCCGCACGGAACCGGATCATCAGCGGGCTGTCGGATGTGGTGCTGGTCATGGAGGCCGGGAGAAAGAGCGGCTCTCTCATAACTGTGGATATGGCGCTCGAACAGGGGCGGGACGTGTATGCGCTTCCCGGGCCGGTGAACAGCACTCTCAGCGACGGGTGCAACCGGCTGATCCGTCAGGGAGCGGGCATCCTGCTGTCCCCGGAGGAGCTGTTGGAAGAGTGGGGGCTTTCAGATGCAGGGACTCCGGCGGAGAGTAAATTGGGCGGCAAAAAAGAAAAAACGCTTGAAAGTGAAGAAAAATTGGTGTATAGTTGCCTTGGTCTTTATCCCAAGAGTGCGGACCAGATCGTGTCGGAGACCAGGCTTTGCGTCAGGAAGGTCCTGGATCTTCTGATATCGCTGGAACTGCAGGGATATGTGGAAGAGATATCGAAGAATCATTATGTAATATCCCGCTGCTGAAAACACAGGGAGGATATGGAGGAAATTGTTTTATGGCACATTATCTTGTTATCGTGGAGTCTCCGGCGAAGGTGAAGACGATCAAAAAGTTCCTGGGGAGCAATTATACGGTGGCTGCATCCCAGGGGCATGTCAGGGATCTTCCGAAGAGTTCCCTTGGAATAGATATTGAGCATGATTACGAGCCAAAATACATTACTATAAGAGGAAAGGGAGATATCCTTGCAAGCCTTCGGAAAGAGGTGAAGAAGTCGGATAAAGTATATCTGGCGACCGACCCTGACCGGGAAGGAGAGGCTATTTCCTGGCATCTTGCCGCAGCGCTGAAGCTGGATCCGAAGAAGATGCGCCGGATCACTTTTAACGAGATCACGAAAAATGCGGTGAAGGCTTCCCTGAAGGCACCGCGGGATATTGACATGAATCTGGTCAATGCGCAGCAGGCGCGCCGCATCCTTGACCGTATGGTGGGATACCGGATTAGCCCGCTCCTCTGGGCCAAAGTGAAACGGGGCTTAAGCGCCGGGCGCGTGCAGTCTGTAGCACTCCGCCTTGTGGCGGACCGGGAAGAGGAGATCAATGCATTTATCCCGGAAGAATACTGGACGCTGGATGCGGTGCTGAAGATCAAAGGCGAGAAACGTCCGCTGGTAGCGAGGTTCTACGGGACGGATAAGAAAAAAATGACGATCCGTTCAGAGCAGGAACTGAATGAGATCCTGAAGAAAATAGAAAACGCATCTTTTGAGATTACAGATATCCGGACGTCTGAGCGGATCAGAAAGGCGCCTCTGCCGTTTACGACCAGTACGCTGCAGCAGGAAGCGGCCAAAGCGCTGAATTTTGGGACGCAGAAGACGATGCGGATCGCACAGCAGCTCTATGAAGGTATTGACATCAAGGGGAACGGCACGGTCGGCGTCATCACTTATCTGCGTACGGATTCAACCCGGATCGCGGATGAGGCGGATGCTGCGGCGAGAGCTTATATTTCAGACGTATACGGAAAAGAGTATGCGGCGCCGGGACATGCGGCATCAAACGGTAATAAGAAGATCCAGGATGCCCACGAGGCGATCCGCCCTACGGATATCACAAGAACTCCGGCATCGCTGAAAGACTCCCTGACAAGGGATCAGTTCCGCCTGTACCAGCTGATCTGGAAGCGTTTTACAGCCAGCCGGATGAATGCCGCAAAGTATGAGGCGACATCCGTGAAGATCGGCGCGGGGGAGTACTGCTTTACGGTATCTGCGTCCAAACTGCTGTTTGACGGATTCCGTTCGGTCTACACAGAGGCGGACGAGGAGAAGGAAGAAAGCAATGTGCTCGTAGGCGGGCTTGGCATGGATTCAGTACTGTCGAAAGAGGAACTGGATCCGAAGCAGCATTTCACCCAGCCACCGGCACACTACACGGAGGCCAGTCTGGTCAAGGCGCTGGAAGAGCTCGGGATCGGACGCCCGAGCACCTATGCGCCGACGATCTCGATCATCCTGGGACGCCGTTATGTGACAAAGGAAGCAAAAAATCTCTATCTCACAGAAGTGGGAGAGGTTGTGAACAACATCATGAAGCAGTCTTTCCCGAGCATCGTGGATGTCAACTTCACCGCTAATATGGAAGGCCTTCTTGATATGGTCGAAGAAGGCAAAGTGGAGTGGAAAGAAGTGATCCGGAACTTCTATCCGGATCTTGATGAGGCGGTTAAAGTGGCTGAGAAAGAACTGGAAACCGTAAAGATCGAAGATGAAGTCACCGATGTGGTCTGCGAAGAGTGCGGCAGACATATGGTCATAAAATACGGGCCGCATGGGAAATTCCTTGCATGCCCCGGCTTTCCGGAATGCCGCAACACAAAACCGTATCTGGAGAAGATCGGCGTGGCCTGCCCGGTCTGCGGAAAAGACGTTGTGATCAGAAAGACGAAAAAGGGCAGAAGGTATTACGGATGCGAAAACAACCCGGAGTGCGAGTTCATGTCCTGGCAGAAGCCGTCGGATGAAAAATGTCCGGAATGTGGTTCATACATGGTGGAAAAGGGAAACAAGCTTGTATGTGCCAATGAAAAGTGCGGTTATGTAATGTCATTGAAAGAGAAGAAACAGTAAAAAATATGAATTGCATTGCTATTCTGAAAATTGTGTGGTAGTATAGTCCTATCCACTTATTTGTATGGAGTTGTGTATACAATTCCGGTGTTTGAAAGGTGTACGGAGGAAGTAATGAGTGTACAGTTGTTAGATAAAACGAGAAAGATCAACAAATTGCTGCATAATAACAATTCGAGTAAAGTTGTATTCAATGATATCTGTGCAGTTCTGACAGAGATCCTTGACTCCAATGTGCTTGTTGTCAGCAGGAAAGGAAAGATCCTCGGTGTGAGCAAGTGCCCGCAGGTCAGAGAGATCCATGAACTGATCACAGAGTCCGTGGGCTCACATATTGACGCCATGCTCAATGAGCGTCTGCTGAGCATCCTGTCCACAAAAGAAAATGTGAATCTTGAGACGCTTGGTTTTTCTCCGGAGTCTGTGGAAGGATGCGAGGCGATCATTACGCCGATCGATATCGCAGGTGAACGGCTGGGAACACTCTTTATTTATAAGCAGGATTCCAGTTATTCGATCGACGACATCATCCTCAGTGAATACGGGACCGCGGTCGTCGGCCTGGAAATGCTCCGCTCCGTAAACGAGGAGAGCGCGGAAGAGACGCGGAAGGAGCACATCGTCCAGTCTGCGATCAGCACGCTTTCATTCTCCGAACTGGAAGCGATCATCCATATTTTTGACGAGCTGGGCGGTACGGAAGGGATTCTCGTGGCCAGCAAGGTTGCCGACCGGGTGGGCATTACCCGTTCAGTGATCGTAAACGCGCTCCGCAAATTCGAGAGCGCCGGCGTGATCGAATCCCGTTCTTCCGGTATGAAGGGAACTTATATCAAAGTACTTAACGACTATGTATTTACGGAACTTGATAAGATCAGGAAAGAGCGGATGTAGCCAGGGAGGGTTTGCATATGTATGAAGGCAATCCGGTTGATCTCCGGATGGAGAAAATGCTTTCCGCAGACGGTATATTTGATGAGTCTGCCAGGCAGTGCAGTGTGAAAAAGTATGATCCCGAAGAAGATTACATATATCTTGAATTAAAAGATGATAAGCTGGAGAATATATCTCTGGATGCAAAATACAGATGTTATATATCCACAAGGACAGAACTTCTGTACTGTACCGGCGTGGTAAAAGAAAGATACCGGCAGGAAGACAGAAATCTTCTCAGATTCAAGATCGAGAATGGATTTTATAACGTATATGAGGGACGAAAGATGACGAAGCGTGCGTAAACCGTGCGCTTCTCTTTTTTATAAAAACCTTGTAAACTGTGTTGACAAATGGAAATCAGAGTGCTATTTTATATTCATGAGGTTTAGCACTCGTAAGAAATGAGTGCTAACAAGTCAAATTTCAAGGAGGAATAGCAATGAAGTTAGTACCATTAGGTGACAAAATTGTTTTAAAACAGTTAGAAGCAGAAGAGACTACAAAATCCGGCATCGTTCTTCCGGGTCAGGCGAAAGAGAAACCCCAGGAAGCGGAAGTGATCGCTGTAGGACCTGGCGGAAATATAGATGGCAAAGAGGTTGTAATGCAGGTTAAAGCCGGCGACAAAGTGATCTATTCCAAATATTCAGGAACAGATGTCGAGCTGGACGGCGAAGAGTATATCATCGTAAAACAGAGCGATATCCTTGCGATCGTAACAGAGTAAATATAATAAGCAGATATAAGGAGATGTATTGACATGGCAAAGGAAATCAAATACGGGGCAGAAGCCAGGGCAGCACTTGAGAAAGGTGTGAACCAGCTCGCAGATACAGTAAAAGTGACACTTGGACCGAAAGGAAGAAACGTTGTCCTTGACAAATCCTTCGGCGCACCGCTGATCACAAACGACGGCGTTACGATCGCGAAAGAGATCGAGCTTGAAGACGGATTCGAGAACATGGGCGCGCAGCTCATCAGAGAAGTCGCTTCCAAGACAAACGACGTAGCCGGAGACGGAACAACAACAGCTACCGTTCTTGCACAGGCAATGGTGCACGAGGGGATGAAGAACCTGGAAGCAGGCGCCAACCCGATCGTTCTTAGAAAAGGAATGAAGAAGGCGACAGACAAAGCGGTTGAAGCGATCCACGCAATGAGCAGCAAGGTAAAAGGCAAAGAGCAGATCGCAAGAGTCGCAGCAGTTTCTTCAGGGGACGAGGCTGTGGGCGAGATGGTAGCTGACGCGATGGAGAAAGTGTCCAATGACGGCGTTATCACGATCGAAGAGTCCAAGACAATGCAGACAGAACTGGACCTTGTAGAAGGTATGCAGTTTGACCGCGGATATATTTCCGCATACATGGCTACAGATATGGAGAAGATGGAAGCGGTCCTGGAAGATCCGTACATCCTGATCACAGACAAGAAGATCTCCAACATCCAGGATATCCTGCCGCTCCTTGAGCAGGTTGTACAGTCCGGCGCAAGACTTCTCATCATCGCAGAGGACATCGAGGGCGAAGCGCTCACAACCCTGATCGTCAACAAGCTGCGCGGTACATTCAATGTAGTTGCAGTGAAAGCTCCGGGCTACGGCGACAGAAGAAAAGAGATGCTCCAGGATATCGCGATCCTGACAGGCGGCCAGGTGATCTCCGAAGAACTCGGCCTTGACCTGAAAGAGACAACAATGGAGCAGCTCGGACGTGCAAAATCCGTTAAAGTACAGAAAGAGAACACAGTCATCGTTGACGGCCTCGGAAGCAAAGATGCGATCAGTGACAGAGTTGCACAGATCAAGAAAGCGATCGAGGAGACAACATCTGACTTCGACAGAGAGAAGCTTCAGGAAAGACTTGCAAAACTGGCAGGCGGCGTAGCGGTTATCCGTGTCGGCGCGGCTACAGAGACTGAGATGAAGGAAGCGAAACTCCGTATGGAAGATGCCCTGAACGCAACAAGAGCGGCGGTAGAGGAAGGAATCATCGCAGGCGGCGGTTCCGCATACATCCACGCGGCTAAAGAAGTTGCGAAGCTGACAGAGGAACTGGACGGCGACGAGAAGACAGGCGCAAGGATCATCCTGAAAGCGCTGGAGGCTCCGCTGTATCAGATCGCTGCTAACGCAGGCCTCGAAGGCGCGGTTATCGTAAACAAAGTAAAAGAGTCAGAGCCGGGAACCGGATTTGACGCTTACAAAGAAGCATATGTAGATATGGTAGAGGAAGGCATTCTTGATCCGGCCAAGGTTACAAGAAGCGCACTTCAGAACGCGACAAGCGTTGCATCCACACTGCTCACAACAGAGTCTGTAGTATCTACGATCAAAGAGCCCCAGCCGGCAGCACCGGCAGGCGGCGCAGGAATGGGTATGATGTGATCCACATCCCTGCAAATATAAATTAAAGATAGCATGCAGATCCCCCGGACGTTCAGCCCGGGGGAATTTTATGCCTTGGCAGAGTAAAGTCCGCTGTTATTGTAAAGCTGCTATCATTGGATAACGTACCGGATAGATGATTCTGACTGCGTCATTAATAATCTGATAAGCCCTACTTATAAGTGTACCTTAAAATAAATCAAGTTAAATTCGCTCCGACAGCGCTGTAAACAGTTGACAGCGCCGCTGAATTTCGTTAGTATATCAGTTAAATATTTACATTTACTTATAACATGGATTCAGAAGAAAGAGAGGTCAGTGAATATGGGTAAGATTATTGGCGAGGGTATTACATTTGACGACGTGCTGCTTGTGCCGGCATACTCAGAGGTGATCCCGAATGAGGTGGATCTGTCTACCTTTCTGACAAAACAGATCAGACTGAACATCCCGATGATGAGTGCGGGCATGGATACGGTTACAGAGCACCGCATGGCGATCGCGATGGCGCGTCAGGGCGGCATCGGTATTATTCATAAGAATATGTCGATCGAAGCGCAGGCTGAAGAGGTGGACAAGGTAAAGAGATCTGAGAACGGCGTTATCACAGATCCGTTTTTCCTCTCACCAGAGAACACGCTGGCAGACGCGAACAACCTGATGGCGAAGTTCCGCATTTCAGGCGTACCGGTCACAGAAGGGCGCAAACTTGTCGGCATCATTACGAACCGTGATCTGAAATTTGAAGAAGACTTCTCTAAGAAGATCAAAGAATCCATGACTTCCGAAGGCCTGATCACGGCGAAGGAGGGGATCACGCTCGAAGAGGCGAAGAAGATCCTGGCCAAAGCCAGAAAAGAGAAGCTCCCGATCGTTGATGACGAGGGCAACCTGAAAGGCCTTATTACAATTAAAGATATTGAGAAACAGATCAAGTATCCGCTTTCCGCAAAAGACTCCCAGGGACGTCTTCTCTGCGGCGCGGCGCTTGGGATCACGGCAAACTGCCTGGATCGCGCGGCTGAGCTTGTGAAAGCGAAGGTTGACGTTGTGGTCATGGATTCCGCACACGGCCATTCTGCGAACGTGCTCCGCACGATCCGCATGGTGAAGGAGAAATACCCGGATCTGCAGGTGATCGCGGGAAATGTTGCCACAGGCGAAGCTACGAAGGCGCTTATCGAGGCCGGCGTGGACGCCGTGAAGGTCGGCATCGGACCGGGATCCATCTGTACGACCCGTGTGGTTGCCGGGATCGGCGTTCCGCAGATCTCAGCGGTTATGGACTGCTATGAGGTTGCGAAAGAGTATGGCGTGCCGATCATCGCTGACGGCGGCATCAAGTACTCAGGCGATATGACAAAGGCGATTGCGGCAGGTGCGAATGTATGTATGATGGGAAGCATCTTCGCGGGATGCGATGAGAGCCCGGGAACATTCGAACTGTATCAGGGAAGAAAATACAAAGTATACCGAGGCATGGGCTCCATCGCGGCGATGGAGAACGGCAGCAAGGACCGCTATTTCCAGGAGAATGCGAAGAAGCTTGTTCCGGAAGGCGTCGAGGGACGTGTGGCTTACAAGGGTACGGTAGAAGATACGGTATTCCAGCTCATGGGCGGCTTACGTTCCGGTATGGGCTACTGCGGTACGCATAATATCGAAGAACTGAAAGAAAACGGCAGATTCATCAAGATCTCTGCCGCAGCATTAAGAGAGAGCCATCCGCATGACATCCACATCACAAAAGAGGCTCCGAACTACAGTGTAGATGAATAATATATGGCTGCAGGACAGCCGGGCGCGGGGATCCGGACGGATCTCAGGCCCGGCTGTCTTTGCGTGTGGAATATAATGTACTTTATTAATTCATAAGAATTTATTCATGAACCATACAGAAATGTGTGTTATCATTTTACTTTAGAGGATGGGTGACACAGGATGAATACACGCAGAGGATATACGAAAGGAAAAAAGCCGGGAAGCCGGAGAGAAAATACAGGGAAAAACAGGAACAGCTCCGGTCGAAGACGGATGAACAGGTTCATGTGGACCGGTTTTGTGATACTTGTACTCCTGACGGCTGCTCTGGGAGCGCGCGGCCTGCTGTCCGCCGGGAGATTTTTCGGGGGTCTGGGATACGGACGTGTGGACGTGGATGCATCTGAACCGGAGATCGACGTGCAGCTCCTGGATGTGAATCCCTATTCCCGGCCGGGGATCCAGAGCAGCGGCATTACCGGGATCGTGATCCACTATACGGCGAATCCGGGAAGCAGCGCGCAGGACAACCGGGATTATTTTAACGGCCTGAAAGATTCACATGAGACGCAGGCCAGCAGTAATTTTGTGGTAGGGCTGGACGGCGAGATCATTCAGTGCGTTCCCACGTGGGAGGTTGCGTACGCGTCCAATGAGCGCAATTATGACAGCGTATCCATCGAGGTCTGCCACCCGGATGAAAGCGGCAGATTTACAAAGGAAAGTTATGAGTCTCTCGTACAGCTGACCGCCTGGCTCTGTGTGAAATTTGACCTGACGGCGGACGATGTGATCCGCCATTACGACGTGACCGGCAAGAACTGTCCGAAATATTTTGTGGAGCATGAGGATGCGTGGGAGGATTTCCGGGAAAATGTGAGTCTTGCTATCACATCTGAAAATTGATATAATATGATGTCGAATAGCTTCAGATGTGGAGGAAGAATATGAACGATCTGGAAATGTACCGCGAGCAGCTGGCGCTCTGCGATGACAAGATCATTGACGCGCTGGTGGAACGAAACAGTATAGTGGAGAAGATCATGGCGTATAAGGAAAAGTACGGCATGACGATCCTGCAGCCCGCGCAGGAGGAGAAGCAGCAGAGACGGCTTGAAGAGAAGCTGGCGGGCAATAAATACCAGGATGAGATCGAGGACGTATTTCACAGGATCCTGCGCAACAGCAAACGGATCCAGGCGAGAAAGCTCTTTCCGTACAATATCGTGCTGATCGGATTCATGGGAGCAGGGAAAAGCGCGATTTCGGATTTCCTCAGCACCATGTTTGACATGAGGCTGGTGGAGATGGATCAGGAGATCTCCGAGCGGCAGGAGATGAGCATCCCGGATATTTTCGCCACCTACGGGGAAGAATATTTCCGCAATCTGGAAACGGAACTCCTGCGGGAACTCCGGGCCGAGAACGGCTGCGTGATCTCATGCGGCGGCGGTGTGGCGCTGCGGGAAGAGAATGTGGCTGAGATGAAGAAGAACGGACGGGTCGTCCTTCTGACTGCAAGCCCTGAGACGATCTACGAGCGTGTAAAGGACAGCAACGACCGCCCGCTTCTGAACGGAAACAACAATGTAGAGTTTATCGCGGATCTGATGGAAAAGCGCAGGGAGAAATATGAAGCCGCGGCCGATGTGGTGATCCGGACGGATCACAAGACGGTCCTTCAGAGCTGCGAGGAACTGATCACAAAGCTGATGGAGTTGGATGGAAAATAATGTTTGAAAGATTTTTTCCGGATGAATATGTGGCGTCCACCTATGTCATCCCTTTTGAAAAACTGTATGAAGAAGGATACCGGGGCGTGATTTTTGACATCGACAATACGCTGGTGCCCCACGGAGCGCCCGCGGACGGACGCGCCATAAAGCTGTTCAGACGGCTCGGGGACATCGGCTTTCAGTCCTGCCTGATCTCCAACAATCAGAAGCCCCGTGTGGAGATGTTCAACAGGGAGATCGGGACAAAGTATATCTGCAATGCCCACAAGCCTTCGACGAAAAATTATATCCGTGCGATGGAGCTTATGGGGACGGACCGCAGCAATACGGTATTTGTCGGCGATCAGCTTTTTACGGATGTGTGGGGGGCAAAGCGGGCAGGGATCCGCAATATCCTTGTAAAACCGATCCACCCGAAAGAAGAGATCCAGATCGTCCTGAAGAGGCGCCTGGAGAGGATCGTTCTGCATTTCTATAAAAAAAGATTGAAAAATAAAGGGAATTAGTATAAAATTATTGAGTGGAGTGCCGTAAAGGCTTGTAAATCGAAGGAGGAAGATAAATGGTCGCAGCAGGAGATTTTAAGAATGGCATTACCGTTGAGATCGACGGAAATATTTATCAGATTTTGGAATTCCAGCATGTAAAACCGGGAAAAGGAGCGGCGTTCGTCAGAACAAAGCTGAAAAATATCATCAGCGGCGGTGTTGTTGAGAAGACATTCCGCCCGACTGAGAAGTTTGAGAACGCGCATATCGACAGAAAAGATATGCAGTACCTGTATCAGGACGGCGATCTGTATAACTTCATGGATATGGAGACATACGACCAGATCGCGCTTGATGCAGACGTAGTAGGAGACGCGCTGAAGTTTGTGAAGGAGAACGAGACGGTCAAGGTCTGCTCCCACAATGGCAATGTATTCTCTGTAGAGCCGCCGCTCTTTGTAGAACTGGCGATCACAGAGACAGAGCCCGGATTCAAGGGCGATACGGCTCAGGGCGCCACAAAGCCGGCTACAGTCGAGACAGGGGCGGTTGTCAATGTACCGCTGTTCTGCGAGACCGGCGACGTGCTGAAGATCGATACACGTACAGGCGAGTATCTGTCCAGAGTTTAATCAATATCTGAAGACCAGGATGTGCTGCTTTCGGGCGGCACATCTTTTTTTGCGCGATAAACCCGGCAAGCGGACGCCATGCTTGCATGAGCGGGCATTTGCCGGACTGAAATTTTTTCTGTGAAATACGGAGAAATTTCAGCCGGCTTTTTGTGAAATATTCCGGATTGCATTTCCTTTTCGCCTTGTCTATAATCATGGATACATAATATTGTTCAAATTATTATTTTTCACAGGTACATATCGTACCGGATTTCTCGTTTAATTTATGATGGACCGCGTAAAAAGAAAGGAGAAAAATGGATTACAGGGAATTTACACACGCGGTTGAGGAACAGATCAATCAGAAAATTGCAGGAGGTGCTGAGGCTAAATTATATAAAACGATAAAAAATAACGGGACAGAACGGACCGGACTCCTTGTAGAGACGCCGGGGATCAATATCTCGCCGACGATCTATCTGGAGGAATACTATGATGATTACCGGAACGGGAAGCCGATGGGGAAAATTGTTGACGACATCGAGTCCTTCTATCAGTCTGTCCGACGAGAGGATTCATGGGATTACCGGCAGATCCTGACCTATGACGGGGTGAAGGACAGGGTTGTATTTAAGCTGGTCAATACGGCCAAGAACAGGAAGTACCTCGCGACTGTGCCGCATATGGATTTTCTGGATCTGTCGGTCGTATTCTATGTGATTCTGGAGATCACGGAGGAGGGTACGGCGTCCATGGCGGTCACGTCCGACCACTTAAAACAGTGGAATGTCCGCACGGATGAACTCTGGGCGGATGCGGCGGAAAATGTAAAGCGGCTGCTCCCGGCAGAGTTTTTTACGATGGACCACGCCCTGAAAGAAATCCTGAAAAAAGGGATGGGGATGCAGGATAAAGCAGGGGAGGCCGTTACGCCGGAAAATCTTCTCCGTGAAGATACATGTGCAAGGGACGGGATGTATGTGCTGACAAACAGCCTGAGAAGTTACGGCGCGGCATGCATTGTATATCCCCACATCCTGGATATGGTCTGGGATATCCTTCGGACGGACTTCTACGTCCTTCCGAGCAGCGTCCACGAGGTGATCATCACGCCCTGCAGCGACGCAATAAGCTGCAGGGAGCTGGATGAAATGATCCGGAACATCAACGACACCCAGGTGGATGCCGAGGAAGTATTAAGCGGACATGCCTATCTGTATGAACGGAGCCTTGGACGGCTCTGCATCGGAACAAAGCGTCCGGCGGCAAGGGGGGCTTTGTGATGTATCAGAGAAAGAGGATCAGGCTGTCTGCGATCATGGCGGCGGCTGTTTTTACCGTCCTTACCGCATGCGGGAGCGGACTGGCTTATGCCGGCAATGCGGAAACAGGACAGACGGATGGCGGAAGCCCTGGAGAAGCCGGAAAAGTTATCGTACGCGTGCACGGGGACGGGGAGGTAAAGCTTACAGACCCGGCGGGCGGCGCGGTCGGTTCCGGAGACAGGGAGATATCCGCAGAGATCCCGGACCGCTCCTATATACGGCTGGATGCGGACGCAGCGGGGCAGGAAGGGATCACGGTGAATGTTACGGATGAAAACGGATTTGAGCTGGAGCCGGAAGAAAGGGCAGATGCACAGACTTATGTAAAAGAGATCACCGCATACGGCGTGACAAAATATATCGATGTCACATTTGGCAAAGAGGCGAAGAAGAGCACTGCACGCGCCGCTGCGCGGACGTCGGCGGATGCCCGGTTCCCGGAGGCGGGCGACCGGTTTTCCGGAGAATTTTCCGTCCATGACGTGGATGTGGGAAGCGACTACAGGGTTGACGGGGTGACCGTCGGCAGTTTTACGGGGATCCTTGAAAGCGAGGAGACAGCATATATCGACTGCTGCCAGCCCGGCGCGGATACGCCGGTCGTGGGTCTGAAGTACAATTATACCTATACGGTCCTGTCGGTAGACAAAGCTTCGGGAACGGTTAAAGGCAGCATTTTCTCCCGGGCGCAGGACAAGGCCGCGGTAGGGCTGCCCGGGGAGGAAGGATATCAGAAAGGCTATCAGGCGCTTGCAGGCATTGTGATAATACACCGTGAATATAATGGCCGGCTTGTGCTGAAGAAGATCTCCGCAGATCCGGGGATGACAGACGGGAATGGCTGCTACAGCCTGGAGGGGGCACGGTATGGCGTGTACAGGGATGCGTCCTGTACGGACAGGGCGGCCGTCCTTGTCTCGGGCGCCGACGGAATATCCGGAGAGGCAGAACTTCTGGCCGGCAGATATTATGTAAAAGAAATTGACGCGTCGGCTGGATATGCCCTGGACAGTACGGTATATAAGGCTGATATAACGGCCGGGCAGACAACAGATCTTACGGTGGAAGAACAGCCGCAGAGCGCCCCGGCGGAACTGGTGCTGGAAAAGCTGGATGAGGAGACAGGGGAGCCGGCGCCGCAGGGGGCGGCCGCGCTTGAAAATGCGGAATTTACAGTGAATTACTATGCCGGATTTTATGATGCAGATCCGGCTGAACAGGGGATCAGCCCGGCGGCATCCTGGGTGCTGAAGACGGACGGGGACGGACGGGCCGGCCTGGACGAAAGTATGAAAGTGTCAGGAGACCCGTTTTATAAAAATTCATCGGGTGAGAATGTATTTCCGCTCGGGACAGTTACGGTCCGCGAGACAAAAGCGCCGGAAGGATATCTGTTAAACAGTTCAGTTTTTGTGCGGAAGATCACATCGGACGGAACTGCGGAAACGGTGAATACCTTCCAGAAAGCAGAGGTTCCTGAAAAGGTGATAAGAGGAGATCTTGAGATCGTAAAGTTCCGTGAAGACAGGGATGATGCAACCGGCCAGAGGCCGCCTCTTGAAGGGATCATATTTGAACTGACATCGAAGACGACAGGGGATACGGTAGAGATCACGACAGATGAAAACGGATACGCTTCCACAGAACAGCTCGGAAACGGGCGGGGCGGACTTGCCTTTGACAGTTACAGGGTGCATGAGAAAAACACGCCGGAAGGGCTGGTCCAGGTCAGTGATTTTGAGATTACGATATCCAGGGAGGGACAGAAACTGTATTATATTCTGGAAGACAATATTGCTGTCTCGCCGGTCAGGCTGGTAAAGACGGACAGCACAACAGGGAAAAAGATACCGGCGTCCGGTGTGCGCTTCCGGCTGCTGGATAAAGAGAAAAAGCCTGTTTCCATGACGACATATTATCCGGACAAGGTAACGCATGAGTTTTTTGAGACAGACGGCCAGGGCATGTTCATACTCCCGGACCGGCTGCCGGCCGGCGTATATTATTTCCGTGAGGTCCGGGCGCCGGAAGGCTATCTGCTGGCGAGGGAGGACGTCCGGTTTGAGATCGGGGAGAACCACGACTGGGATGAGCCGCTGGAGGTTGAGTTCCCGGACCGGCCGGTGATGGGAAAGATCCGGATCGTAAAGACGGAAACAGGGACCGGGAAACTGCTGCAGGGCGCAGAATTTACCGTGACTGCGGCGGAGGATATCGTGACGCCGGATGGCACGGTGCGTGCGGAAGCCGGCGATCTCGTGGATACGGTTGTGTCCGATCAGCGGGGGGAGGCGCAGACGAAAGAGCTGTTCCCCGGAAAATACAGGATCCGTGAGACTGCCTGCCCGACCGGGTATGCCCGGGCCGGCGGCGACCGGGAGGTTGAACTTTGTTATAAAGATCAGTATACAGCGGTTGTGCTTGAAGAGGTCTGCATAGAAAACGATGCGACACGGATCGTCAGTACGACCGTGAGAAACGCGGCGGACGGCAGCAGGGAAGCGGACGCGGGACCGGTGGAGGCAGTGGATGTGGTCAGCCTGGAAAACCTGCAGCCAGGCGCTTCGTATACGCTTCGCGGCGTGCTTGTGGACCAGCGCACAGGAGAACTGCTCGAACCCGCCGGCGGCACGGAAGGCGCGTCTGTCATATCTGAGGTGCAGTTCACGGCTGAGGCAGCAGAGATGGATGTGGAGGTGCGGTTTGCATTTGACGCGTCAGAACTGGAAGGGTGGACGATCGCAGTGTTTGAATACCTGTACCAGGATGGCATAGAGATCAGCAGCCATGAGGATCTTGAAGATGAATTACAGCAGCTTAGGATCAGGACTTCAGACATAGCCGAATCAGTTGGCGAGGCGCCCAGAACAGGCGATCTTTTTGAAATACCGCGTGCGGCGGCTGCGGCGGCTGCTGCAGGAACAGCAGGATTTGCCGGAGCGTTTGCTGCGGTCTGGCGCCGGTTCAGAAAAAAACACTTTACTTTATCGTAAAATTGTGCTAGGATAGTTAAGGCTGTAAAGGGGAGCATCACGTTCCCCTTTCACAGTTGGAATGCGTCTGTAGCTCAGTGGATAGAGCAATGCCCTCCGGAGGCATGTGCGGCGGTTCGACTCCGCTCAGACGCTGGCAAACAAAGAAAAACAGGAATGTACTTTTGCGGTAAGCTTTAAGTGCATTCCTGTTTTTCTTTGTTTACGGACCGGCAGGTCTGCGCTGCCGGTTATCAGATCAGGTTGATCTTCTTCTTCATAATATAGTGTGATGCAATATACATGGCAACGGTTACCACGGCGGAGATCACACCGGAAATCACATAAATATTGATCATAAAATCAAATGTGGTCGCGCCCTCTGCGGCGAAGAACTCATATCCCGGAAAATATCCGAAGATAAAGAGGATGATCAGGCTGCCGGTCTGTATCACGGTGGACGTGATGATATAGGCGGCTACCGCACACAGTACGCGGTGTCCCGGGAACAGCTGCCCGATGTTGATGCAGAAGTAGATCATGACCACGTTGCAGATGCAGCTTGCCAGGCAGAGGATCAGGAGAATCAGGCCGAAATCCCCGATGGTCATTCCAAGCTGCAGGGTGATCTCATCAGCGATCAGGCTGTAGGCGTTCCGGATGTTCTTCCCGGTTGCGAGGATCAGGATGCCTGCCGCAACGATCAGTGTGTCTGCTGCCATAAAGATGCAGCCGGATATGATCTTTGCCCACAGATGCTGGATGCCGGATACCGGAAGCGTCCAGGAAAGGTATCCTTCCCTGCTGAACAGGTTGCGGTAGTACCGGAATGCGATCTGCATCAGGGTGTAGAACATCAGCGCTGATACGAATACTGTGAATATCGTAAAAAACAGGAGCAGTGAAACGACCAGCATTTTTTCATCAACCGGTGCGAGCAGGTCCAGTCTGTCCATGTAGATGAACCGCATAAGAATACAGAAGATCAGAAAGATGCCGTGAAGCAGGATAAAAAGCTTCCCGGAGGATTTTAAGTCATATTTGATCAGTCTGCCTAACATTTGAACACCTCCCTGAATAAAGCATCTACAGATTTTCCGTATTCTGTCCGGATCTCATCGACAGATGTGTTGAGCGAGATCTGACCGTTCTGCAGGAAGATCACGTGGTCCAGCACCTGTTCGATATCTGTGATCAGGTGGGTGGAGATCAGAACCGTTGAATTCTCACTGTAGTTGGAAAGGATCGTCCGCAGGATGTAATCCCGGGCTGCCGGATCCACTCCGCCGATCGGTTCGTCCAGGATATAAAGATCCGCGTCGCGGCTCATTACAAGGACCAGCTGCACTTTTTCCTGGGCGCCTTTGGACAGCGCGTTGAGCCGTTTGTCTTTATCGATCTCCAGTGCATCCAGCATTTTCAGTGCACGCTCAGTGCTGAAATTTCTGTAGAAATCCGCATAATAAGCCATCAGATGTTTTACTTTCATGTGCCCGTTGAAAAAACTGTGGTCCGGAAGATAGGAAACGATCTTCTTTGTTGCCGGCCCGGGTTCCAGGCCGTTGATCATAATGTGTCCTTCCGTGGGCGTGAGCAGTCCATTGGCCAGTTTGATCAGTGTGGTCTTCCCGCTTCCGTTGGGCCCGAGAAGCCCCACGATCTTTCCCCGTTCAAGAGAAAGGTCTACGTTCGAGAGTGCGAAGAAGTTCCCGTATTTTTTGGTCAGTTTCTGACATTCAAGAATCGGTCTCATGAGTTTCCCCCTTTAATGTTCTGCGTATCATGTCAAGTGTCTCTTCGTCCGAAAATCCGAGTTTGTGCATTTGCACGAAAAAGTCGCGGATGTGCTCCTTAGCCATTTCCGTGCGCATCTGGCGGATCAGTCCCGCGTCGTCTGTAATGAACCGGCCGCTGGTCCGCTGAGAATACACAAGGCCGCACCGCTCCAGTTCGGAGAGGGCTTTCTGCATCGTGTTCGGATTTACTGCCGCATCAACAGCCAGATCCCGGACGGAAGGGAGTTTGTCTCCGGGCTGATATGTTCCGGAGACGATGTCGTGTTGGATCCGTTCCATCAGCTGCAAGTAGATGGGACGGTCATCATCCAGATTCCATGGCATTTGATCACCTCGTTTTGTATTATTGATTTAATACAATAATATGCTTCTAAACCGAAAATGTCAAGACCTTTTCTTTGAGATCCGGATCGAATACGCCCCTGCGGAGCATTTCAATCTCGTATTTATAAGGCGGATAAGATTTTTTCCGGCCGTCGGGGGAAGGAATCCAGGGCGTCTCCAGGATCTTGGGGATTTCTTTAAAGTCCGGGTGGCGGACGATGTAGTTCAGAGCGTCAAACCCGATCCTGCCAAAGCCGATATTTTCGTGCCGGTCTTTCGCTGCGCCGGGGACATTTTTGCTGTCATTGATATGGAAGACGGCAATCTGTTCTTTCCCGAGAATGTGGTCAAACTCTCTGACCACATCGTCAAAATGATGGATGATGTCGTAGCCGCTGTCGCTTGTGTGGCAGGTGTCAAAGCAGACCCGCAACTTTTCATTGTGCACGACGCCGTCATAGATGCGCGCCAGTTCTTCGAAGGTGCGTCCGATCTCTGAGCCTTTGCCGGCCATTGTCTCCAGGGCGATGAAGCAGTCCGTGCCGGAAGTCAGCACTTCATTCAGTCCTTTAATGATCTGCGCGGTGCCTGCTTCAGCTCCGGCGCCCACATGGGCGCCCGGATGGAGGATCAGCGTATGGCTTCTGCAGCTTATGGTGCGCTCGATCTCTTTTGCAAGAAATTCAACCGCCAGGGAGAAGGTTTCCAGCTTCACCGTATTTCCGAGATTAATGATATAGGGTGCATGGACGATGATCTCACGGATGCCGTGCGCGTCCATATATTCCCATGCGGGATCGATATTCAGTTCGCTTATATCCCTGCGTTTTGTATTCTGCGGCGCGCCTGTGTAGAACATAAATGTGTCTGCGCCGTAAGACACAGCTTCTTTTGCGGAGCCTAAGAGCATGTCTCTGCCGCTCATGCTCACGTGGGAACCAATCTTCATAATATATACCTGCTTTCTGTCGGATATCTGTTTTGCCCGGGGTTAAGGAAGGATATGGCCGCTGCCGAGGTACAGGCGGTACCATTCTTCACGCTCCAGTTCGATGCTGCAGCCGTCGATGATCTCGCCGATCCGCGTCAGATTTGTTGATCCGAAGATCATCTGAATATGCGCGGGATGCCTCAGGATCCAGGCTGTTGCGATGGCGGTGGGGGTTACGCTGTATTTCTGTCCCAGTTCGTCCAGGATCCGGTTCAGTTCCGGGAATTTATCAGTATTTCCCACAAAAACACCTTCGAAAAAGCCATACTGGAAAGGCGACCATGCCTGGATGGATATATCATTCAGCCGGCAGTAGTCAAGGACGCCCCCGTCCCGGTCGACCGCGCCGTCGGTTGTCATATTGGCTTCCAGCCCGGAAGCGACCATGCTGCTGAAAGGTATGCTGAACTGGAGCTGATCAATGATCAGGTCCTGCTTTACATATTTTTTGAGCAGTTCAATCTGTCCCGGCCGATGGTTGGACACCCCGAAATGCTTTACTTTTCCGCTCTGCTCGAGAATATCAAAAGCAGCAGCGGTTTCTTCAGGCTCGATCAGCGCGTCCGGGCGGTGGAGCAAAAGGATGTCAATGTAATCGGTCCTGAGCCGTTCCAGTATCCCGTCGACAGAACGCAGGATGTGTTCTTTTGAGCAGTCATACATCACGCCGGGATGGATCCCGCATTTTGACTGTATGATAATGTCTTCTCTTTTATAGCCGGTCTGGGGAAGTGCTTCGGCGAACAGCCTCTCGCATTCTCCCCTTCCGTAAATATCGGCATGGTCAAAAAAATAAAGCCCGCGGTCGAGGACAAACTGCAGATAGGCGACAAGGGCTTTGCTGTCAAGCCGGTTGATCCGCATGCAGCCTGGGGCGATAACAGGAACTTCCGGGCCTGATCTTCCGAGAAACATTGTCTTCATTATGATACCTCCTTGAAATTCTGATGGTTAAAAACATATTAATGAAAAGATATCACATATGAGGATAAATATCTACATGATCATAAGTTCGCATAGAGATATATTTATTGACATACATGTGAAAATGAATGATAATTATCTTATAAGCTGTATTACAGCATACAGGAATGAATATGAGGTTGAGGAGACAGAAAAATGAATATTACACCGATAAAGAGGGTAAAAGTTGGTGAACAGGTATACATGCAGTTGAAAAAAATGCTTATAAGCGGAGAATGGCCGCAGGGAAGCAAGATCCCCTCAGAAAATGAACTGGCGGAGATGTTCGGCGTAAGCAGGATGACAGTCAGGCAGGCTCTTCAGAAACTGAATGCGCTTGGCCTATTGGAGACGAGACTGGGTGAAGGGTCATTCGTCAAGTCAGTTGATGCGGGGGAGACTATGAACGCGCTGATCCCGACGGCTTATCTGGGGGAGAATTCCGTAAATGAAGTATTTGAATTCCGGCTGATCGTAGAGACGGGCAGCACCCGCCTGGCCGCGCAGAGGGCAACAAAAGAAGATATCCGCATCCTGAAAGATATTCAGCGGAAGCTGATCCAGTATAATGTGGAGGGTGAGATAAAAAAATTCAGCAAGGTCGATCTGGAGTTCCATCTCAGGATCGCTCAGATAAGCCGGAATTCTCTGCTCATTAAAACAAACGGCATCCTGCAGGATGTCCTGGCAAGATCCATGGATGAAGTGATCGAGAGGATGGGGTATGAAAATGCGCTCCTTTATCATAAAAAGATCATAGACGCCATAGAAAACAGGGATGAAGAGATGGCGGAAAAATGGATGAAGGAGCATATTGAAAAAAATAAGACATATTTTACAAAAAGATAACCACAGAAGCTGTCATTTCTTTTTTTATTTGGCAATATATACAAATTCAACAAAAAAATAAAAATAATATTGAAATTATAGGAAGTTATGATATACTTTAGTCAAGGTTGTTATACAAGTAACAGGTAACAATACGGAACAGACAAATCAATAAAATTCAGAAAGGAAGGAAGAAGATTATGAAAAAAAGAAAACGAATTCTGGCTGTTCTTTTGGCAGGCGCTATGGTTGCCGGATTATCTGCCTGCGGCGGAAGCGGCGGCGAAGCTGACAGCGGTTCGGATGGCGGATCCATTGACGAGGCCGGCTACAACATTGACGACATGGAAGTAGAAGAAACAACCGTCAAGCTGTACCACCGCATTGACCCGAACGGCGGCGACGCAGAGTCCCAGTACCATCTCCGCAAGATTGAGGAGTGGAATGCCCAGGATAACGGAATCACGATTGAAACCGTATTTATCCCGAAAGAAACAGATTATCTCGACAGGCTTTCCACGGACATGGCGTCAGGCGATGCGCCGGACATCTTTATGCAGTACGGCGGAACAAACTGCCTGGATTATGTAGAGTCGGGTGTTGTGCTTGATCTCAGCCCGTATCTGGAAGCAGATCCGGAATGGTATGAAGGGTTCGCAGAATCCTGCTGGGATACCGTTGATTTCGGAAAATACGGACATGAAGGTTTGTATGGGACACCGTCATCCTCCTATGAAGTGCTTCTCTATTACAATGAGGATCACTTAAAAGCATGCAACCTTGAAGTTCCCAAGAGCTGGGATGAGCTTATGAACTGCTGCGAAGTTCTCTCTGAAAACGGATATCAGCCGTTTATGGTCGGCGAGTCCGATAACTACAGATATGGACATCTTCTCAGTGTCCTGGCGGTTAAGGCATACGGCCCTGACTTCCAGTACAAGCTGGCAGACAGAGAGCTTAACTATGACAGCCCGGAGATCATCGACCTGATCCAGAAGATCAAAGATATGCAGGACAAAGGATGGCTTGGTGAAAACGTGCTGAGTGTTGACTGCAACGCAGAAAGAGCATATTTTGGCGCCGGCGACTGCACCTTTATGTATGACCTTTCCCGTGCGGGCGCGATCCTGCAGGATACGGAATGCTTCCAGGCGCAGTCTGTACATGCCACGAAATTCCCGTATATTGATGAACAGTACGCTGAGTGCAATATGGGTGGAGCAAACCAGAACTACTTTGTATGTACGATGAACAAGTCTGACAATCAGATCAAAGCATCTCTGAAGGTGCTGAAATGGCTCACATCTACAGAGTTCTATGATGACCTGATCCAGGAGTACCCGAGTACATACGCTGTTACTCCTTCGCAGGAAGCGATTGAGAGTACGGACAACTATCTGTATGAAGAGATTACAGAACTGATGACAACAACAGAATCCTATGTACAGGAACTTGCGCAGGTGAGCACAAATACAGCTGAACTGACAGTCGTGAGAAATGCTCTCCAGATGTTAGGAAACGGAGCTTCTGCAGAAGAAATCGGTAAAGAGATAGTATCTAATCTGTCAAATTACGAATAATATACAGGGCTTCTCCTGATAACTGTGTTACGGTTAGCAAGGAGAAGCCCTTTTTTAAAAGGAGGTAGGAACGTGAAAAAGAAAGATTATGTTATAACCGTATTATTTTTGTTCCCGGCCTTATTTTTGTTGGCAGTATTTGTCATATACCCGATCATAAGCAACGTGATCCTGTCTCTGCAGGAATGGAATGGAATATTCGGAGCTCCGAAGACGTTTGTGGGATTGGATAACTACAAGGCTGTCTTTTCCAATGAATCTTTTTGGACGTCAATGGTAAATGCAGGGATATTCCTTGTTGTGGGATTTCTTATCCAGATGCCTATCGCATATGGCCTTGCCCTTCTGGTGACGTCACGGATCAAAGGAAAGAACTTCTTCAGGACGGTTTATTATCTTCCTGTCATCCTTGGCACCACGATTGTCGCGATCATGTGGAAAAACCTTCTGAATCCGAATTACGGAGCAGTCATGGTCCTCCTGAGGGCGATCGGGCTGGAGGATATTGCGTTTGACTGGCTGAACACGCCGGGGTTGAATGTATGGGTCGTGGCGCTTGTCAACTGCTGGAAATCGGCAGCGTACAACATGCTGATCTTCTGCGCGGGCCTTGTTACGATCCCGGAAGACCTGAATGAAGCGGCGCTTATAGACGGATGTACGACCTGGCAGCGGATCCGTTATATCACGATCCCGTTAAGCAAGAATTCCTTTAAAGTATATTCTATCCTTTGTATCACGGGATGTATAAAAACATTTGATATTATCTGGGCAATGACAGGCGGCGGCCCGAATGCCAGCAGTTCTACACCTGCGATCCTTCTGTACCTGAACGCCTATTCATTTAAGCTGATGGGAAGAAGCGCGGCGATAGCGATTATATTGCTGATCCTGGGAGTGGTGCTGAGTGTTGGATGCAATAAACTGCTAAAGCAGGAAGAATATTAAGGGAGGGAGAAGGATGAAGAAAAACAGGAAACAGATTGTTTTATATATCATTGCAGTCTTGTGGTTCATCACAACGTTTCTCCCGCTTGTATATGCAGTGATCTCATCGCTCAAATCCAACGATGAAATGTACAGAAGCGCACTGAGCCTTCCGAAGGAATGGATGTTTGAAAACTATGTCCTTGCAAACAGTATTGGAAACGCGTTTCAGTCAATCTGTAATTCACTGTTTGTGGCACTGTCGACAACGATCATTGAGATCATCGTCGGCATGCTCGCAGCTTATGTGATTTCGAGAAAGAGGCGCATCCTTCTGGCCAGGACGTCTTATATGCTGTTTGTGATCGGCGTCATGGTGCCTGTGCATTCTACGCTTGTTCCGATTTCATCCATGGCATCTGATCTCGGACTGAAAAACAACTTTTTATACCTGATCCTGGTCTATGTATGCTTCAATCTGGCACAGGGGATATTCCTTTTTACAGGATATCTTGACTCCATCAGTAAAGAGGTTGATGAAGCGGCCATCATCGACGGGTGCGGGGACCTCAGTCTGCTGTGCAGGATCCTGGTCCCGATCTGTAAGCCGATCATCGCTACGGAAGCGATCTTTTCATTCATATATGCGTATGGAGAGCTGGTATTCTCGTTAACGCTTATGTCTGAACCTGAAAAATATACTGTGCCAAGGGCAATGCTTTCGTTTTACGGTGAACTGGCCATCCAGCTCGGCCCGCAGTATGCATTTATCATCATGACGGCAGTGCCCGTGGTCATCGTTTATATCCTGTTCCATAAGCAGATACAGAGCGGTGTTATGGCAGGAGCGGTTAAAGGCTAGATGTGGGTGCCTGGAGGCCTGAAAAATGATAAAACAGAATTTTAACCGGAACTGGTTCTTCCGGGATGGGTGCAGGGATGTGTTTGCAGATCTGCTTAAAAGAGACGAAGCCGGATGCAGCATCACGCTCCCGCATGACGCGTCAATAGGCAGGCCGCGGGACGCAGGTGTGATAAACGGCGCGGCAAACGGTTATTATCAGGAAGGTAATTATACATACCGGAAAGAATTCGTAATAGAGGAAGAGCATAAAGAGAAAAATATCTATTTTGAATTTGAAGGCGTATATCAGAATGCGTTTGTATATATTAACAGGTCTTTTGCCGGGAAATGCCCGTATGGATACAGTAATTTTTATATTGACGCAACGAAATACATCCGCTTTGGCAGGAGGAATGTTATTGAAGTCCAGGTGAAAAATGCGGTCCCGAGCAGCCGGTGGTACACAGGCGGCGGGATATACCGCGATGTTAATATTATGATCGCCGACAGGATGCATTTTACGGAAAAAGGCGTCCGGCTTACGACGGTCAGTCTGGAAAAAGATCTTGCCGTTATAGACGTGGAGCCGGAGATAGAATACACAGGAACCGGAGTCAGAAGCGTAGTCTGCAGATGCCGGCTTTATGATGCGGACGGCCTGCCGGCGGCTGAGGCGGAGATGCCGGTAACTGTGGCGGAACATACGAGGGAAGGATACCGGTTCCGGATGTATGTGAAAAACCCACATACATGGGATGCGGATACGCCTTACTGTTACAGGTATCACGCGTATATCCTGGAGGACGGGAGGACGACAGATGAAGAATGCGGAAGCTTTGGCATCAGGATGCTTCAGCTTGATGCGGTAAACGGACTGCGGGTCAACGGGAAAACCGTGAAGCTGCGCGGTGGATGCATTCATCATGACAATGGTGTGATCGGATCGGCTGAGTTTTCTCATCCTGAAGAACAGCGGATCAAAACACTTAAAAAAGCAGGGTACAATGCAGTCAGGAGCGCCCACCATCCGATGAGCAGAAAACTTCTGGACGCATGCGACAAGTACGGAATGTATGTCATGGATGAATTTTCGGATGTGTGGACTTCCTCGAAGACAGAATTTGATTATGCTGTAAATATTACAGAATGGTGGGAACGTGACGTCACCCGTATGGTGGATAAAGATTATAACCATCCTTGCGTCATTATGTATTCTGTCGGAAATGAGATCTCAGAAACAGGAAACCGCATGGACGTGCAGTTCGGGAAAAAAATCGTGGACTGTATCAGAAAACTGGACAGATCAAGGTATATAACGAATTGTGTTAATTTCCTGCACAGCCTGGCATCGTATCCTGACATCGGGCTGAAAGAATTCGGGGAAGAAGAAAGCCTTGCCTTTTTAACGGAACGGCAGGACGATTCCGCAGCAGAAGTTAACAGCTTTATGAATAATCTGAGGGATGCGACCCGTGAGCTGGTCACAAGCGATCTGGTCCGAAAAGTGGCCGAAGAGGCGCTGGCGCAGGTCGATATCGCCGGTTATAACTACGCGGCATGCAGATATGAGGACGACTGTAAAAGATATCCGGACCGGATCATCGTAGGATCCGAAACATATCCAAAGGATCTGGATATCAACTGGAAACTTGTAAAAAAGCTTCCCAGAGTGATCGGGGATTTTTCGTGGAGTGCCTGGGATTATCTTGGAGAAGCGGGCGTGGGGCGCATCAATTACGAGAAAGCCCCGGGACGCGATTTTTACGCTCCGTATCCGTATCGGGCAGCATACTGCGGTGATATTAACCTGACAGGTGCCAGAAGGCCGGTTTCGTATTGGCGCGAGACTGTATGGGGGCTAAGGCATAGGCCCTATCTGGCGGTCCAGCCGCCGGAATATTACGGGGCGGTGCATTATATGACAAACTGGGCGATGACAAATGCCGTCCGGAGCTGGAACTGGAAAGGATATGAGCACAGGCCGGTTGTGGTCGAAGTTTATACAGACGCGCAGGAAGCAGCATTGTATATCAATGGACGGATGGCCGGGCGGAAAGAAGTCGGACAGGAAAAAGAATGTATTGTAAGATTTGACACGGTTTATGAACCCGGGCAGGTAGAAGTTGTTGCGTATACGGACGGGACGGAATCAGGAAGGGATGTGATCCTGACTGCCGGGGATAATGTCCATATCGAAGCAGCCGCAGACAGAGCGTGCATCCCGGCGGACGGATCGGATGTATGTTTCGTGGAGATCGAACTAAAAGACTGCAGGGGGATATTGAATCCGCAGGCAGATAAAGAAGTCAGTATCGTGGTAGAGGGAGCGGGGATGCTTCTCGGGTACGGAAGCGCCGATCCTGATACAGAGGAGTGTTACTGTGACTGTACAGCCAGGGCATTTGAAGGCCGGCTCCGGGCCGTTATAAGAGGAAACGGAGCAGAGGGGGAGATAGCCGTCCGGCTGAGTGCAGAGGGCTGTGAAGAAAAAACGATCCGGATTAATGCAGAATAAAAACAAAAAGGAGATGGTTGACCTATGGGAAAGGATTGGTTTGGCAATGCCAGATACGGATTATTCATCCACTGGGGCATCTATGCCGCACTTGGAGGCGTATATCAGGGCAGACAGATCCCCTACGGGGCGGAGTGGATCATGAAAAATGCCAGGATCCCGCTGAAAGAGTACAGAAAACTGGCTGAAACATTCAATCCGGTCAGGTTTGATGCCGGATATATCGTGAGAAAAGCAAAAGAGTGGGGAATGAAATATATCGTATTTACGGCGAAGCACCATGATGGTTTTGCAATGTACGATTCCAGAGTTTCTGATTATAACATCATGAATACCACATTTGAGAGAGACCCGCTGAGAGAGCTGGCACAGGAATGCCGCAGCCAGGGGATGACTCTCGGGATCTATTATTCTCAGATGCAGGACTGGGCGGAAGAAAACGGCTGGGGAAATGACTGGGATTTTAAACCGGATAAGGAAAAAGATTTTCAGGAATATTTCTATGGGAAGGTAAAGCCGCAGGTGGCTGAACTCCTCAGCAATTACGGGGAAGTCGGTGTGATCTGGTTTGATACGCCTTATGTTATGCCGGAGGATCTCTGCAGGGAGCTCAGGGATTATGTGAAGGAACTGCAGCCGGACTGCCTCGTGAGCGGCCGCATCGGATACAGGCTTGGAGATTACCAGGAAGTGCCTGACAATGAAATCCCGCTGCTCCCGTACAGGAAACCATGGGAAACTCCGATGACATTAAATGATACATGGGGATACTCAAGCGTAGACGACAACTGGAAATCAGCGGATGATGTGATCTTCAAACTTGTAGATGTTGTGTCCAAAGGCGGGAATGTCCTGCTCAATATCGGGCCGGATGAGCAGGGCGCTGTACCGCAGGAAAGCGTCCGTGTGCTCGATGAGGCGGGAGAATGGCTGAGGATCAACGGGGACAGCATATATGGCTGCACAGAAGTTATAGATTTCCCATATGAAAACAGATGGGGGAAGATAACGGCATCAAAAGATAAACTTTATATGCATGTGTTCAATTACCCGAAGTTCCCGTATGAGATCCTTGTGACAGGGCTTAAGACAAAAGTCAATAAAGTTTATCTGCAAAAAAGCGGCGCTGAACTTACGTATTACCAAAGTTATGAGCCTGCAAGAGACGAATACCGGTTCCGTGTGATACTTCCGGAATCCGGATGCTCCGGAGAAGTGACCGTGGTCTGCGCGGAATATGAGGGAGCTGTCGAAATACACGATACGATTATGAGTTAGGAAGTGGAGGTTGTTCATGATGTATAGCAATGAATTGATTGGATCCCTGCAGGAAAAAGCAAGACAGCTGCGGGAAGACGTTCTGGTAAGCATTGGCGTGGGTGTCGCAGGGCATCTGGGCGGATCAAATTCATCAGCAGATCTGGTGGCAGCACTGTATTTTTATAAAATGCACTATGACAGTAAAAATCCAAAAATGGAAGACAGGGACCGCTTTCTGCTGAGTAAGGGCCATGTGGCGATCCTTCAGTATGCCGCGCTTGCAGAAGCCGGATTCTTCCCGAGGGAAGATCTGAAGCATGTCAAGGAGATTGGATTTTATCTCCAGGGACATCCGGATGTACGGAAAACACCAGGGATCGAAGCGGGAACAGGATCACTCGGACAGGGCCTGTCGATCGGGCTGGGCATGGCGCTTGGGATGAAAGCAGATAAGATATCCAGAAAGGTGTACGTGCTTCTTGGAGATGGCGAACTGGAAGAAGGCCAGGTCTGGGAAGCTGCTATGGCGGCAGGCTTCTATGGCGCAGACAATCTTGTTGCCATAGTTGACAAAAACGGGCTTCAGGCGAACGGCGCGGTCAGGGACCGGATGGATTCAGATCCGGTAAATGCAAAGTGGGAAAGCTTCGGATGGAATGTGATCGAGATCGACGGCCATGATATGGAGCAGATCGTTTCGGCCCTGGATGCGGCAGATGAGGCAAACGGGAAGCCGACAGTGATAATCGCGCATACCATAAAAGGCAAAGGCGTCAGCTTTGCTGAAAATGTAGTGGGATTCCATAATGCTGCGCTGGATAAGGAAAAATATGAGAAAGCTATGGCAGAGCTTAAGGAGGGGCGAAAATGAATGACAGAAATCAGAGAATCGCTTACGGAGAAACTTTAATAGAACTGGGCCGTAAGGATCCCCGCATCGTTGTTCTGGACGCGGATCTGGGCGGATCGACAATGGGAAAGATGTTTGAGGCGGAATTTCCTGACAGGCATTACGAAATGGGGATCGCTGAGGCAAATATGACTTCCGTGGCGGCAGGTCTTGCGCAGACAGGCAAAATACCGTTTACAAATTCGTTTGCGGTATTCGCGGCGGGAAGGGCGTTCGATCAGATCCGTCAGACGATCGCCATAGGCAGGCTTAATGTAAAGATCTGCGGTTCGTCGGCAGGCGTTTCAGACTTTGGAGACGGTGCAACGCATCAGTCGGTTGAGGATATCGCGATCATGCGGGCAATCCCCAATATGACTGTACTGTGCCCGGCAGATGCCAACGAGACAAGGGCTGCGGTAAAAGCGATGGTCGAGATGGATGGGCCGTGTTACATAAGGCTGAATCGGAATGATTATGACAATGTCACTGAAAAAGGGAAAGAGTTCAAAATAGGAGAGCCGACGGTGCTCAGAGACGGTGCGGATATCGCGGTTTTCGCTACTGGATATATGGCCGGCGTTGCGCTTAAAGCTGCAGAATCACTTGCAGGCGAGATATCCGTCAAGGTGGTCAATGTAAGCACGATCAAGCCGCTGGATGAAAAGAAGATCGGACAGCTTGCAGCGGGGTGCAGAGGGATTGTGACAGCTGAAGAGCACAGCATTATCGGCGGGCTCGGAAGTGCCGTTTCAGAGGCAATGAGGAAGAGCGGCATGCCGGTTGATTATGTGGGGATCCAGGACTGCTTTGGAAGCAGCGCGCATTGTTACAGTGATGTGCTGGAATATTACGGGCTTACAAAAGAACATGTGGCAGAAACAATAAAAGAAATGTATGAAAGGACAGGTGTAAAGTAATATGAAAATAGGATTTATCGGACTTGGGATCATGGGAAAACCGATGGCTGTTAATCTGATGAAGGCAGGCCATGAGATCGTAGCTTATGACATCGTAGAAGAAAACGTCAGCTATATCGTTGGAAAAGGTGCGCAGAGCGCGCCGTCGGCAAAGAGTGTAGCCGAACAGTGCAGGACAATTATCACAATGCTCCCCAATTCCCCGCACGTGAAGACAGCGGTTCTTGGGAAAGACGGCGTCCTTGACGGCGCTGAAGCGGGCAGCATCCTGATCGATATGAGTTCTATTGCGCCGCTGGCTTCAAAAGAAATCTATGCCGAATGCGAGAAGAAGGGTGTTGAGATGATCGACGCTCCGGTTTCCGGAGGAGAGCCGAAGGCTGTGGACGGAACGCTGTCCATTATGGTAGGCGGAAAGAAAGAAATCTTCGACCGTGTTTATGACATCTTAAAAGCTATGGGAAGCAGTGCGGTATACTGTGGCGAGATCGGGGCCGGAAATACGACAAAACTGGCGAACCAGGTTATCGTTGCACTGAATATCGCAGCCGTTTCGGAAGCCTTTGCACTCAGTACAAAAGCAGGCGTTGATCCGAGAAAAGTTTTTGATGCGATCAGAGGCGGGCTTGCGGGGTCGACCGTTATGGATGCAAAAGTCCCGATGATCCTGGCGAACAACTACAATCCCGGATTTAAGATCGATCTGCATATCAAAGACCTGAATAATGCATTGGACACCGGACATAAGATCGGCGTTCCGCTTCTGCTTACTTCCAGCGTGATGGAAATACTCCAGAAGCTTCACGCGGAAGGATGCGGTCAGGAAGATCACAGCGCCATCGCTAAATTTTATGAAAAAATTGCAGATGTAAGTATTTCTGAGAAGGAGTAAATTACCATGAATATAGCAGAAAATCTGAAGCAGCTGTTTTCTCTGGAGAATAAAAGCGTGATATTCACCGGCGCGGCAGGCGGCATCGGCAGCGCGGTCGCAGAGGGCCTGGCTCTTGCCGGCGCGGAAGTTGCTCTGTGTGATATTAATCTTGAACGTTTAAAAAAGGTACAGGAAAAGATAGAAGCTGCGGGCGGGAAAGCGACGATCCATCAGCTGGACGTCACAGATCTGGACAACATAAAGACGTGTGTAAAGGAAATCGCCGATCATTACGGCCATATTGACATCCTTGTCAACTGTGCGGGTGTAAACCGGCGCGAAGGACTGGCGGATGTTGATGAAAAGACATATGATAAAATGATGTCCATCAACCTGAAAGGTGTTTTCTTCATGTCGCAGACGGTTGCGTATTACATGAAAGAACAGAAAAAAGGCTCGATCATCAATATCGGATCCCATAACACGGGAAGCATACTCGGAGGGTGTTCGGTATATGGCGCGACGAAATGCGGCGTACTGTCGCTGACCAGATCCATGGCCGTGGAGTGGGCGAAATACAATATCCGTGCAAATTGTGTGAGCCCGGGCCATATACAGACGGAACTTACAGTTCCGACATGGGAAAACCCGGTAAGGGCAAAATATCTTCTGGACCGGATCGCCCTTAACAGGCCGGGATATCCGGGAGATATAACAGGAATCTGCATTTTCCTGGCATCCGAGGCTTCGTCCTACATAACCGGGACGGAAGTCCGGGTGGATGGCGGATGTATAGCGGGCGGCCAGCCGTGGCCATATGATACCAACTTCTGAAATCTTCCGGATATAAGAAAAAGATCCCTTAAGCTTCAGGCTTTTGGGATCTTTTTTTCTGGCGGCGGCTTGCCGTCTACCTTTATACATGGTAGAATAATCCCCATACGGACAAAGGAGTGTGGAAAAATTGAAAACATTACTGGAACTGATCACGATAGAGACAGAAGCAGCATTTGAAAAAGCAGGTTATGATAAGGAACTGGCGAAGGTTACGCTTTCGAACCGCCCGGATCTGTGCGAATATCAGTGCAACGGGGCGCTGGCCGGAGCAAAGAAATATAAGAAGGCGCCTTTTATGATCGCGGAGGACGTGGCGGCAAACCTTGCCGGCAGCAGTTACTTTGAATCGGTCGATGTGGTAAAACCGGGCTTTATCAATCTGAAGCTTTCGAAGGAGAGCGTGGCTTCCTATCTGAACGGGATGAAAGCCGAAGAAAAGCTTGGCGTGGAAAATGAGGAGACGCCAAAGACCATCATGATCGATTACGGCGGACCGAATGTGGCGAAGCCGCTCCACGTAGGGCATCTGCGTTCCGCGATCATCGGGGAGAGTGTGAAACGGATCCTGCGGTATAAGGGAAATCAGGTGATCGGGGATATCCATCTGGGCGACTGGGGCTATCAGATGGGCCTGATCATTACGGAGCTTAAGAAACGCCAGCCGGACCTGCCTTACTTTGACGAGTCTTATGAGGGAGAATATCCGGCGGAGGCGCCGTTTACGATCAGCGAGCTTGAGGAGATCTATCCGACGGCAAGCGCCTATGCGAAAGAGCATGAGGATTACCGGGAAGAAGCATTGCATGCGACTTATCTGCTGCAGAACGGGAACCGGGGATACCGCGCGGTATGGGATCATATCATGAACGTATCGGTAACGGACCTGAAGAAGAACTATGAAAATCTGAACGTGGAATTCGACCTGTGGAAAGGTGAATCCGATGCCCAGAAATATATCCCCGATATGGTGCAGATGCTGAAAGACGAAGGGTATGCGCACTACGATGAAGGCGCTCTTGTGGTGGATGTTCAGGAAGAGGATGACAACAAAGAAGTGCCGCCGTGCATGATCCTGAAATCCGACGGCGCGGCGCTTTATGACACGACAGATCTGGCTACGCTGGTAGAGCGGCAGCAGGATTATCACCCGGATGAGGTGATCTATGTGGTGGACAAGCGCCAGGAGCTGCATTTCACCCAGGTGTTCCGCTGTGCGAAGAAGACCGGGATCGTGCCGGAGAAAACGGGGCTTAAGTTCCTCGGGTTCGGGACGATGAACGGCAAGGACGGCAAGCCCTTCAAGACCCGTGAGGGCGGCGTGATGCGCCTTGAGAACCTGATCCGCGAGATCGATGAGGAAATGTATAAGAAGATCATGGACAACCGCACGGTGGAAGCGGAAGAGGCGCGGCGCACGTCACAGATCGTGGGCCTTGCGGCGATCAAATACGGGGATCTTT
This sequence comes from uncultured Mediterraneibacter sp., assembly GCA_944376685.1. Lineage (GTDB taxonomy): Bacteria > Bacillota > Clostridia > Lachnospirales > Lachnospiraceae > Mediterraneibacter. The sequence goes on along the minus strand of CALWDN010000008.1, from coordinate 5,508 downwards.
CCAACCAGGCGTCCAAGGATTATATCTTTGACGTAGACCGGTTTACTTCTTTCGAGGGGAATACCGGGCCGTATATCCTGTACACGATCGTACGGATCAAATCGATCCTGAACAAATATCAGGAAAACGGCGGTTCCCTCGACGGATTAACGATCCGTCCGGCGGAAAATGAATATGAGAAGGCGCTGATGCTCCAGGTGCTGAAGTTCAACGATGTGTTCGGGGCTGTCTATGAAGAGACGGCGCCGCATAAACTCTGCGCCTATATTTATGAACTGGCGAATGAGTTCAATAAATTCTATCATGAGACGAAGATCCTGTCTGAGGAGGATGAGGAGAAGAAAGCGGGTTATATCGCGCTCCTGATCCTGACAAGACGGGTGCTGGAAACCTGTATCGGCCTGCTCGGCTTTGAAGCGCCGGAAAGGATGTAGCAGATGACGGAGAAACTCTTTTATGAGGACAGCCATATCGCGGAATTTGAGGCGCAGGTCCTTTCCTGTACAGCCGCAGGGTCCGGCTATGAAGTCGAACTTGACAGGACGGCGTTTTTCCCGGAAGGCGGCGGCCAGTATGCGGATACAGGGGTGCTCGGCGGAGTCCGTGTGACGGATGTGCAGGAGAGGGACGGAAGAGTCCTGCATATGACGGACGGACCGCTTGATGCGGGAATGCGCGTGACCGGCCGGATCGACTGGGAAGATCGCTTCATGAAAATGCAGCAGCACAGCGGCGAGCATATCGTATCCGGTCTGGTCCATGCCCGTTTCGGGTACAATAATGTAGGATTTCATCTCGGCACGGAGGACTGCACCATGGATTTCAGCGGCGTCCTTACAGATGAGCAGCTGATGGAGATCGAACGGGAAGCGAACCGCGCGGTGTGGAAGGATCTGGAAATTGAGACGCTCTATCCGACAGAGGAAGAACTGAAGAATCTTAAGTACCGCAGTAAGATCGAGATCGAAGGGCAGGTCCGGATCATCGTGATCCCGGGATACGACGTGTGCGCCTGCTGTGCGCCGCATGTGAAGAGGACCGGAGAGATCGGCCTGATCAAGCTGACCCATATGCAGCATTATAAAGGCGGGGTGCGCGTGACTATGCTGTGTGGATCAAGGGCGCTGGCGGATTACGGGATCAAACAGGCCCAGGCGAGAGAAATCTCGGCGCTGCTCTGCGCAAAAGTCAACGAGACGGCGGAGGCGGTCAGTCAGCTGAAAGATGAGAATAATGCGCTGAAGTATGCTGCGGCGGAGCTGGAGAAGAAGCTGGTCAGATGCCATGCGGAGATGATCCCGGCAAATGAAGAGCCGGTCTGTATTTTTACGGATGACCTGGGAGGAGAGTCCATGCGCGGGCTTATGAACCTCGTCCTTGAGGACGGACATCTTCTCTGTGCCGTGCTCCATGGGAATGAAGCGGATGGATACCGCTACGTGATGGGGAGCAGGACGGTTGACATGCGTGTTTTTGCCAAAGGATTCAATTCGGATTTTAACGGGCGCGGAGGCGGCAGTGCGGAAATGGTGCAGGGCACTGTAAAAGGGGATCCGGACATGATCCGGGCCTGGATCATTGAGAAAGCTGGTGGAGCATGATGCAGGGGCAGATATACAGGAAATATCCGTTCTGGAGCCTTGCAGGCCCTTTTCTTGGGTTCCTGGCGATCCAGACGGGGGTTCAGTCCATCATTCAGCTCGCGATAGAGCTGCCGTATCTTCTGGATGCGTATACAGAGCTTATGCGTGAAACCGCTGCCGGCTCAATACCGGCGGCGCAGGAGATCATGGATGTGTATGTGCAGACGGCGGCCCCGGCCCTGAGGCTGATCGCGGCTCATCAGGCGGAGATCGCAGCGGCGGCTTCCGGCGCCACGCTTGTCCTTACCGGGATCCTTTTTGCAAAGGACCGGAAACTGGAAAAGCGCTGCGGGATGATGCCGCCCGGCAGGGCGTCAGCGGGGAAATACTGGATGCTGCTGGTTTTCGGGGCGGCAGGCTCCCCGGCGGCAACATGCCTGATGGCAATGGCCCAGGCGGCATTTGCCGACAATGCATACCAGCAGACGTCTGCCGGCGTTTATGCAGCGTCATTTCCGGTGCAGGTCATCTGCCTTGGCATTCTGATCCCCCTGGCGGAAGAGATGATGTTCCGGGGGATCCTGTATAAACGGTACAGGGAGCGGCAGGATTTCTGGTATTCGGCCCTGTGCTCGGCGATCCTTTTTTCTTTTATGCATACAAATATGACGCAGATGGTCTATACGTTCCTGCTCGGGCTGATGCTGGCATATGTATATGAGAAGTTCGGTTCGTTCTGCGCACCGCTGATCCTTCATATCCTTATGAATACGGTTTCGCTTGTCCTCACCTGGGCGGGCGGATTTGCGTTTCTTTCGCGCGACCCGCTCCTGCTGGCGGCAGCGGCGGTCGGCGGGGCATTCATCTGTTCGGTCATGTTTGTGCTGATCCAGAGGATCAGGCCGGGAAATACAGACCCCAATATCGGGTAGCGCCCGGGGAAAATTGTTACCAAATATTGAAAGATTTGCGGATTTTGTTGAAAAATACATCTTTTTGCTATATCATATATGGGAACAGTGATAATCGAAGCGATACGAAAGGTAAAACGATGAGATATAGAAGAAAAATACCGCATATCATGGCGGCGTCTGCGCTGACCTGCGCGCTGGTGGTGACGCCGGTGTATGCTGAACCGTCCGGCACAGTCAGTGATCTGCAGAGTGAACAGGCAGACCTTGAAGACCAGAAAGCAGGCGCCCAGAGCGAACTGAACAGCCTGCAGGCAGAGCTGGAAGATCTGGTCTCCAGGATCACAGAACTGGAAGATGACCTGGTGCAGACCGGACAGGAGATCGAACAGGCGGAAAAGGATCTGGACGCGGCTGAAGAGAAGAGGCAGGAACAGTATGACGCGATGAAGCTCCGCATACGATATATGTATGAATCGGGCGGAGATGTGGCAGCGATCGAGAAAGTCCTTTCTTCCGGGGACATTACAAACATGCTGACGCAGGCGGAGTATTCGCAGAAGGTGCACGAATATGACCGCGAACAGCTTAAGGCTTATGCAGAGACGGTCCAGGAGATCACGGACCTGGAGCAGACGCTGGAGACAGAGATGGCTGATCTCCAGGATATGGAAGCCGAATTCCAGGAACAGCAGGACACGCTCAGTTCGACGATCGCGTCCAAGCAGGATGAGATATCGGATCTGGACGGCATGATCCGCGAGGCTGCCCGCAGAGTTCTGGAGCAGCAGGAACAGGAGCGGCAGGAACAGGAGGCTGCACAGGCCGGACAGAATGAAGAAACGCAGGGTGCGGAGGATGACTCCGGACAGAACGGCGGAGAAGACAGCGGTGACAGAGAAGACAGCGGTGACAGAGAAGACGAAGAGCCGCAGGACACGCCCGATTATGATACTGTTGTGGGCGGCTCTATTGTGTCCCGTGCGAAAAGCGCGCTTGGCAAGCCGTATAAATGGGGACAGGCCGGGCCGGACAGCTTCGATTGTTCCGGACTTGTCAGTTTTGCGGTATCCGGGAGGTATTCGCATCTGTGGTCAACAGGTGAAATTATCAACTGGACGCCGGTCAGCGATCCCCAGCCGGGAGACATCTGCATCAGGCCAGGGCACTGCGGCGTTTACATAGGAAACGGCAGGATGATCCACGCGCCTTCGGAGGGGGATGTGGTGAAAGAGGCCAATGTACAGGCTGGCATGTTTTATGTGAGATACTGATTCTGTTGCATATTAATGGTGATAAATAGTGATAAACGGCAGCAGTTTCCGTACGCAGAGGACGGGAACTGCTGTTAATTTTTTAAAACTGTTACAAAAATGTTAAAAAACTGTTGAAAAACACGCGGGAATTTATTATAATCTATTACAGATTATTACTTACATGACGAAAATCCCTGCGCTGATGGATTTTTTTCGGAAATTTTGTTGAAAATCAAAATGTTCTGTTGTATCATGCATATGTGGGGATATAAATATTAATACAGGGAAAGGTGATGAAATGAAACTGAAAAGAGTACATAGCGTACTGATCGCTGCAGCTCTTACATGTTCCATGGTCGTGATGCCGGTAAGTGCGGCGCCTACGCTGGAAGATCTGCAGAATGAACAGGAAGAACTTGAAAGCCAGAAAGAGGACGCTCAGGGACAGCTGAGCAGCCTGCAGTCAGAACTGGAAGCACTGGTTCAGAAGATTGATGACCTGGAAGTCCAGCTGATCGAGAAGGGTGAAGAGATCGCCCAGGCTGAGAAGGATCTGGAAGCTGCCGAGAAGAAGAGGCAGGAGCAGTATGACGCGATGAAGCTTCGTATTAAATATATGTATGAAGCAGGCAGCGGAACTGCTACCATGGAAAAAGTCATGGAATCCGGCGATATCTCGAGCATGCTGACCCAGGCGGAGTATTCCAAACAGGTACATGAGTATGACAGAGACCAGCTTCAGGAATATGCTGATACTGTAGCTGAGATAGAGGCGCTCCAGGATACGCTGGAAGAAGAGATGGAGAATCTGCAGAGCCTTGAGGCTGAATACGAGGATCAGCAGGAAGAGCTGGATGCGACGATCGCATCCAAGCAGGATGAAATCTCCAACCTGGACGGAATGATCCAGGAGGCGGCCCAGAAGGTTGCGGCTGAGAAAGAACGCCAGGAAGAGGCTGAGCGCCAGAGACGCCTGGAAGAGCAGAGACGCCAGCAGGCTGCACAGCAGAATAACAATGGCGGCGGCTCAAACAACAACGGCGGATCAGGCGGCGGATCGAGCAGCAACAGTGGAAGCAGTGCACCAAGCTACAATGTGTCGACAGGCAATACAGTTGTAGACCGGGCTTACAGCCAGCTTGGGAAACCGTATGTCTGGGGTGCAGTCGGACCGAATTCCTTTGACTGTTCCGGATTTGTCGGCTACTGTCTTACAGGAAGATACAAGCGTATGTGGACGTCAGGAAGCTATGCCGGATGGCCGAGCGTAAGCAATCCGCAGCCGGGTGATGTCTGTGTCAGATCCGGGCACTGCGGCATCTATATTGGCGGCGGCCAGATGATCCACGCACCGTCCAAGGGCGATGTAGTGAAGATCGCACCGGTGCAGAGCAGTATGTGGTATGTACGTTATCCTGGTTAAATACATAAAATGAATGTCAGGGATCCTGCAGATGCAGGATCCTTTTTCTGTTATCCGGAAACTCCTGTCCCCGGTTTGCCTTGTCATATGCAGACCGGGTGTGCTACAATGGATTAAGATTTCACAGGAAGGACTGACACGATGGAAAAGGGACTGATCCACATCTACTGCGGAGACGGAAAAGGCAAGACTTCAGCGGCCACAGGACTGGCCGTGCGCGCGGCCGGATGCGGAAAACAGGTCCTATTTGCCCGGTTCCTGAAGAATGAGGAATCAGGCGAGCTGGAGATCCTGGACCGGATCCCGGAGATCCATGTCATCCACCTGGAGAGATC
>CALWDN010000007.1 GCA_944376685.1 uncultured Mediterraneibacter sp. | reverse complement strand
TAATGGGCTATCGCCAAGCGGTAAGGCACAGGACTTTGACTCCTGCATTCGCTGGTTCGAATCCAGCTAGCCCAGTTAAGGTTTGCTTACGGGCAGGCTCAGAAAGAAAAACATGGGCGTGTAGCTCAGGTGGTAGAGCACTTGACTTTTAATCAAGTTGTCCGGGGTTCGAATCCCCGCACGCTCATTAGCGGAACAGGTGGCGGCGGAGGTCCTGCATTGCGGGATCTCCGCCGCTTTTATCAGACGGGAAAGATGATATGGAAGTGTTTTGCCCGTCGGTGTTCCCGGATAAATATAACAGGCGGATATGGCGGAATTGGCAGACGCGCCAGATTTAGGATCTGGTGTCTACGACGTGCAGGTTCAAGTCCTGTTATCCGCACCAGAAAGTCTGTACTTAAACCTGTGTTGGATAATTCAGTGGTTTGAGTAGTTTTTATAGGGTGAGCAGTGCGATCTTGCGGGTCGAACTTCTCACTTTTTTTGGTTTATTGCGCCGATTATTATCTGTCTGGTAATTCTTGTTTTTGCGTTTACAGTTCGATATACTTATTTTATTATTGGGAACCACAAAGCTATATCAGGAGGGACGAACGTGACAAATAAAGAACTTACTCTTATCGATCACAAGTTTCTGGAAAGCGTTGCTGAGGTGCTCGCACAAGCACGAAAAAATGCTAAGACCGCCGTTAACCTTTCTATGGTTTATGCTTACTTTGAAATTGGCAAAATGATTGTGGAGGAAGAACAGCACGGAGCAAACCGCGCTGCATACGGAGCCCGACTTTTGAAAGAATTGTCCGCCTACTTGACGGGAAAATATGGCAAAGGTTTCTCTGTTGGAAATCTGAAAAACATTCGACAGTTCTACAGAGTCTATGCGAATGACCAAATTGGCGAAACAGTGTTTAGCCAATTCAATAACCTTCCTGCCGTAAGCACCGGACGCAGATTTTTTCTGAGTTGGTCGCATTATTTGAAGCTTATGCGCATTGCCAATATAGATGAGAGACATTTTTATGAGATAGAGGCAGCCAAGAATGACTGGAGCCTGAGCGAGCTGAAACGACAGTACAATAGTTCTCTTTATGAGCGGTTGGCGCTTAGTGCGGATAAAGGAAAAGTTTACCGTCTGTCGACTGAAGGGCAGACAGTAGAGGCACCCGGTGATGCAGTTAAAGATCCTTATATCCTGGAATTTTTAGGACTGCCGGAACTGCCGTCCTATTCTGAGACAGAGCTGGAAAGCCGAATCATTGACCATCTGCAGCAGTTCCTTTTGGAACTGGGGACAGGCTTTGCTTTTATCGGGCGGCAGGAACGGTTTACTTTTAATGAAGAACACTTCATGGTGGATTTGGTCTTTTATAATCGTCTGCTGCGCTGCTTCGTCCTCTTTGACTTGAAGATTGGAGAACTTAAGCATCAGGATATCGGTCAGATGCAGATGTATGTGCATTACTATGATCGCAAGGTCAAACTGCCGGAGGAAAATCCTACAATTGGTATTGTCCTTTGTAAAGATAAAAACAATGCAATTGTAGAAATGACATTGCCAGAGGATAACTCTCAGATTTTTGCCAGTAAGTACGAGACTGTTTTGCCAAGCAAAGAGTCTCTTCAAAAGCTGTTGCAGGAACAGATGGCAGATATAAATGGATATGAGGGCGAATAGAGAACGTCCGACAAATAAGGAGATGAGCAATATGACTACAGATATCGGACGTGTTACCCACATCCGGAGTGTGCGTCTGAGCGACGACGGTACAGCGGTCGTTATCATTGACCAGACGCAGCTCCCGAACCGGACGGAATATCTTACGCTGACCACGGCAGAGGAGATATGGACGGCCATCAACCGGCTGCAGGTCCGGGGCGCACCGGCCATCGGCATCTGCGCCGGATACGGGATCTACTGCCTGGCGCGCCGGATCGAAGCGACGGACTATGAAGCTTTCCTGAGTGAATTCCGCAGACAGAAGGATTACCTTGACTCGGCACGCCCGACGGCGGTGAACCTGAGCTGGGCGCTGAACCGGATGGAACGCGTGGTGACGGAAAATGAAGGGAAAAGGATCCCGGACATCCTGAAACTTTTGAAAGCAGAATGCCTGAAGATCCATGCGGAAGATATGGAGATGTGTCGTGCGATATCAGAATACGGTCTGTCGCTTCTCAAAGACGGCGACGGGATCCTCACCCACTGCAACGCCGGCCCCCTTGCCACATCCCGGTACGGGACCGGGCAGGGACCGCTGTTCCTCGGGAAAGAGCGGGGGATGGAGTTCCATGTCTTTGCAGATGAGACGCGCCCGCTCCTGCAGGGCGCGCGGCTGACCGCCTGGGAACTGCAGCGTGCGGGGATCGACGTGACGCTGATCTGCGACAATATGGCAGGCATCGTGATGAAGAACGGCTGGATCCAGGCATGTATGGTGGGATGCGACCGGGTGGCTGCGAACGGCGACACGGCGAACAAGATCGGCACCAGCGGCGTGGCGGTGCTGGCGAAGTATTACGGGATCCCGTTCTATGTGCTGGGGCCGACGTCGACCATTGATATGGACTGTCCCACCGGAAACGATATCCATATCGAGCTGCGGGATCCGGAAGAGATCAGAGAGAAGTTTTATGAGGAGCCGGTGGCTCCGGGGGATGTGAAATGCTACAATCCTTCTTTTGATGTGACGGATCACAGTCTGATCACGGCGATCATCACAGAGAAAGGGATCTGTTATCCCCCGTATACGGAAAGCCTTGCAAAGCTGTTCTGAGCTGCCGCCGGAACGGCAGCCAGAGGTGCATAAAGGATGTATCGGGTCAGACAGGCGAGAATGCACCCTTCCGGTAGAAACGCAGGAGAAAGAACGCGACAACGGCCGCGCAGATTTCCCCTGCCGGAAATGCAATCCAGATGCCAGCCGGTCCCATGAACCGGGAGAGGATGAAGCTGACCGGGATGGTGATCACAAACTGGCGCAGCAGGGAGATGGCAAGCGACCGCCGCCCGTCGCCCAGGGCTTCAAAAGTACCGGAATAGATCACGCCGATGGAGGAGATCAGGAATCCGGCGGAGATGATCCGGAGCGCCGACACGCCGGCTGACAAGAGTTCTTCGTTCGCATTGAAAAGGGCGAAGATCTGCCCCGGGATCAGCAGGGACAGGAGCGTGCCAAGCAGCATGATCGCGGCAGCGCAGACCAGGCTGTAGCGGATGGTGCTGCGCACCCGGCGGGTCTCGCCTGCGCCGAAGTTATAGCCCAGGATGGGACGCATGCCCTGTACGATGCCGTTTGCAGGCATGTAGATAAAGGTCTGGAGCTTGTAATAGACGCCCAGGACCGCGACGTACAGATCGGAAAACGAAGCCAGGATCCGGTTCAGGATGCTGATCAGTACGGACGGCATAAGCATCATAACGGTCGAAGGAATTCCTACGCTGTAGATCTGGCGGATGATCTGCCAGTCGGGTCGGATATATTTCGCCCGGATGTGTACGGCGTAGGATTTCCTCATATATACAATGATATACAGCAGAAAGGCGCAGATCTGCCCGATCACGGTGGCGATGGCCGCGCCGGCGACGCCCAGCGCCGGGAAGCCGAGGAGCCCGAAGATAAGGATCGGGTCCAGAATGATATTGATCACGCAGCCGGCGATGAGGAGCAGCATGGTGATCTTCATTTTGCCGATGCTCTGGAAGATCTTCTCAAAGGCGATCTGCAGAAGCGCGCCGAATGACAGGCACAGGACGATGCGGGTATAGCTGCACGCGTCTTCCAGGATGGCCGGATCTTCCGTGAAAAGCGACAGGAAGGGCCGGGTGATGAAAAGCCCGGCAAGGATGAACAGCAGACAGTGAAATACGGTCAGCACGATCCCCATGGTGGCCGCCCGGTCCGCCTTTTCCTGACTCCCGGCGCCAAGATGGATGGAGATGGCGGAGCTGATCCCCACGCCGATGCCCACGCCTGCGGATACGATGGCGTTCTGCAGCGGATAGGCCAGGGAAACGGCGGTCAGCGCGTCTGTCCCGAGCCAGGACACATAGATGCTGTCCACGATATTGTAGAGCGACTGGATCAGCATGGAGAGCATCATCGGTACCGACATGGACACCAGCAGCCGGAAGACCGGCCTTGTCCGCATGAATGAATTTTCCTGTTCCATAATTAAAATTCCCCTTTCATGACTGATGTCTTCGCCGGATGCGAAGCGCGTGTTTATCGTATTTAAATAAAAAAAGCCATATGCCTGTTTGAATGCTGAAACAGGAAAACCATATGACTCAGAATATCCCGAGATGCTCCAGCAGGATCTTGATCCCGAGAAGGATCAGGATCGCGCCGCCGGCAAACTCAGCTTTTGATTTATATTTTGTTCCGAATACATTCCCGATCTTCACACCGACCGCGGAAATGATAAAGGTCGTGGCGCCGATAAATGAAACGGCCGCAATGATATGTACATCCAGGAATGCGAATGTAATTCCCACCGCCAGGGCATCAATGCTTGTGGCGACCGCCAGCAGGAACATCGTCCGGATATCCAGCGAGTCGTCCTCTCTCTCGCAGTCGTGCGAACAGGCCTCCTTGATCATATTGGCGCCGATGATCCCGAGCAGGATAAAGGCGATCCAGTGATCGACGGCGGTGATCTTATCCCTGAACTGATAGCCCAGCAGATAGCCGACAGCCGGCATCAGCGCCTGGAATCCGCCGAACCAGAGCCCGACGATCCCGGCTTTTCTGACCGATATCTTCGGCATGGCGAGCCCTTTGCAGACGGATACCGCGAAAGCGTCCATTGACAAACCTATGGCAAGGATAAAAAGTTCCAGTAATCCCATAGTTTTTTCTCCTTCGTAGCCACCGTATTTTATCACCGGATCCGGAAGATTGCAAGTGGAAAATACAAAATGGCACAGTTTTTGCCGGTTCACAGGATTGACATATTTTTCTGGTAAACTTACACTGTTTACATAGTAAATAATGATCCGACCGGGAGGAGGAGTCTGGGATGGAAAATATAAAAATACTGGTAGTTGACGATGAGAGCAGGATGCGGAAGCTGGTGAAGGATTTCCTTGTGCGGGAAGGGTACACGGTGCTGGAAGCCGGGGACGGCATGGAGGCGATGGATATTTTCTATGAGGATAAAGACATCGCTCTCATTATCCTGGATGTGATGATGCCGAAGATGGATGGCTGGCAGGTGTGCCGGGAGATCCGAGAATCCTCAAAAGTACCGATCATCATGCTGACCGCCCGCTCGGAAGAACGGGATGAACTTCAGGGTTTTGATCTTGGCGTGGATGAATATATCTCCAAGCCGTTCAGCCCGAAGATCCTGGTGGCCCGGGTCAATGCGATCCTCCGCAGGACAAGGGGTACGACCGGCGGCGACGTGATCGAGGCGGGCGGCATCCGGATGGACAAGGCGGCCCATATCGTGGAGATTGACGGGAAGCCGGTCGAGCTGAGCTATAAGGAATTCGAGCTTCTTTCTTATTTCATGGAAAATGCGGGCATCGCGCTTTCAAGGGAGAAGATCCTGAACAATGTATGGAATTATGATTACTTCGGTGACGCCCGGACGATCGATACGCATGTGAAGAAGCTCCGCAGCAAGCTGGGAGATAAAGGCGAATATATCCGGACGATCTGGGGCATGGGTTATAAATTTGAAGTAGGATAGGCAGAACAGGTTATGAAATTGAAGTATTCGATCAGAAGGCAGGTTACGGCGCTGTTTATTGCGCTGCTTGCGTTCATACTTGGCGGGGTGCTGATCATCAACAGCGGATTCCTTGTGTCGTATTATCTTTCGCACAAGACGGAAGAGCTGGTGAAAACGTATAATGAGATCGACCGCACGCTGCAGAGCGGGAATCTGACGGATGTGTCTGTGCTGAAGGCAATCCTGGTCCGCACCGAGCGGGGGAATATCGATCTGGTCGTTGTGGACAGCAGCGGGAAAGCGCAGATATCCACAATGAGTCAGGACGATCCCCGTTTTACGCAGATGGTGGGCGAGATTTTTACCCAGGATATTGACTCCGACGACGTCCTGCGAAGAGATACTCATTTTACGGTATACAGATCCAAATCACAGGGAATCAGCGGGAGCGATGTGGAATACCTGAAGATGTGGGGGATGTTTTCGGACGGATCCTGGTTTGTGATGCAGAGCCCGCTGGCCAGCATCCAGGAGAGCGCCTCTTTGGCAAACAGGTTCCTGATCTATCTTGGCGGGGTGGGCATCATCCTTGGCGGCGTGCTGATCTGGCTCTTTTCCCGGCGGATCACACAGCCGGTCATGCAGCTTGCAAGGCTGTCCCAGGAGATGGCGAACCTGAATTTTGACGCCAGGTATACCGGCGGCGGACGGGATGAGATCGGCGTGCTGGGCAGCAATTTCAATAAGATGGCCGAGCAGCTGGAGAAGACGATCTCGGAACTGAAGCGCGCGAATAACAAACTGCAGATGGATATCGAGCAGAAAGAAAAGATCGAAGAGATGCGCAATGAATTCCTCGGAAATGTATCCCACGAGCTGAAAACGCCGATCGCCCTGATCCAGGGATATGCGGAAGGACTGAAGGAAGGGATCAATGACGATCCGGAGAGCCGGGAGTTCTACTGCGATGTGATCATGGACGAAGCAGACAAGATGAACCATATGGTGAAGAATCTTCTGACCCTCAATCAGCTGGAATTCGGTGCGGATGAGGTGCAGTTCGAGCGGTTTGACATCGTAAGCCTGGTGCGCGGCGTGATCGCAAGCTGCGAGATCCTGGCCCAGCAGGCGGGCGCATCAGTTGATTTTGTGGCGGACGAGAAACTGGATGTGTGGGCGGATGAATTCAAGACGGAACAGGTGATCCGAAATTATCTGACGAACGCCATACACCATGCGGAAAATGAGAAGCGGATCGAGGTGCGGATCAGAAGAGAGGGGAAGAACGCACACATTTCCGTATTCAACAGTGGTCGGCCGATCCCGGAGGAGGATGTGCCGAAATTGTGGGATAAGTTCTATAAAGTGGATAAAGCGCATACAAGAGAATATGGCGGAAACGGCATCGGTCTGTCGATCGTGAAAGCGATTATGGAGTCATTCCATCAGAAATACGGAGTCCGGAATTTCAATAATGGCGTGGAGTTCTGGTTTGAACTTGATGCGGATACGGAAAACACTTCTTTACATTAAAGTGAAAATGCGGTAAAATATTAGCGTTTAGACGCGGTTTAAGGCATACAGCATGCCGGCCTGCAGGCGGGTGTGTGTATGCCTTATATCTGTTATAGAAGGAATGATTTATGAGAGTATGAGGAGGATTTCGTATGTACGATAAGATTTACGGCGTCATACAGTCAGTAGATGACTTTGTATGGGGATGGGGCATGATCGTGCTCCTTCTGGGCACCCACATTTTTATGACGATCCGGACAGGATTTATCCAGAGGAAGACGATCACAAAAGGCATCCCGCTGTCGGTTGCCAGGGAAGAGGATGCGGACGGGGAGGTGAGCCAGTTCGGCGCCCTTGCGACGGCGCTGGCGTCAACCATCGGTACGGGAAATATCATCGGCGTGGGTACGGCCATCGCGCTGGGCGGCCCGGGTGCGGTGCTCTGGTGCTGGCTGACCGGCGTGTTCGGCATGGCGACAAAATATTCGGAGTCTCTGATCGCGGTCAAATACCGTGTGAAGACGGCTGACGGACGTATGCAGGGCGGCGCCATGTATGCGCTGGACCGCGGGCTCCACATGAAGTGGCTTGGCATCATCTTTGCAGTGTTTGCAGGATTCGCCTCCTTCGGCATCGGCTGCGCGACGCAGGTCAATGCCATTGCGGAAGTGTGCAGTACGAACCTGGGGATCGATCCGTGGATCATCGGCGTGGTCGTGGCAGTGCTGACGGCATTCGTGATCTTCGGCGGCATCAAGTCCATTGCAAGCGTATGCGAGAAGCTGGTTCCGTTCATGGCGCTGTTCTATGTGATCGGCTGCCTTATCATCCTGGGGATCAATTATGACTATATCATTCCGGCGATCCAGACGATCTGTCGGCTGGCATTTACAAAAGGCGCCGCTGCCGGCGGTCTTGTGGGCGGCGGGATCCGCCTGGCGATCCAGTACGGAGTAGCCAGAGGACTTTTCTCCAATGAATCCGGTATGGGTTCCGCGCCGATCGCGGCTGCAGCGGCAAGAACGAAGAACCCGGTGCGACAGGCGCTGGTATCCTCTACGGGAACCTTCTGGGATACCGTAGTAGTCTGTCTGATGACTGGTCTTGTACTGGTGTCAACGATCATGAAGAACCCGGCCATCAATGCGGATCAGATTACGGACGGCGGTGAACTGACCACGCTGGCATTCGGACAGATCCCGTATTTCGGGCCGTTTATCCTGGTGGTCGGAATTATCACATTTGCATATTCAACGATCCTAGGCTGGGCGTACTACGGGGAGCGCTGCGTGGAATATTTCTCAGGAAAATGGGGACTGATCCCGTATAAAGTGCTGTATATCGCCGTGGCGCTGATCGCCCCGGTGCTGGCCCTTGACCTGGTGTGGAAGATCGCGGACATCCTGAACGCGCTGATGGCGATCCCCAACCTGATTGCCGTGCTTCTGCTGTCGCCGGTGATCGTGAAGGAAACAAAGAAATATGTCAACGATCTGGATGCGGTTGACGACACGCCGGTGCCGGTCGTGAAGACAGGAATCCGCGGAGAATAAGCAAGAGCAGGATATGGAGGAACAGTTATGATAGCGATCATTGATTATGATGCGGGAAACATCCGGAGCGTGGAGAAAGCGCTCATCCTGCTGGGGAAGGATGTGAAAGTCACCGGGGACAGGAACGAGATCCTGGCGGCGGACAAAGTGATCCTGCCCGGGGTGGGGGCGTTCGGCGACGCCATGGCAACCATCCGGGAGCGGGGGCTGGAGGAAGTGATCCGTCAGGTCGTGGATAAGGGAACCCCGTTCCTCGGGATCTGTCTGGGTCTGCAGCTCCTCTTTGAGCGGAGCGATGAGGCGCCGGGGGTGAAGGGCCTCGGCATCCTGAAAGGGGAGATCCTGAAGATCCCGGAGCAGGAAGGGATGAAGATCCCCCACATGGGCTGGAATTCCCTGCATCTTGAACACGACGGACGGTTGTTTCGGGGGATCGGAGAAGGCGCTTATGTGTACTTCGTCCATTCCTATTATCTGAAGGCAGAAGACGAAGAGATCGTGAAAGCGTCCACAGAATACTGCACCCATATCCATGCCTCTGTGGAGAAGGATAATGTATTCGCGTGCCAGTTCCACCCGGAGAAAAGCAGCGACGTGGGACTGCATATCCTGAAAAATTTCGTGGAATTGTAAAATAAGGCAGACGCGGCAAGCGCGGAAAGGGAACGGCTATGTTTACAAAACGGATCATCCCCTGTCTGGATGTGAACGGGGGACGGGTAGTAAAAGGTGTGAATTTCGTGGATCTCAAAGACGCCGGCGACCCGGTGGAGATCGCGAAAGCATATGATAAGGCGGGAGCGGACGAACTGGTATTTCTGGATATCACGGCGTCCTCGGACGAGCGCCGCACTGTGATCGATATGGTGCGCAAGGTGGCAGAATGCGTGTTTATCCCGTTTACGGTCGGCGGAGGCATCCGCACGGTTGATGATTTCCGCGCCATCCTCCGGGAGGGGGCGGATAAGATCTCCATCAATTCATCGGCCATCAATACACCGGAGCTGGTCAGCGATGCGGCAGACAAGTTCGGGAGCCAGTGTGTGGTCGTTGCCATCGACGCCAAGCGGCGCGCGGACGGATCCGGCTGGAACATCTATAAAAACGGCGGGCGCATCGACGTCGGCATCGACGCGGTGGAATGGGCCATGAAAGTGGAGCAGCTGGGCGCAGGGGAGATCCTGCTCACCAGCATGGACTGCGACGGGACGAAAGCGGGATATGACCTGGAACTGACGAAAAGCATCGCTGAGCATGTGTCCATCCCGGTCATCGCATCGGGCGGCGCAGGGACACTGGAGCATTTTAAAGACGCACTGACCGTCGGGAAGGCGGATGCGGCGCTGGCGGCATCCCTGTTCCACTATAAAGAGCTGGAGATCCGCCAGGTGAAAGAATACCTCCGGGACGAAGGCGTTCCGGTGCGGCTGTAGACATCCCCGCCGGTCCGGGCGGACGTAAGAATGTGAAAGAAGGAGAATATGGTTATGGCAGGACTGAACGGCGACTGGTACGAAGCGCTGAAAGGAGAATTTGCAAAACCTTATTATAAGAAACTGTTTGAGACAGTCAATCAGGAATACAGGACGAGGCTGATCTTTCCGCCGGCGGATGATATTTTCAACGCCTTTCATCTGACGCCGCTGAAAAAGGTGAAAGTGGTGATCCTGGGGCAGGATCCGTACCACAATAACGGGCAGGCCCACGGGCTGTGCTTCTCGGTAAAAAAAGGCGTGGACATCCCGCCTTCACTGGTGAATATCTATCAGGAGCTGCACGACGACCTGGGTTGCACGATCCCGGACCACGGCTGCCTGACAAAATGGGCGGAGCAGGGCGTGCTGATGCTCAATACGGTTCTGACCGTGCGGGCGCATCAGGCCAATTCCCACCGGGGGATCGGCTGGGAAGAATTCACGGACGCGGCGATCATGGCGCTCAACAGCCAGGACCGGCCCATCGTGTTCATCCTGTGGGGAAGTCCGGCCCAGCGCAAGAAAGCCATGCTGAACAATCCGAAGCACCTCATCCTGACGGCGCCTCATCCGAGCCCGCTCTCAGCGTACAGGGGGTTTTTCGGCAGCAGGCCGTTCAGTAAGACGAATGCGTTCCTGGAGAGCCACGGGATCGAACCGATCGACTGGCAGATTGACTGAGAAAAGGCTTGCAATTTCGAGAAAAGCGCGTTATAATTCATAACGTGCAGATGCAGATGTAGTTCATCGGTAGAACTCCAGCTTCCCAAGCTGGCGAGGCGGGTTCGATTCCCGTCATCTGCTTCAGAATAACCGGAGACGTTGAAGTTCAGCGTCTCTGTTTTTTTATGCAGAATTTTACCGGTTGTCATACATAACCAGCTGGTTGTATTTTTGAGACGGCTAGCGTCAGTGTACAAGGGGCAACACGCTCCAAATCAACCCTTCAACGACCGTATTGTCCCCTTGTACACTGACGCTATGCTAGTATAAATAACAGGGAAACCAAAGCCGGGCGGCTTACCCTCTGATCTTTTCGGAGGGGCAAACCCTCCAGACAAAAGGAAGGAGGGCGATGCCGATGAACGTTACATATTCGGATCTGATCCAGATATTAATATTCATTGTTGCCCTTGTCGGTCTCTGTTACGAGATCTTCAGGGGAAAGAAATAGGCCGCCACTACTGCAATAGTGACGACCTGAATAATTAGGTAAATCATTATAAAAGGTAGGCCGCTTCCGGTTTCCCTGTATCTATAATATAACATATTGCTATGTGATATTCAAGAAAGTGCGACTAAAATGATACTAAAATGTATATAGCTGATAAAAAGCAGCTGTTTTATAATAGCCGCTATTCTTCTATCACCTGTATTTCCAGATAATCAAAATCAATGGAATCTACAAAGCTGTCCTGATAGAACCGCGCCTTCGCGTGGCGTTTGAATTCATTGATGGTGACGTCCAGCCAGATCGGCTTGCTCAGGTCGAATTCGTAGCAGATCTGATCCAGCGCATTGAAGATCTTATGTGTGCGGGTGTCGTCTGTGTCATCGCAGATCACGGTATCTCTCAGCATCCGGTTGTCTTTAAATTCTTTTCCCCATAAACGGAACATTTTTCACGGCTCCTTTCATCCTGTCACAGATGCTATTTTAACACAGGACAACGGAAAAGTCATTCAAAAAACAGTATTTGCAAGGTTGTACGGGAATATACTTTCTGTTATATTATTAAAGGAGTATGGCAGGGAGTGTGGATTTTATGACGGTTGATATGGTTTTGCAGGACATAAAAGAGCTTTGTGAGAAATATCATGCGGAACAGATTATTCTGTTCGGTTCCCGGGCGAAGGGGACGGCGCTTGAGCGAAGCGACATAGATATAGCGGTATCCGGGGTTGATGATTTTGATTCGCTGCAGGATGCTGTGGACGGGATCCAGACCCTGTATACGATCGATCTGCTCAATATGGACACATGTGGAAATGAGTTGATTCTGGAGGATATAAAAAAGTATGGACGCAAAATTTGAGAAAAGATGGGAATCGTTTACGCGTTCGCTGGAATCTCTGACGGAAGCAAGAGAACGCGACCTGTCGGATTCGTTTGTTTTAAGCGGAACAAGTGCAAAGTTCAGCATTACATTCGATCTTGCCTGGAAGGTTATGAAAGATGTTCTTGTTCAGTGTTATGCGATCACGGATTTTATAGCCGGTTCGCCCCGTGAGGTGCTGCGGGCAGCGTATAAGGCAAAGCTGATCTCCGATGATATATGGATGGAAATGCTGAAAGTACGCAATCAGCTGTCGCATGACTATGACGGAGTGATCGTGAAAGAGTATTGTCAGAGGATCATTCATGAGTATATAGATCTGTTGTACGAGTTCCGGAAATGTGCAGAGCACATAGTGGAGGGGGAGAACAAATGAAGAAATTTCTGGACAGGATATTTATTGACGGCCTGACGGGTATGGCCCAAGGCCTTTTTGCAACGCTGATCATCGGTACGATCATCCAGCAGATCGGGACATACTGCGGCGGGAATATCGGCGATCTGATCTTTACGCTGGGCAAGGTTGCCGCAGGGCTCACCGGCGCAGGCATCGGCGCGGGTGTAGCGCGCAAACTGGATGCAGGGCATCTGGTGATCGTGTCGGCGGCAGTCGTTGGACTGATCGGCGCGTTTGCCGGGGATATTATGTCCGGTGAGATCATGGTTGACGGCGCCCTTGTGCTGTCCGGACCGGGTGAACCGCTGGGCGCTTTTGTGGCGGCGTATGTTTCCATCGAAATCGGGCTTCTGGTCTCCGGAAAGACAAAGCTGGATATCATCCTGACGCCGCTGGCATGCATTGCTGTCGGATCGGTTGTGGGCCTGCTGGTGGGACCGCCGATCTCGGCATTCATGGCATGGCTCGGTTCGCTCATTAACTGGGGAACAGAGCAGCAGCCGTTCGTCATGGGGATCGTAGTGTCTGTGCTGATGGGAATGATCCTGACGCTGCCAATCAGCTCGGCTGCACTGGGCGTGATCCTGAACCTGTCCGGCCTGGCGGCGGGAGCGGCAACGGTCGGCTGCTGCTGCAATATGATCGGATTTGCGGTGGCCAGCTTCCGGGAGAACAAGATCGGGGGACTTCTTTCCCAGGGCATTGGGACGTCCATGCTCCAGGTGCCGAATATCGTGCACCATCCGCAGATCTGGATCCCGGCGATCCTCTCCAGTGCGATCCTGGGGCCGGTCGGAACGATGGTCTTCCATATGACCAATAACGCCACCGGATCAGGCATGGGAACGGCCGGGCTTGTAGGGCCGCTGATGACCTGGCAGGTTATGACGCAGACGGAGCCGGAGATGATCGTGCTCGTCAAGATCCTGCTCATCCAGTTTATCCTTCCGGCGGTCGTGACGCTTCTGATCTCAGAGTTCATGAGAAAGAAGAAGTGGATCCGTTTCGGGGATATGAAACTGGATTAGATCCTCATTAAAAGGCGGAGCGGACAATCTTAAATCTTCATTAAAAAAGAGTGAACTCGGTTAACACTAAATACAAAATATGGTATACTTGAAAAAGCAAATAACCAATGGGGGATGTCCGCGATGAAAGGCAAACAAGAAGTTGAAGCTGCGCTGAAGAGTTACGAGGATGTCGACAGTTGGAAGACAGTTATATTTCTTTATAATGCAGCTTTGAAGGAAGTTGGTACAAAGCTGGAGATTCTGAACGATGAATTTCAGCATGTACATCAGTACAATCCGATCGAACATATCAAGACAAGGATCAAGACTCCTGAAAGCATCGTCAAGAAGCTGAAACGCTATGGATATGAGACGTCGATCGAAAATATGGTACGCTATATCAACGATATAGCAGGCGTCCGGCTGATCTGTTCCTTTACGTCAGATATCTACAGGCTGGCGGAGATGATCGGCAACCAGAGCGATCTGAAAGTCCTCTCGATCAAGGATTATATCAAGAATCCGAAGGAGAGCGGCTACAAGAGTTATCACATGCTGGTATCGGTTCCGATCTTCCTGTCGGACAGTGTGGTGGATACGAAGGTAGAGATCCAGATCCGCACGATCGCCATGGATTTCTGGGCCAGCCTGGAGCACAAGATCTATTATAAGTTTGAGGGAAATGCGCCCGAATATATAAGCCGCGACCTGCGGGAATGCGCGAAAATGGTTTCGGAACTGGATGAGAAAATGCTCTCGCTCAACGAGGCGATCCAGGAATGCATCGCGCACCAGCAGAACAGAGACAATATGGATGCTGTGCTGGATCATGTGATCGGAAGCAGGAAAGAGCAGCTGAAGCTGCAGGATGATCCACAATAAAACAGGGCCGTCTGCACGAACTGTGCAGGCGGCCCTGTTGGTTGTTACTGTTTCTTTTCGCTGTCTTCCGCCACTTCCGTGATGGATTTTACAAGCCCCGCGATTCCCTGGATCTCTGAAGGGATGATGATCTTGGTGGCTTTTCCGTCGGCTGCTTTCTCAAATGCTTCAAGGCTCTTGAGCGTCAGGACGGACTGGTCGGCGCCGGCCTCTTTGATGAATTTAAGGCCGTCGGCGGTTGCCTGCTGGACTTTCAGGATCGCTTCTGCCTGACCTTCCGCTTCTTTGATCATTTTCTCTTTTTCAGCCTCGGCTTTCAGGATCGCCGCCTGTTTCGCCGCTTCCGCCTCGAGGATCACGGATTCTTTCTGGCCTTCGGCAACAAGGACGGTTGATTTTTTCTCGCCTTCTGCGCGGAGGATGGCTTCACGTCTCTCACGTTCTGCTTTCATCTGTTTCTCCATCGCGTCGCGGATCGCGGTCGGCGGGATGATGTTCTTGAGTTCGACCCGGTTTACCTTGATGCCCCAGGCGTCGGTCGCACGGTCCAGTTCCGCCCGCATTTTCGTGTTGATCGTCTCACGGGAGGTGAGGGTCTGGTCCAGCTCCAGGTCGCCGATGATGTTGCGGAGAGTGGTCGCCGTCAGGTTTTCGATGGCGATGATGGGGCTTGCCACGCCGTAGCAGAACATTTTCGGGTCCGTGATCTGATAGAAGATGACGGTATCGATCTGCATGGTTACGTTGTCTTCCGTGATGACCGGCTGCGGCGGGAAATCGACAACCTGCTCTTTCAGGTCGATCCTGCGTGCCACGCGGTCAATGATCGGGATCTTGAAGTGGAGCCCCGTGTTCCAGGTGGTCAGGTATGCGCCGAGCCGTTCGACGACAACAGCCTGAGCCTGATGCACGATCTTTACACAGGAGATCAGGATCAGTACGAGGATGACTAAGATAACAATGAAAATGATGCCTCCAAGGCTTACGATTATTGAATTCATACAGAATCCTCCTTATATTTTTCTACGATCAGTTTTACGCCGGAGATATCGACGACTTTTGCTTTTGTACCGGGTTCCAGGATGTCCGAGTCGTTTTTGGAGCGCACGGTCCATTCCTGACCGTCCACCGTGCTCTTTCCGGTCTGGTTCAGATTGTCTACTTTCTCAGTGATGAGGATGATCTTGCCGATCTCGCTCTCATAATTTGTCCTGACTCTTCTGCGGTTGACGTGTTTTGCCGCCCAGGGGCGGGTGAAGATGAGCAGGATGCAGGATACTGCCAGGAAGACCATGATCTGCACCGGAAGCCCGGCGCCGAGGCAGTCGGCCAGAAATGCGGCCAGCGCGCCAACGGCAAACCAGATTGTTGTAAGCCCCACGGTGAAAAGTTCGATCACCAGCAGGACCACGAACAGGAGCAGCCAGATCAGATTGAGAGAATCCGGCGAAAGTGTGATAATGTCTGCGTTCATGAATTTCTCCTTTCGGATTTATTGCTGCGGGTAGCTGTCGTAATCCACATTATAGCATCCCTGTCCCGGAGTCAGGAGAATATCACCGTATTCAACGCTGACTTCCGTTCCGTCAGGAATGACGACATTTTTAACGCCTGCGGATGAATATCCGTCAATGGATACGGCGCTTTCCGGTGAGTCCGCCCAGAAGTATTCGCTCGAGCCGTCCGGGTAGAGCAGGATGATGTTTGCGTATCCATAGGGCTCATCCGGGTCCGTATCAACGGAAATATCGTAAATCCCTTCAGGAAGCCCGTCAGTCCCTGCGGTGTATTCCCCTTCGGGAAGTCTGTATGTACCGTCCGTTTCGGCTGCATATGGCTGTTCTGTCAGCGGCTGGGCGTTCTCCGTGCTGAGCCGGATAAGCATGCTTGAATCTATGTTCAGTTCTGCGCCGCTGTACAGCCGGATGTCGTCCAGGCCGGTGACTTCATCATATTCTTCCTCTGTGCCGAAATAGGTGTAGTCATAGATGCTGTTTTCATTGTCCGTGATGTCTACGCCTCCTTCACCGCTCAGAAGTTCCGCATGGTAGACGCCTTCCGGGATATGGATGCCTATCTGGTAAATGCCGGGTCCGATGACGGTTTCATAAGCTTCCCCTGTTTCAGGGATCTCCCTTGTGACAAATCCATAGGGATCCCAGTCATCATCATCCCAGTCATAGCCGTCAGAGTACAGGCTGCTGTATGTATTGGCGGAAAACAGGGATCCGGCAGCTTCTTCCAGTGCGGGCAGGGCGCTGGCAAGGACAGAGACGAAGATAAATATGATTATAATGATCACAGAGATCTTTGCCGCCCCGTTCCGCCTTTTCGGAGAGGGAACAGAGGACGGTCTGTAAGCCGGCCGCGGCGCGGCAGCCGGCGCGCTCCGGGGCGCGGAAGGCTGAGGGCTGCGGGGCGGCGGTGCGGAAGCCGCCTGTGCAGGACGTGCGGGTGTGTGGTTTTCGACTTTGCGTTCAACACGCCGCTGCCTGGATAAAGCTTTCTGGTACGTGTAGTCGCGGTCATAGCATGTGTTGTCCAGGCCGCAGAACGTGCAGCGGCTGCCGGCCAGCTTCCCGCCGCAGAGACGGCATCGTGATTTCGCCATAGGCCACCTCCTTTTCAGTAATAAAGCGATAAAATCAATTTTATCCATTGTAGCACAAAAGTTCATATGATTATACAGTAATCAATGTTATTAATTGTAAAATTTTCTTAATATTCGCCTGCTATGGCTAAAAGATGTTGATGCATCCGCATATTTTCGCTATACTGTAGGAAGGAAAAAGTTTAGAAAGCCGAAGGAATAGGAAAATGACTGAAGAGGCGAGAAAAAAAGGGATTGAGATCGGAGCAGGTGTTCTGCTCTATATTATTGCGTGGTCGGTGACGTCTTACTGGACGGTGCCGGCAGCGGCGGAAACGGTGTTGTTTTTCCTTGCATATGCAGTTCTGTCGGCCACGACATATCTGGAGCAGGCAAAGAAGATGCTGAAACGGCAGTTCATAGACGAGAACCTGCTCATGATCATTGCCACGCTGGGGGCTTTTTTTGTTGAACGGCATAAAGAAGCTGTGGCGGCCATGCTCTTTTACCAGGTCGGCAAGTTTGTAGAAGAGATTTCACTCGGAAGAACGAAGAAATCTATTGCAAAGTTCATTGATATACGGCCTGAATATGCCAACCTGAAAGTCGGGAACAAGGAGAAGATCGTTCCGCCCCAGGAGCTGGAGCTCAGACAGGTGATCGTGCTCCGGCCGGGGGAAAAGATCCCGGTGGACTGTGTCGTGACGCAGGGGACCGGCACGATCGATATGAAAGCCCTGACCGGCGAATCAGAACCCAGGGCAGTGCGGGTCGGCGACCATCTGTACAGCGGGAGCATCAACCTGAACGGAGTCCTGGAAGCCCGGGTGACCAGGCTGTATAATGATTCCACGGCGGCAAAGATCATGCGCATGGTGGAAAACGCCAATGACAACAAAGCGGACAGCGTTCATTTTGCCGATAAATTTACAAAGTATTATACGCCGATCGTGATCCTGATCGCGCTCCTGACCGTAATCCTGCCGCCTATGATGTTTATCGAGGCGAAATCCGAATGGATATACCGGGGGCTGATCATCCTGGTAGCGGCCTGCCCGTGCGGCCTGATGGTCTCTATCCCGATGGCGTTCCTGGGCGGGATCGGCGCTGCCTCCAGACAGGGAGTCCTGATCAAAGGCGCGTCCTATCTTGAAGAACTGACGGAAGTTGATACATATGTTTTTGACAAAACAGGAACACTGACAGAAGGCGTATTCCACGTAAGGGATATCGTCCCGCACAAGATGCAGGAAGAAGAGCTGCTCGAGATCGCGGCCCTTGCGGAATCATATTCCAACCATCCCATAGCAACTTCCCTGGGTGAGGCTTACGGCAGGGAGCCGGACAGATCCCGGGTGACGGACATTGAAGAACAGCCCGGGTACGGCGTGCGTGCGCATGTAGACGGCAGAGAGGTCTATGTGGGGAATACACGTCTGATGAACCGTGAGGGGATCTTCTATCAGCAGGTAGAAGACGCAGGCACGGTTGTCTATATCGCAGTGGACGGGGAATATGCAGGCTATATCCTGATCTCGGACATCATAAGGGAGGATTCCTTCCGCCTGATGCGGTGGATGAGAAGGAAAAGCATGGGGACTGTTATGTTTACCGGCGACAACGAGCAGGTGGCCGAAGAAGTTGCCTCCAGGCTGAGGATAGAAAGTGTTTATTACGAACTGATGCCGGAAGATAAAGTAAGCCTTCTGGAAGAATTCCGTGAGAACCAGATGGAAGGGGAGAAAATGGCGTTTGTCGGGGACGGCATCAATGACGCGCCGGTCCTCTCGCTGGCAGACATCGGCATCGCCATGGGCGGACTTGGCGCGGATGCCGCACTGGAGGCGGCGGACATCATACTGATGGAGGACGAACCGTCCAGGATCATCAGCGCGGTCCGGATCGCCAAAGCGACGCTCCGTTCCGTCCGGCAGAATATGGTTTTTGCGATCGGCATGAAAGTGCTGCTGATCATTATGGCGTTCTTCGGGTTCGTGACGATGCAGAATGCGATCATCGCGGATATGGCTGTGATGCTCATCAATATATTGAATTCGTTCTGGATGCTCCAGTATTCAGGGCGCTGAGGGTAAGAGATGAAGATGAAGAAATGGATGGCAGCGGCGGCTGCGTCCCTGCTTGCGGCAGGGCTCATATGCGGATGCGCAAACCCGCAGAAGGCGGGGGTAAAGGCGCTTGAGGCCGGCGATTACAAAGAAGCGGAGGCCCAGTTTAAAGAGCTGGCCCGGTCCGGCGGTGAAAATGCGGCGGAAGGCTGGCGCGGGCTTGGAATGGCATATTATGAAACGGAAGATTACGAGGCGGCGCTGGAAGCGTTCCAGAAGGCGGCGGAAAGCGGCATCCAGCCGGGCGTCCAGATGTACAACCTGATGGCAGTGTGCGCCATGCAGACCGGACAGTACGGCCCGGCGCTTGAGTATATCCGTTCAGGGCTTGCGATCGCGGATGCGGCGGAAGAGGATGAGCAGCCGTCTGAAGACCTGATCCGGGAGATGAAGTATAATGAGATCGTATGCTGTGAGCAGCAGGCGGACTGGGAAGGCGCGAAGCAGAAGGCTGCAGAATATCTGGAGGCTTATCCGGATGATGAAGCCGTGCAGCGGGAGGCCGAGTTCCTGGCGACGCGCTAGGCGGGAGAAGCGGTATGTTTGAGACAGAACACATAGAAGAGCGGATGATCCTGGTCGGCGTCGATACGGGGAATCCGGAAGCGGCAGAAAGATCCCTCGACGAGCTTGCAGACCTGGCCAAAACTGCCGGCGCACAGACAGCCGGACGGCTGATCCAGGCAAGGGAGGGCATCCATCCGGCAACTTATATCGGGAAGGGAAAGCTTGAAGAATTAAAGGAGCTTCTCTGGGAGACAGAAGCGGACGGGATCATCTGTGACGATGAGCTGACCGGATCCCAGATCGGCAACCTGGAAGCTGAACTGTCCTGCAAGGTGATCGACCGGACGCTTCTGATCCTGGATATTTTTGCGGCCCACGCAGTGAGCGGCGAGGGAAAGATCCAGGTAGAGCTTGCCCAGCTGAAATACCGGGCGACTCGCCTGGCCGGACTTGGAAGGTCGCTGTCCCGCCTGGGCGGCGGCATCGGGACGAGGGGGCCCGGTGAGAAGAAGCTGGAGATGGACCGGCGGCTTATCCGGGAACGGATCAGCCGGCTGAAAGCAGACCTGAAGGATGTGGAGAAGCACCGGGAACTGATCCGCTCCCAGCGTAAGCGCTCAGGACTGAAATGTGCGGCGCTGGTGGGATATACGTCAGCCGGAAAGAGCAGTATCGAAAATGCACTGACCGGTGCGGGCATCCCGGAGGATGCCATGCTTTTCTCAACGCTGGATACCACGACACGCTCCCTTATGCTGGATAATACGCAGGAAATCCTGCTGACCGATACGGTCGGCTTTATCAGAAAGCTCCCGCACCATCTGGTGGAAGCGTTTAAAAGCACGCTGGAGGAGGCGAAATATGCGGACATCATCATCCATGTGGTGGATGCGTCCAATCCGCAGATGGATGAACAGATGCATGTGGTCTACGAGACGCTGAGAGAACTGGGAGTGGAAGACCGGCCGGTAGTTACGCTTTTTAATAAACAGGATCTTCTGCCAGGGGATTCCCGGCAGAAAGATTTCCGGGCGGATTACTCTATCCCGGTGTCTGCAAAGACAGGGCAGGGACTTGCGGAACTGAAAAAAGCGCTCCTGGAGATCGTCCGGAAGGATCAGATCTATGTGGAGCGCCTGTATGGTTTTTCTGAGGCCGGCAAGATCCAGCTGATCCGCAGCCGCGGCCAGCTTCTTGAAGAATCCTATGTTCCTGAGGGGATCGAGGTCAAAGCCTATGTGCCTCAGGATATTTATCCCAAAATATGATATCGGATCATCCTGCGAAGGCAGGGTTAAAGGAACGGCCTGGACGGCGTCTCGGGATAGCTCCCCATGGAGATGAGAAGCCTCAGGCCGTTTTCTCTTGCGGTCAGAACGGCATTTTTAACCGCGGATGCATCGCCTGTTACGGCAACGATCACTTCATTGGAATGGCTCGTGCCTTTATCCGGCGTCATATAACGGATCACTTCCACGGGCGATGCTTTGAGCGCCAGATCCGCCATGACCAGTCCGATGGCCGCCGGGGAGCCGCAGAAGAACCCGAAGGCTCTGCCGACGGGGGCGCCGAAGGCCATGTGGAGCGCCTGGTCCGCACTGGCGGAATAGGTGAATTCCAGATGTCCGGCCTGGCTGATATACAGTTCGCCGGCATATTTTTCAATATATTCAAGTGCGATTTCTACGGCCCGTCTCACATCGGACACGTTGTCCCCGCCGAGGATGATGAAACAGCCGTGGCCGCCCCAGCCTTTCGTGTCGCGGGGAAGTTCAATGGAGACTACTTCTGTATTTGTTGATTTCACCGCCTCATCTGCCGCGTTGATCTGGCCGGCGGCGCCGGTGCGGGAGCTGATGAGCCCCAGGCTCCGGTACGGCTTTTCCAGACCCATCTGTTCCAGCAGGGCGGGATCGATCCCGGGGATCACGAGGCCGATCGTATCGAGCACGGTGGTCCCTACGAATTCTGTCATGGAACAGTCTGTTGAAATACTGGTCAGGTCATTTACATCGATCATAAATGTCTTCCTTTCCTCTCAGATCATTCCGCCGTCCAGACCGATGATCTGTCCGGTGAGATAGGCGGGCGCGTCTGCCAGCAGCAGAACCGTACGTGCAGCTTCTTCTGCCGTTCCGTAGCGGCCTGCCGGGATCTCTTCCTCAAGGGCGGCCCGTTCTTCGGCAGTCAGCCGGCTGTTCATTTCCGTATCGATCACCCCGCAGGCCAGGGCATTGACCTGGATATTGCTGGGGGCCAGTTCCCTGGCAAGCGCCCGGGTCAGTCCGTGGAGTCCGGATTTGGCCGCAGAGTACGCCGCTTCACAGGAGGCGCCGGCGGTTCCCCACATGGAGGAGATGTTGATGATCCGGCCCTGCTTCCTTGAGACCATATAGGGGATCGCTTCCCTGCAGCAGTAAAATGCCGAGGAGAGATCGGTGTCGATCACCTGTCTCCAGTCTTCATCCGTCATATCGCTGAGCAGTCCGAAATAAGCGACTCCTGCATTGTTGACCAGGACGTCGGGGCCTTCGCAGACGGTTTTAAGCTCCCGGAACATGGCGCGCACGCATTCCGGGTCCGAGACGTCCCCGGGAAGCATCGTGCAGCTCCCGCCGGATGAGATGATCTCTCTGTATGTCTGCCGGAGCTGATCCGGAGATTTTCTGCAGTTTATAAATACATGGTATCCGGCTCCGGCAAAGGCAAGGGCGCAGGCGCGGCCGATGCCCCGGGATGAACCGGTTATCAGAACATTTTTCTTTTCCATAGCGCAATTATTATACCATACCTGGCGCGCTGACGGAATATGAAAAGTAAAAGAACTTCTTCGGTTTTTTCATTGTACTTGCGTCGGCCTTGTGTTAAAATTTACATGACAACTGATATACGGGAATATGTACAGCTTGTGTGGATGCTCACGGCAGGAAGTACAGGACTTGGCGGAGGAATCGATATGATAGATGACGCGATGGATTTTGCGGCGAAGGCGCATGCGGGGCAGTTTCGGAAGGGGACAAGACGGCCGTATATCGTCCATCCTATTGAGGTGGCGGATATCGTGTCATCAATGACAAAAGACGAGGAAGTGATCTGCGCGGCAGTGCTCCACGACACAGTCGAGGACTGCAGGGGGATCACGTTTGATATACTGAAACTCCGGTTCGGGGCCCGGGTTGCGGATATGGTGGCCCAGGAGAGCGAGGATAAGAGCCTGAGCTGGGAAGAAAGGAAAGGCTCGACGATCAGCCGCCTGAAAGACGCGCCGATCGAGGTGCAGATGATCGGGCTTGCGGACAAGCTGTCCAATATGCGGGATATCGACCGGGATTATCCGGTGGTGGGGGATGAACTGTGGAAGCGGTTCAGAATGCAGAGCAAGGCTGCACTGGCGTGGTATTATAAGGGGATCCGCGATGTGCTCAGGGAGAATTTCAGCGGCATCGGCGCCTATGAAGAATACTGCAGGCTGATCGATAAGAATTTCGGGACAGAACCGGCACACACCGACTGGAAGAAAGGAGACAGATAGCAGATGGGAGCGAAGACGAAAGTAATCTGTTTTGCAAATAATAAAGGAGGGAGCGGAAAGTCAACGACATGTTCCAACGTGGGATACGGTCTGACGCAGATGGGACGGAAAGTCCTGCTGATCGACGGGGACATGCAGCTGAACCTCTCCCTCTCTCTTTTTGATGAGGATACGGTGCTCGGATTCGCCCAGGGCGGAAAGAACATATATGAAGGCATTAAGAGACAGGATGACCTTACAGACTATATCGTCCACACAGCTTATGAAAATCTGGATCTGATCCCGTCTTCCACATTGATGAGCTCCATAGAATATGAACTGTTTACAAAGTGGCAGCGCGAATATATCCTGAGAAAATGCCTGAAAAATGTGATCGGTTCCGGCGGATATGATTATATCCTGATCGATGCGCCGCCGACGCTGGGCGGCTGGGTGATGAACATCCTGTGCGCTTCAGACGAGATCATCATCCCGGTGGAGGCGTCCCCGTGGGGGCTGTTCGGGCTGGGAAATATGTTTGAATTCCTTGATCAGGTGAAGGAGATCGCGCCGGAGCTGAAGCTCGGCGGCATCCTGATCACCAAAGTGGATACGAGAAAGAATTATTTTAAGCAGACACTGGAAACGCTGAAAGAACTGGAGGATGTCAAGGTATTTGATACATACATCCGGGTGGACAGCGGCGTGGAATGGTCGCAGGACAATAACGCGCCGGTAATGGCCTATAAGAAAAGCAGCCGGAGCGCAAAGGAATACATGGAGCTGACAAAGGAGATCGATGCAGAGAGGGCGTGACAGCCATGCATGAAGAACTGATAAAAGAGCTGTCGGTCATCACAGAGGAGGAACAGCATATCCTGGACGGGAGAAAAGAGATCGACCCGCAGCTCTATACTGAAAAGAAAGATATGGTCATTGACAGTAAAAAGCTTCTCCAGAAGGGGAAGCTTATTCAGGTCCGGCCGCACACACGGTTCGTCCATTTCCCAAAGCATACGCACAATTATATCGAAGTGATCTATATGTGCCAGGGAAGGACCACGCATATCATCAACGGGACGGAAGTGATCCTGGAGGCGGGCGACCTCCTTTTCCTCAACCAGAATGCGGTCCAGGAGATCCTGCCGGCGGGCAGGGACGACATTGCGGTGAACTTTATCGTGCTTCCGGAATTTCTAGACACGGCTTTCTCCATGATGGGGGATGAAGAAAACCAGCTCCGTGATTTCCTTGTGGGAGCTCTGTCCGGAAGGGACGGGGAGACGTGCTGGATGTATTTCCATGTGGCGGACATCCTGCCGGTCCAGAATCTGATCGAGAATATGGTCTGGACGATCTTCTATGATTCATCCAACAAGCGCAGCTGCACCCAGATCACCATGGGGCTTCTGTTCCTGCAGCTTCTGAACTGTATGGACAAGATGGAGTCCGGCGGGTCAAAATACGATACGGAGATCGCGGCGGCGGTATTAAGTTATATCAATGATCATTACAAAAACGGGACGCTCTCAGAACTGGCGGCACAGATGGGATACGATGTGTACTGGCTCAGCCGTGAGATCAGGCGGCGTACGGGGAAGACCTACAAAGAACTGCTGCAGGAGAAACGGATGCAGCAGGCAGTATATATGCTGGTGAACAGCGAGGTCTCGGTGACGGATATCATAGAGTCGGTGGGGTATGACAACACAAGTTATTTTTACAGGAAATTCAGAGAACGATACGGGGTCAGCCCGAAAGAATACAGAACAGGCAATTTGTACAAAATGTAGGAATCAAATTTGTATAAAGTGCAAAAAAGAACCCTAAATATGTTTGCGGTTGCAAATAAGGACGCTGTTTTATATAAATAGCGTCCTTTTTTTGCGCATTTTTACTAATTATAATGGATTATAGAAAATAAGAGAAGGAGGCACTTACAGATGGAAAGATATTATCTGGCCGTTGACATCGGTGCATCCAGCGGACGTCACATGCTTGCCAGCATGAAGGACGGCAAGATGCAGCTCGAGGAAGTGTACCGTTTCCCGAACGGAATGGACAATAAGAACGGTACGCTCTGCTGGGATGTGGAACGCCTGATCACTGAGATCAAAAACGGACTGAAAAAGTGTAAAGAGATCGGCAAGATCCCGGTATCCATGGGAATCGATACATGGGGCGTGGATTACGTGCTGCTCGATAAGGACGACAATGTCCTGGGCGACACCGTTGGATACCGTGACAGCCGCACAGAGGGAATGGACGAGAAAGTCTATGAAGTGATCCCCCAGGACGACCTGTATGCAAGGACCGGCATCCAGAAGCAGATCTTCAATACGATCTATCAGCTCATGGCTGTGAAAGAGTCCCATCCGGAATATCTGGAGCAGGCGGAGACGATCCTGATGATACCGGACTATTTTAACTTCCTGCTCACAGGCGTGAAGATGAACGAGTATACGGAGGCTACGACCGGGCAGCTGATCAGTCCGAAGACCAATGACTGGGATTACGAGCTGATCGATATGCTGGGATATAACTCTAAGATGTTCCGTCCGGTATCCATGCCGGGAACCGTAGTCGGTGATTTTACGGAGAATGTACAGAAGGAAGTGGGCTTCAACTGTACGGTCGTCCTGCCGGCCACGCATGATACGGGAAGCGCGGTGCTCGCAGTTCCGACCAATGATGATGACGCCGTCTACATCAGCTCCGGTACATGGTCGCTGATGGGGATCGAGCGCAAAGAGGCGGACTGCTCTATGGAGAGCATGAAAGCAAACTTCACGAACGAAGGCGGATATGACCACCGGTTCCGTTATCTGAAGAACATCATGGGCCTGTGGATGATTCAGTCCGTGAAGAAAGAGGTTACGGAAGACCTGTCCTGTGCCGAGATCTGTGAGATGGCGTCAAAGGAGACCATCCCGTCCATCGTGGACTGCAACGACGACTGCTTCCTGGCTCCGGAGAGTATGATCGAAGCGGTGCAGAAGTTCTGCCGCGATACGGATCAGCCGGTTCCGGAGACTGTGGGCGAGATCTCATCGGTCATCTACAACAGCCTCGCAAAATGCTACGGCGATACAGTGGAAGAGATCGAAGCCATCACCGGTAAAAAATACAGCACCATTTACGTGGTGGGCGGCGGCTCCAATGCCGGATATCTGAATGAACTGACGGCAAAATACACAGGAAGAAAAGTTTCCGCCGGCCCGTCCGAGGCTACAGCCATCGGAAACATCATCGTTCAGATGCTCCATGACGGTGTGTTCGCAAGCCTCCCGGAGGCAAGGACATGCGTGAAAGAGTCATTTGACGTGAAAATGTACGAGTAAAAATAGAAATCATTTATACATAACAGGAGGTATACCAATGTTAGTTGACACAAAAGCAAGAGTAGGCGTATTTTCCATCGCGCTGGGCGCATATCTGCCCCAGTTCCCGTCACTGGTGCCGGAGTTCGAGGCTCAGTATGAGGCGTTCAAGAAGACGATCCCGGACACGGTCGAGATCATCGACGGCGGCATGGTGACGACAAAAGAGCAGTCCCAGGAAGCGGGCGACAAATTCCGCGCGGCGGACGTAGACCTGGCGATCATGCAGCTCCTTACATACGCAACATCCTACAACATGCTGCCGGCTGTAAAGGACCTGGATGTGCCGGTTGTCCTTGTAAATGTGCAGAAGTTAAAAGCACTTGATTATGACCACACAGACATCGCATCCTGGCTGGGCGAAGGCTATGCATGCGGCGCGGTAGGCGAGATGGTGGCAGACCTTGAGCGCTACGGCAAGAGACATGCCGTGATCACAGGCGTCGTAGAAGGCGGCGATCCGGGCGTCCAGAAAGAGATCGAGGACTGGTGCCGTGCGGCCCAGGTCAGAAGAAGATTCCGCGATACGAACATCGCCCAGATCGGAAGGCCTTATCCGGGTATGATGGACCTGTATATCGACGAGTCCAACCTGTACAGAAGGATGCACCTCTATACAAAACAGTTTGACTGGGAGAAAATGTGGGCGATCGCTGACGACATCACAGATGAGGATGCGATCCGCGCGAAAGCCCAGGACATCCTTGATACATTTGACATCGAAGGCGGCGGAAGCATTGAAGAAGTATGGGAGATGGCAAAATATGTCGTTGCGTTCGAGAAATGGGTCAAAGACGAGAAGCTCGGCCTCATCGCTTCCCACTATGACGGATTCGCACAGGGCAAGGCAGGCGTCCTTGACAGTATGCTGATCCCGGCATTCTCCATGCTGATCAAGCAGGGCACGGCGTGCGCGGTAGAAGGCGATATGAAGGTTGCCATGGCAATGAGCATCCTGAAGACGATCTCCGGCACAGGCCAGCTGGCTGAGATGTACTCCATCGATTTTAACGACGATATCGCGATCATCGGCCACAGCGGTTCCGGCGATGCGGATATTTCCGATAAGAAGCCGACCATGAAGATCGTGAAAGTATTCCACGGCAAGACAGGCGGCGGATACCTGACTCAGTTCTATCCGTACACGGGCCCGGTTACTTACCTTGCGATCACGCAGGACGGCGAGGGGCATTTCAAGTTTATCGTGGCTGAGGGCGTGAATGAAGAGGGACCGATCCTTTCCTTCGGCGATACAAATATGCGGACACGCTTCACATGCGGCGCGAGGGAATTCGTCAACCGCTGGAGCGAGTGCGGACCGACCCATCACTTCGCGGCGGCGACAGGAAGGCATATCGATACGATCCTCAAAGTGGCGAAGATCTTCAATGTGCCGGTAGATATTGTGACAAGATAAATGAAAAAAGGAACGCGGACCTGGAGTCTGCGTTCTTTTTTTGCGCCGGCGGCGCCGGATGATTCCCGTTTGCGCCCGGGATTGTTACAGTACACGTCCGGGGTAGTGCTATTCTGCTGAAAATATGTACAATAAGGATAACTGTTTTGTGCAGAAAAGCAAAGAACCATAAAGGAGGCTGCATATGGAAAAAATATCTTTGAACAGGGGCTGGCTCTGCTATCAGGCCGGAAAGAGGGAAGAGGCTTTTGACGTCGATGTACCCCATGATGCGATGCTGCTGGACCCGAAGAGCGAGAACAGCCCGGGCGGTGTGAACAACGGCTGGATCGACGCCCGGGATTACAGTTATGAGAGGAAGCTGGAAATTCCTGAGGGCTATAAGGGAAAGAAGCTTCTGCTGGAGTTTGAGGGCGTTTACCGCAAGGCCACTGTATCGGTCAACGGGGAGAAGGCGGCATACCATGATTACGGGTATACCGGGTTTTATACCGATATAACAGATCTTGTTTCATACGGCGGCGGGAATCAGATCCGGGTGGATGTGGTCAACCACGACCAGCCGAACTGCCGGTGGTATTCGGGAACCGGGATCTACAGACCGGTCTGGCTGTGGGTCCTGCCGCAGGAACACGTCCTGCCGGACGGGATCCGGGTTACGACTCTGGACTGGGAGTCCCGTAAAGTGCAGGTTGAAGTGCAGACAAGTGCGGACGGAGAAGTCCTTGCAGAGATCCTTGGTCAGGATCAGGTGATCGCTTCGCAGAGCGGAATCTGTGAAAAAGGGCGCTGCAGATGGGAATTCTCTCTCCCGGAGGCGGAGCTGTGGTCTCCGGAAGATCCGAAGCTCTATACCTGCCGGGTTACATTCGGGGAAGATGTTCAGGAAGTCCGCTTCGGGATCCGCACGGTAACGTGCACGCCGGAAGAGGGATTCTGCATCAACGGGAAGCGCGTCATCCTGCGGGGCGCCTGCATCCATCACGACAACGGCCTGCTGGGGGCCTGCGCCTATGATTTCGCGGAGCGGAGAAAGATCCGGATCCTCCGGGAAAACGGATATAACGCGATCAGGAGCGCACACAACCCCTGCTCGAAGGCAATGCTGGACTACTGCGATGAGACCGGCATGCTGGTGATGGACGAGTATACGGACGGCTGGTATATCCACAAGACGAAATATGATTATGCGGACGTGATCTGGCAGAATTATAAGCAGGATCTGGCGGACCTGGTGGCGAAGGACTACAACCATCCGTCAGTCGTGCTGTATTCTACGGGAAATGAAGTATCCGAGACGGCCCAGCCAAAGGGCATCCGCCTGTGTGCGAACATGACGGAGCGGCTGCACGAGCTGGACGGGACCCGGCCGGTCACATGCGGCGTAAATATTTTCTTTAATTTCTTAAGCTCCATGGGCTTTGGCGTGTACAGCGACAAGAAAGCAGAACAGGCTGTCAAAGAAGTGAAAAAGAAAAAGGCCGTGGGCAGTGAATTCTTCAATAAGCTGGCCGGGCTTATGGGCGCAGACTTCATGAAATTCGGCGCGACCCTCTATCCCTGCGATGTGAAGACCAGGGACGCCTTTGCGAAGATGGACGTGGCCGGATACAATTACGGCATCAACCGGTATCTCCGGGATCTGAAGAAATATCCGGACCGCATCATCCTCGGCAGCGAGACATTCTGCTCGGATGCGTATCATTTCTGGCGGCTGACCAATAAACATAAGCGGATCATCGGTGATTTCGTGTGGGCCGGCATGGATTACCTCGGGGAAGTGGGGATTGGCTCCTGGGAGTACAAGGATTACGCCTCCCGCTTCGACTGCGGGAAAGGCTGGGTGAGCGCGGGATCCGGACGGATCGACCTGACCGGGAAGCCGCTGGCTGAGATGGCGTTCACGCGGGTGGCTTTCGGGCTTCAGAAGATCGGCATGGGCGTCGTGCCCGTTGACAATACGGACAGCCCCCATTCCCCGTCTGCATGGAAGATGAGCAACGCGCTGGAGAGCTGGTCGTGGAACGGCTGCGAAGGCAAAGCGGCGAAAGTCGAAGTGTATGCGCGGGCACACCATGTCTCCCTGTATGTGAACGGGAAGTGCGTGGGCACAAATGAGATGAAGAAGAACTGCATCACCACATTCCGGACCACATACGAGCCTGGGGAGCTGAAGGCCGTCTCCTTTAATGCGGAGGATAAGAAGATCGCCGAGTGCGTGCTGCATTCGGCCGGCGACGAGACGGTGCTTACACTGGAGCCGGAACAGACATCTGTAAAAGAAAATGATCTGCTCTATGTAAGAATGAAGTACACCGATAACGAGGGAACAGTCAAACCGCTTGCCCGCGGCGAGATCCGGGTAAAGGTGCAGGGAGGCAGGATCCTGGGCATCGGAAGCGCCTGCCCGTTCTGTGAGAAGAGCTACATCGGGGATACGGCGGACACCTATTACGGAGAAGCGCTCGTGATCATTCAGCCGGAAAAAGGACGGAAGATCGTGGTCGAGGCAGAGAGCCCGTATGGAAATGCAAAAGCAGAAGTGAAGAAGGTGAAATAAATGCAGGATCAGAAAGAACCAGTGAAAAAGTATGATCTGCTGAATGCGGCGGTCATGGCCGTTGTCCTGGCCGTCGGGACTGCGGATATCGTGCGGTATATCATGCTCGGGGAGCCGGTGTCTCTGGTGACGATCTGCGTGATCGAGATCCTGTTTGCAGCTCTTTCGTATACCGTGTGGAAGACGGGGGCTTCGTGGCTGTTCCTGCCGGCTGCCGCCGGGGGCTTCGTCCTGTTTTTCAATATGACGCATTTCGAGACGACGATGTTTAATTTCGGACTGCTCGTGCAGGCCATCGCATCGGCTGTGGGAGCCATATTCGGGACGGCCGGGCAGATCCGGAAGAAATATCCGCTCCGAAGACCTTCCTGGCCGGCGGTCATCGCCGGCGTCCTGACAGCGGTGCTGGCCCTGGGCGCATGGTGCGGGAATACGCTGTCGGCAAAAGGAGTGGAAAATGTGGCCCGCAGGTCCGTCTGGGCGGTCCCGGAGCAGTACGATGCACAGGAATGCGATCAGCCGGGAACTGTGGAGGAACTGACCTATCAGACGAAAGCCTATGCGACGGACGGCCGGGACGTGGAGAAGAAGGCGCTCGTATATCTGCCGTACGGATACGATGAAAGCCAGTCCTACAACATCCTCTATCTGATGCACGGGACAGGGGACGATGAGGAATACTGGCTGAGGACGCATCCGCAGAATAAGACCATGGTCGACCAGATGATCGCCAGGGGCGACATTGACCCGCTGATTATCGTAACGCCGACTTTCTATGTGGAAGACGACTGTATGGACGATCTGGACCAGCTGACCTATTCATTCAGGGAAGAACTGAGAAATGATCTGATGCCGGAAGTGGAGAGCCGGTATTCCACATATGCGGAAACCTGCGATGAGCAGGGATTTACGGCGAGCCGGGACCACCGGGCCTTCGCCGGGCTGTCCAGGGGTGCGGTGACGACCTATCATTCCGCGCTGTGCGGAAGCCTGGATTACTTCTCCTGGTTTGGGACGTTCAGCGGCAGCAGGACGACGGCGGACTATTTTGAAGAAACGCTCCAGTCGGAAGCGTTCGCGGACTATCCGATCCATTACCTCTACGTGTCCGGCGGGAACTTTGATTTCGCGCTGCCCGGACAGATCCAGGACTACAAGGCGCTGCTGGAAACGGAGCCGAGGCTTGTAGAGGGCGTGAATACAAGTTTTGACGTCTATCCGATGCGGTATCACTCCATCGGGTCATGGCATCTGGCGCTGTACAATTATCTGCAGAAAATCTTTTAAATAATAAGTAAGAGGCAGGGGATAAAACCTCTGCCTCTTATGTTTAGAACCGGAAGTCCCTCCGGTTGTCCTGCTCGATCAGCCGCAGGTTTTCAAGCACGATATTTCTTGCCTTTTCATTCGGCACATTCAGCACTTCTTTTGCGATCAGTTTATCGCCGATCGCTTTTGTCTCCGGCGATGCGTAATCCATCAGGTATTCTTTTAATGTCATCAGTGCGTTCGGATGGCAGCAGTTCTGGATCTGCCCGCTCTTGCACAGGGACATGAATCGGTCGCCGGTGCGTCCTTCGCGGTAGCATGCGGTGCAGAAGCTGGGGATGTAGTCCATCTCCATGAGCCAGCGCACGACCTCATCCAGGGTGCGGCTGTCGCTGACGTCGAACTGCTCGGATTTCTTGTCTTCCGGCTCCGGTTCGCAGTAGCCGCCCACGCTGGTGCGGGACCCGCCGCTGATCTGGGAGATCCCGAGATGCAGGACGCGCTCCCGGGTCTTCTGGTTCTCCCGGGTGGAGATGATCATGCCGGTGTACGGCACGGCGATGCGGATGCAGGCCACGATCTTGGCGAATGTATCGTCATCGATGCCGTTGTCGAAGTCGTCCGGGTTGATGTCGTCCGCGTGCTTGAGACGGGGCACACTGATGGTGTGGGGGCCTACGCCGAAGGCTGCCTCCAGATGTTCTGCATGCATGAGCAGGCCGGCGAATTCGTAGCGGTATTTGTCCAGGCCGAAGAGGACGCCTAAGCCCACGTCGTCGATGCCGCCTTCCATGGCCCGGTCCATGGCCTCGGTGTGGTAGTTGTAGTCGTGCTTCGGACCGGTCGGGTGGAGTTCCAGATAGCTCTCTTTGTGGTAGGTTTCCTGGAACAGGATGTAGGTGCCGATGCCGGCTTCCTTCAGCAGGCGGTAATTGTCAACGGTCGTTGCCGCGATGTTGATGTTGACGCGGCGGATGGCGCCGTTCTTATGTTTGATGCTGTAAATGGTTTCAATGGATTTCAGATAATAATCCATTGTATTTCTGACCGGATCTTCGCCGGCCTCCAGTGCGAGACGCTTGTGTCCCATATCCTGCAGGGCGATGACTTCCCGGCGGATGTCTTCCTGGGAGAGCTGCTTCCTTGGGATGTGTTTATTCTTCGCGTGGTACGGGCAGTAGGTGCAGCCGTTGATGCAGTAGTTGGACAGGTACAGCGGCGCGAACATGACGATCCGGTTGCCGTAGAAGTCTTTTTTGATCTGTTCCGCCAGCTTATAGATTTCCTGATTCTTTTCCTCAATGGGACAGGCCAGCAGGACGGAAGCCTCCCGGTGGGAGAGCCCTTTGCGCTTCTTTGCCTTCTCGATGATGGCATCGATCAGTTCGATATTTTCTTTGTTTTCGTCTGCGTAGGCGAGCGTCTCAAGGATCTCTTCATGATTGATGAAATCGTCTGCGCATTTAGAGTTTACGTCGTACATTTATCTTCCTCCTTTATTGTATTTGAAAGTTATATATTCAATGAGTCGCCGCGGCTGACGGTGATGCGGTATCCGATCTTTTCCATCTGCGCTTTCAGCCGGTCCAGGCTTTCCGCGGCCTCGGCGCCGGTGCACAGTTTATTGTCGTAGAGCAGGTATTTCTCCCGCACATTGGGTGGGGACAGGTTTGGCATAATGACATTGGCGCCGGCCAGGATGCCCTGCTCCCTTCCGTCCGCCGCGATGGTCCCCAGGGCGGTCGTCGCGGGAAGGAGCACCCGGGGCAGAAGAAGCCGGATGAGCCCCAGCATGTATACCGTCAGTTCTACCGTCCCGCCGGGGGCGTCCGCAAACGGCGTGTCGTGGTGCGGGACAAAGGGGCCGATCCCCACCATCTGGGGGTTCAGCTTCCGGAGAAACAGCATGTCGTCCGCCAGGTTTTCCGGGGTCTGGTACGGGGAGCCGACCATGAAGCCGGTGCCCACCTGAAACCCAAGTTCCTTCAGGGCCCACAGACAGCGTTTTCGGTGGGCGGCGGACAACTGCGGGGGATGGAGCCGGCCATAATGCTCCGCATCATAGGTTTCATGGCGGAGCAGATACCGGTCCGCGCCGGCTTCATAGAGCCGCCGGTAGCTTTCGCGGGAACGCTCGCCGACAGAAAGGGTGATGGCGCAGTCGGGGAACTGATGCCGGATCTCAGAGACGATCCCACAGAGCCGGTCATCTGTAAAATATCCGTCCTCGCCGCCCTGCAGGACGAAGGTGCGGAAGCCCAGTCCGTATCCCAGATCGCAGCAGGCCAGGATGTTCTCTTTCGTCAGCCGGTAGCGCTGCGCGTTTGCGTTACTTTTGCGGATGCCGCAGTAGTAGCAGTCGTTTTTACAGTAGTTTGTAAATTCGATCAGCCCGCGGATGTAGATATCGTGTCCGTAATGGAGATGGCGGACATTCCGTGCCAGTTCAAAAAGATGTTCCGCAGCGCCGGGCGTGCGCTCCCGGATGACGGTGATCCACTCGTCCCGCTTCAGCGTCCGGGTCAGGCAGAGCCGGTCGATCAGGGATATGACGCGCTGCTCTCTTTCGTTCGGAGTCATGCGTCTGCCCTCATCTGTTTTTCCCGTAGATCGTCTTCGTGCTCACGCCGGGCAGCATCCCCAGTTTGCCGGACAGAGCGCTGATGACGTTATTCGGGGCATCCATCGCCACGCTGATGACGTGGATGCCTTTCTCCCGGTAAGGGATTCCCATCCTGCCGATCACGTATTCCCCGTATTCGCTCAGCAGATGGTTCAGTTCATCGACCGATTCCCGGGATTCGAGAATGATGCCGATGAGCGCGATCCTTGTATCCATAGAAAGCCTCCTTTATGCCGGATATGGGTCGTTTTCTGTCTGCCGCCGCATAAGAGATCAGGCAAAAAAGAAAAGCGCACAAAGGCGCTTCTGATATACGGAAACAGTCGTCCGCAGCGGATGCGGAAATCTCCGGTCTCTCAGTATCATGCGCCTTTTTGCTCAGGTCTTTTGTGCGGCCTTTGCAGTCAGAACGTTTGTCTTGATTATTGTATCACGGCGGGAGATAATAGACAAGAGAGAAACCGGCGGCAGGGAGATGACCGTTCACGGTTCCTGCCGCACGGTTCACGGACAGGAAAAACAGATGAAAGTCAGAGAACGTATATTATTAATAATCATTTGACAGGGAGGCGCAGCATGGGCAGAGCATATTGGATCTGGTATCCGGCGGATTTTGAACTTTACTACGCGATGAAGCAGAATTTCAGCCGTGTGGAGAGAGGAATGGG
Source organism: uncultured Mediterraneibacter sp. (assembly GCA_944376685.1). Taxonomy (GTDB): domain Bacteria; phylum Bacillota; class Clostridia; order Lachnospirales; family Lachnospiraceae; genus Mediterraneibacter. The sequence continues at coordinate 8,064 of CALWDN010000007.1, read as the reverse complement.
ATGGCCTGCTTTCTGGAAGAGCGAAGGCTTCCGGAACAGGGTCGTATTCCGGCGGACGTATTCGCTGGAAAAGGAGACCACATTTACCGTGTATTCCAGGGCTGTGGGGTATGTGCAGCCGGTATTTCACGGAGAAAGACCAGGATCCGGAAGTGTGGGAATACAGTGAAAAGATCTATGAACCGGTCAGCGTGGAAGCGGTGGCCGGCGGCGTGCTGTACGAGTTTGAGACGGAGCTGACGGCGGCGCTGGAGCTGCGGCCGGCGGATGCGGCGGACTGTGCGGGGCATACAGACTGCGGCACAGAGACGGATCTGGCAGACCTGCGTGTGTACTGCGGGGAATCCAGGGAGGAAGCGCTGGACACAACGTATTGTTATTACAGCTGGCAGCCGGACGGGGAGACCGGCCGGTGCCCCAGGTGCGCGGTGAGGTTTGCGTACATTCCGGGGATCCGCCCGGAGCAGATCCGCGTCCGTGCGGTCCACCAGTATGTGGATATCCCGGTGCGGGCGTCTTTTTCCTGTGACGACGAACTGCTCAACCGGATCTGGAGTGTGGCGGAGCATACGTTTATGCTCTGCAGCGGCGTGTTTTTTATCGACGGGATCAAAAGGGACAAATGGATCTGGGGCGGCGACGCCTATCAGAGCCTTTTTGTAAACCAGTACCTGACGGCGGATGAGGACATTGAACGCCGGACCATGCTGGCGCTGAGCGGAAATGAGCGGATGACCACGCATATCAATACGATCATTGATTACACGCTCTACTGGATCCTCAGCGTGCGGGCGCATTACGAGGCGTACGGGGACGCTGATTTCGTGCGCCAGGTATGGGACAAAATGACCGCGCTCATGCAGTTCTGCGGGGAGCAGACGGATGAAAATGGATTCTTTACGGGAAGAGAGGGCGACTGGGTCTACATCGACTGGGCGGATCTCGACAAGACCGGGGCCCTGTGTGCGGAGCAGATGCTCTATGCCCGGTGCCTGGATACGATGGCGGAGCTGAGCGGCATCTGCGGACATCCGGAGCTTGAGGGAGAGTACCGCAGACAGTATGGGGAACTCTGTGAAAAGATCGACGCATATTTCTGGGATGCGCAGAAGCACGCGTACATTGATTCCTTTGAGTCCGGGAAACGCCACGTGACCCGGCACGCGAATATATTCGCCGTACTTTTCGGCATTGCGGATGAAGAGAAGCAGAAGGAGATCGTGGAGCATGTATTCCTGAACGATAAGATAGCGGCGATCACGACGCCGTACTTTAAGTTCTATGAACTGGAGGCCATGTGCCGGCTCGGATATCTGAAGGAACTTCTACGGTGACGAGCAGCTTGTTGAGGTAGAGAAGAACGGCGACGAGTATACGATCGTTTCCGACAAGACAGGCTTCATGGAGACAGACAGCCCGGGAATCATCGAGCAGGCACTTGGCGAGGAGTGGGCACTGATCCAGTAATCGGTACTGCTGAGATTTAAGATTTAAGTAAATGATATGAGCCGGCAGGCTGCGGGATCTGAAGATCGGATTCCGCGACCTGCCGGCTCATTATAATGTTTACATTGTTATTTCGTCCCTTCCCTTAAAATGTGTGCGGGTTTTCAATCTCGATCAGGATCTTCAGATCCCAGTCACTGATGCTGAGGGTATCCCCTTTTTGGAACCGGTCTCCGGTAAGCAGGTCTTCCGCCTGATCCCAGGGACAGGAGAGGTTTTTTGTTTCTTCGCTGTAGTTCATTACATAATGAAGGTTTTCATCTTTTGTGTTACGGCCGCTCCGGACGGTCACCGGCCACCGGTACTCATCCGGGAGCAGGACGATCCCGGCATCTTCAGCCGCCCGGCTGAAGATCTCTTTGAGGATTCTTTTCTCTGTATAGCAGCCGATGTAATAAGCTGCCCCATTGCAATAAGTATTGCGGGTGATCCCGGCGTAGCTTCCCCAGTATCTGTGTTCATAGTCCGCCAGGCTTTCTGCGCCTTCCGGCTTCAGCAGTTCTGCGAAATATTTTATTTCCGATCCCATGATCCGCGCCCGACCGGGGTCTGTAAACTGATTGTAACTCATGCCGAAGCATCTGTGCAGGCGGTGGGGCTGGGTGTCCGCATAGACGGTGGAATATTCGTCCGCTACAAAAGATTTGAAGGAACTTACCAGGACGCCGCCGTTTTTCACAAAGCTTTCCAGTTTTTCCAGCAGGTCTTCCGACGCGCAGTACAGGGCCGGCGTTACGATCATGTTGTACCGATCTGTTTCCAGGCCGTTCACGTCCACGACATCACACTCAATGTTCATTTCATACAGGCTGTCGTACATCCATCGCACCACATCGTTGTAGCTCAGATCCCGGTCGATGGGGAACCACTTAAAGGAAGTCATGGAGACATTGTCGATGAGCAGGGCGGTCCGGTTGTTTTTCTTCAGCCCTGCGAGACGGCTTCCAAACCGCTTCCACTCTTCCCCGATCCGGCAGGCCTCGAGATAGGTCGGGTTTTCCGCCAGGTCATGGCTTAACAGGCCCTTCCAGTAGGTCTCAAAGCTGTTGTGGATGGAATGCCAGTTCCAGTAGGAGATCCCGTCCGCGCCGCTGGCCAGATGGCTGTAAGCCTGCAGGCGCAGCTGCCCCGGATAGGGCGTCCAGTATTTAAACGCCTGGGCCTGGCATTCAAGCACCAGATAGTTCTCCTGCTTCAGGCTGCGGATGGAGTCGCCGCCGAAAGCAATCTCTGCTCCGGTCAGGTCATCCTGGGTCGGATGATAGATATCTGTCCCCAGCCGGGTCAGGCATCCTGCCGCTTCATAGTGGTTGATATCCGGCTGTACACCGTAGGAATAGCCGTCCTGCGCGATGTCCGCGCCGAACTTCTTCCATTCAAAGTCCAGATTGTGGGTGATGAACTGCCCATCCCGTATGTATTCCCGGACGATATCCGCCTGCCATGCCAGGTAGTCTGAGGCCGTCCTGCGCTGGAATTTCTCAAACTCGCCGGCCAGACCGCCGTTGATGCAGCCGGAGATATCCGGGAAGTCTTCCCATTTCCGGATGGAATTGCTCCAGTAGGGCAGGCAGAACGTCCGGTTCAGATTATCGGGCGTGCCGAATTTTTCTTTCAGATATTCCAGAAACTGCCGCTGGATCTCCTTTCCGCGGTTATCATAGTGTTTGGTCTCATTGTCGATCTGGAATCCGGTCACTTTCGGATGCGGCGCGGTGTGGCTTACAAGCTCCCGGATCACACGCTCCGCATGGAAGCGGAAGGTGGGATTGAGCAGGTCGAAGATCTGGCGGTGCCCGTATTTCTCCTGGCCGCGTGCGTTTGTAACCATGATCTCAGGATCTTTTTTTGCAAGCCAGGACGGGATGGCATAGGTCGGCGTGCCCACGATCACATCCATGTCCTCCTCCTGCGCTTTTTCAAGGATCCGGTCAATATAACTGAAGTCGAAGACTCCGTCCTCAGGCTCCAGTGTGCTCCAGGTAGATTCGGCTATGCGGATCGTGTTGATCCCGGCTTTTTTCATCATGGCGAAGTCCTGGTCCATCCTGTCGTAAGGCATATATTCCGGATAATATGCCGCTCCGAACATCAGCTTTTCATTTTTCATATCTGTTATCTCCTTGTTGTTCTGCATATGGTCATATGCTGGATCTGAATTACTAATATCTTAATAGCAGGGGAATGCATTTTATATCATATTTCTTTGATTTGTGATATTATTCTCTGAAAAATGTGTTATCATAAATGACAGAAGAAGCGGGAGGTGATCATGTGAATGACGGCCGCCAGATGCATTATATAGATGAAGAGCTGGAGCGGGACCACGCAGAATACATATTTGAGAAACAGGAGCTTGGAACGCTCCACAATCCATACGACCAGGAAATACGCGAATTTACAAGTATAGAATACGGCGATATCGAAACTCTCAGGAAAAGCCTCGAAGAGAACTATGCGGGCGAGATCGGCACGCTTGCGGCGGATCCCCTGCGGAATGCGAAAAACCGGGGCATCGTGGTCATTGCCCTTGCAAGCCGCGCGGCGATCCGGGGCGGAGTTCTTCCGGAGACCGCGTTCTCTCTGTCGGATACATTTATACAGCGGATCGAACTCTGCCGGGATGTGGAGTCGGTTATGCGGCTCTTTCATGCCGCAGAGTTTCAGTATGCTCAGATGGTGCGGGAAATCCGGGGTGGGAATGCGGGAAAGGGCGCACCGCCGTCTGCGAATGACGGAGAGAAGCTGTCAGATCATTATCTGGACCGGTGTAAGACATATATCTTTGCCCATCTGCATGAAAAAATATCGGTCGGCGAGATGGCCAGGGCGATCGGACTGAATGCGAATTATCTGTCCGATCTGTTCCGCCGGTGCGCAGGGATCACGCTTACGGGATATATTCAGAATGAAAAGATCCGGCTGGCGAAAAACCTGCTCATCTATTCTGATTACAGCTACGGGGAGATCGCCGCCTACCTCGGGTATTCGTCTCAGAGCCATCTCGGAAGGCAGTTTAAATGCCGGACCGGCATGACGATGCGGCAGTATCGCCTGCGGTATGGCAGGAAGTTCGACCTGGCGGGAGACGGCAAATACTGATTGAACAGAACGCGGGGAAGCATTATAATGGATGAAGATATGGAACAGAGAAAGAATGGATCTGACCGAAAGAAGATCCGGAAGAGAGGTTGTCTATGTCTGAAGTGAGAAAACATATCGTGTTCCACGGCAGGGTGCAGGGCGTGGGATTCCGCTACACGGCGAAATATGCGGCTTCATCCCTGGAGCTTACCGGCTGGGCGAGAAATGAATATGACGGTACGGTCACCATGGAAGTGCAGGGGCGCGAGCCTATGATCAATAAGCTGCTCATGCGGCTCAATCACGACCGCTTCATTTCCATTGAGTGGATGGATGCGAAAGAGATCCCGCTCCGGGATGACGAACATGGATTTACGGTAAGGTGACCTGCGCATGCACTCCGGGATTTTCCGGGAAAAGTATAAACATCAGAAAAGGAGAGAATATAAAATGAAACAGGGCAGTATGAGATTAGGTTTTATCGGAACAGGAAATATGGCAGGCGCCATTATGGGCGGCATCATCAAAAATGAGATCTTCCGCCCGGAAGAGATCATCGGCGCGGATATCTCCCCCGCAGGGCGTGAGCGCGTAAAAGAAGCCTACGGGATCCATGTGACGGCTGACAACCGCGAAGCGGCTAAGAAGGCTGAAGTGCTGATCCTGTCTGTGAAGCCCCAGTATTATGCGGAAGCCATCGCAGAGATCCGGGACTGCGTGAGCGATGACCAGCTGATCATCACCATCGCGCCGGGCAAAACGCTTGCATGGCTGGAGGAGCAGTTCGGGAAACCGGTGAAGATCGTGCGCACCATGCCGAACACGCCGGCGCTGGTCGGAGAGGGCATGACGGCGGCATGCGTGAATCCGTATGTGACAGAGGAAGAGAAGGCCTACGCGCTGAAGATCCTGGAGTCTTTCGGGAAAGTAGAGATCGTGCCGGAGCATCTGATCGATGCGGTCGTGGCGGTAAGCGGAAGCTCGCCGGCCTATGTCTTTATGTTTATCGAGGCCATGGCGGACGCGGCAGTGGCGGAAGGCATGCCGAGGGCGCAGGCGTATCAGTTCGCGGCCCAGGCGGTGTACGGCAGCGCAAAGATGGTCATGGAGACCGGGAAACATCCGGGCGAACTCAAGGACATGGTGTGCTCTCCGGCAGGAACGACGATCGAGGCAGTACGTGTGCTGGAGGAACGGGGATTCCGCAGCGCAGTCATTGAGGCGATGAAAGCCTGCGCGGATGTATCGAGAAACATGTAAGAAAGGAATCGTATAAATATGGGAAACAGTGCAGAGAAAATCTATGATATCGGGATCATCGGCGGGGGGACCGCAGGGATGACGGCGGCCATCTACGGACAGCGCGCCGGGAAGCAGACGGTGATCATCGAAGGCAGCACCTTCGGCGGACAGATCACTTCCTCTCCGAACGTGGAGAACTATCCCGGGATCGCCAGCGTCAGCGGCAGTGAATTTTCCATGAATCTGCTTGACCAGGCGACAAAACTGGGGGCGGAGACGGTCATGGAGCAGGTGTCAGGGATCAGTGACGAAGGGAACGGGATCATGGTCATCCGGACTACAGGAAAAGAATACCGCTGCAGAAGCGTGATCCTTGCGACAGGCGTGACCCACCGCCATCTGGGTGTGCCTAATGAAGAAAGGCTGACCGGGGCCGGAGTATCCTACTGCGCGACCTGCGACGGCATGTTCTTCCGCGGCAGGGACGTGGCGGTCGTAGGCGGCGGCAGCACCGCGCTCCAGGATGCAGAATTCCTGTCCAATTACTGCAGGAGGGTGTACCTGATCCACCGCAGAGATGAGTTCCGCGGTGAAGACAGCATCGTAAAGAGGCTGGAAGAGAAGGAAAATGTGGAATTCATCCTCAGCACGACGGTGCGGGATATTATAGGGGATGCTGCGGTTGAGCGGCTGATCCTGAATAACAAGAAGACAGGGAAAGAATATAAGCTGGAAGTATCCGGCATATTTATCGCAGTCGGACAGATTCCCCAGAATGAGATCTTCGCTGATGTGGTCAGACTGGATGAAAACGGGTTCATCCTTGCGGCAGAAGACTGCGTTACCTCCCATCCGGGCATCTTTGCCGCCGGGGACTGCAGGACTAAAGAAGTCCGGCAGCTCACCACGGCCGCTGCCGACGGGGCCGTGGCGGCCCTGGCAGCGTGCAGATATATAGCGGAGTGAGCCCCGCAGACAGTGGTCTTACACTGTCTCGGGTTCTCCGTACGTCTCTCCGAATGTCTCCACAGTGACTTTTTTCATCCGCTGGTCTTCCAGCGGACGGTCGCTGTAATCGGTGGCCGTCTCTGCGATTCTGTTGACGGTGTCCATTCCCTCGATGATCTTTCCGAATGCGGCGTATGCGCCGTCCAGATGCGGGGATTTCTCATGCATGATGAAGAACTGGCTGCCGGCTGAGTCCGGGTGCATGGCTCTCGCCATGGAAAGGACGCCGGGATCATGTGCCAGATCGTTCCTGAAGCCATTCTGGGCAAATTCCCCTCTGATCGTGTAGCCCGGGCCGCCCATGCCGGTTCCGTCCGGGCATCCGCCCTGGATCATGAAGCCGCGGATCACGCGGTGGAAGATCAGTCCGTCGTAGAATCCTTTGCTGACGAGGGAGATGAAGTTCTTCACTGTATTCGGTGCGATCTCCGGATACAGTTCTGCTTTCATGATATCGCCGTTTTCCATTTCGAATGTGACAACTGGATTTGCCATAATGTAATTCTCCTTCTGAATATTATCATTTTGCTGCCGGGATCGGTTTTCCCGGCGCAGCTTCATTTTATATGATTTGCAGTGCGCCGTCAATGCGGCGCGGGCGTTATGATCTGCCCTTTTGCACCTCATATGGTTGAAATGTACACTTTTAATCTTTTTTTTTGGTCACTCGTGACATTGTCCGGACTGCCATTGTGGATTATACTTATCCCAGATTCAACGAAAACCATTTTTTTAAGGAGGCAATATAAAATGGCAAGCTTATCACTTGAAGGCATTCAGAAAATTTACCCGAACGGATTCCACGCTGTTAAGGACTTCAATCTTGAGATCGAAGACAAAGAGTTCATCATCTTCGTAGGTCCTTCAGGATGTGGTAAATCCACAACACTTCGTATGATCGCAGGTCTTGAGGATATCTCAGGCGGTACACTGAAGATCGATGGAAAAGTAATGAACGATGTAGAGCCGAAAGACCGTGATATCGCGATGGTATTCCAGAACTACGCTCTGTATCCGCATATGACAGTATATGACAACATGGCATTCGGACTGAAGCTCCGCAAGGTTCCGAAGGACGAGATCGACAAGAAGGTCCGCGAGGCTGCAAGAATCCTTGACCTTGAGAAACTGCTTGACCGTAAGCCGAAGGCTCTTTCCGGTGGTCAGAGACAGCGTGTTGCCATGGGACGTGCGATCGTTCGTAACCCGAAGGTGTTCCTGATG
>CALWDN010000006.1 GCA_944376685.1 uncultured Mediterraneibacter sp. | reverse complement strand
AGTATAAGTAGTATTTCACCTGAAGGATCCCTGCTTCTTCTATCTTGCGGCTCTTTTTGATCTCATGCAATATCCCGCTTGAACGGATGAAATCAATATTAATCACATTATCAATATTAATATGTTTTTCATCTCTTTTATAAGTTTCTTCATCAAGAACCTTTCCGATTTTTACATTCTCATTCTCCTGTTCCAATTGTATACCGTGATAGAAATACCACAATTTCCGCTGGCATACTTCGTTGTAATATACCATAACGCCCGTTATCTCTCTGTCCATAATATTTTCCCCTCGCCAAAAATACACTAAAGTATGACGCCTATCCCTGTCTGATCCTGAAAGGTCATTTGATGAAACCCTGCCTTGTCATATTCACATTCCATTACTGGAACCTGTTCTCTTCGTCCAAGTTTAACAGGTGCAAATGAACGCGCCTTGCCCTGGCAGGCCGCCGACTGGTACTTCGACCAATACCAGTACGGAACGCTCAGTGTATACTGCATGATCTTTTCCTTTTCTTTCAGTCTTTCCATATAGTTTCTTGTCATATCCGCTGCATTCTCTGCGGCAATTTCTATCTCTTGTCTGTATTTTTCATATATCGGACTTGGAATTACTGTTTCAGACAAAATGTTTCTCAGGTCCACTTCGTTTTTTTCAAACTGATATGGATGAATCCCGTCAATCCATGAGGTTGCATCATATTTCTTCATATATTCACTTGCACGGACATTTTCAGTTGTAAAATGCTTATTGATCAATTCTATCTTCTGTGATTCACTGATTATTCCATCTGCTTCACGCAACGCTGATTTCGATAATTCAAACAAAGTTCTGTCAATAAAGCCATGCGGTGTACCGGTCAGATATTCTGCGTTTATTTGCGTATACACAAAACAATTCGGCTTCTCTGTTGCTTTTACTCCTTTCCGGTTGCACCGGCCCAGCCTTTGAAACAGTGAACTAAGTTCATAAAGTTCTGTAAAAAGATAATCAAAATCAATATCCAAACTGGCTTCCACAAGAGACGTTGAAACCCAGATACCTGATCTGTGATCGATCTTTCTGTCTTCATCATAAGTCTTTCCAAAATCCAGGATTTCTTTTTCCAGTATCGCTCTCTCCCTGCGTATAAAACGGCTGTGAAGAATATGTACATCCTGCTCGCCCAGGTTCTCTTTGAGTTCTTCATATAACTCCTGCGCTTTTCGTATCGTATTGCATACAACCAGGATTTTCCCGGATTCTCCCGACTCACAATTCTTGCGGTAAAATCCTTCAATTTCTTCTGCATTAATTTTCCGATCTCGAATCTCCAGATGATGACGGATAGAGTCATTCACAAACGTGGCAATATTTTCCTTTTCAAATGGAATGTTTTCCAACAGCAGATCTTTAATAAACGGCGGCAGGGTTGCAGTCATAATCGCAACTTTTCCTCCCATACTGACGATTTGCTTCAATCCTGCGATCAGATACCGCAGCAGTTCCGGATCATACATCTGGATTTCATCAATTACAATTCTGGAAAATGAAAGAGTCGTCAACTTCAGTTCATAAGTCTGATACTTAAAAACAAAATCAAACAGCTGATCAAGGGTAGATATACTAAGCGGCATGGACAAATGCTTTCCCCGGCTTTCATATTCAAGCAAATCGATATTCCTTTCCGATTGTTTTGAATAATACTCCAACGATTCCGAATGGAGAACAGCCAGCCGCGTATCAAGATCTTGGTTGAGCAGCATTGTTTCTTTCACTCTGTCATACATTGCATTGATTGCCGTTCGCACCGGAAGGATAAAATAGCCTTTATGATTTCCAATCCATCGAAAGCCGGCCTCTGTCTTTCCCATTCCGGTCTGAGCTATTGCAATCACGTTTTCATTTTGCCTCTCACCACAGAACATCTGCAGTTCATTCCAATCCGCGTCCGGATCATGCCGACGCCACATCGTCCTGACATTTTCCATTGAAATATCCAAAAAATCATTCGGATATTCTGAAATGTATCCGCCACTTGCACTGTAATCACATAAATGCAAAAAACCTTTAACTTTAATCGCAACCGGATCCGTCGCCATCTTTTGGATCCTGTTTCTCGTGCTCCGCTTATTAATATCATTTATACAGAATCCTTCAAGAAGAGAATGGATCAGTTCTTTCTTCTCCTCCATAATTTCAATGGGATCTCCATAATCATGATGATAAAGAATTGCAAACAAAACCCGGTAGTATGCCAGCTTTGGATCTTCAAATTCATTGAACTCATCTGGATTTAAAAAGAATCCTGAAAGAACATTATGAGGGATCTCTTTTTCCGGGTTAAACATTACGCGATGCCCATATTTCGCCTTTTCAAGTCTGTTTTGCATCTCCGGATTGATCTTTCCGTCATCATGATGAATACAGGCAATCTCTACCAGTCTATATAACTCATCATCCTGTATATATCCATATGCTTTCATCCGTTCCAGTTCTGTCAAAAGCTTTTTCACATGCTCTTCGATTGTTTCATCCGGCTTAGCCCAAAATGTCCCATCTTTCATATCCTCTTGCTCCTTCGCTTACATACTGGTCTGTTGCAGTAAAGGCAGCAGTTGTCCCCTGCTGCCTTTAGTCTCAGAAAAAATTGACAATGTAATTTCTATCCCCGTCTGTATCAAGATACAGGCCGTCGCCAAATCCGTCTGCTGAATATCCTGATACATACAGTGCCCATTTCTTCTTAAAAACACGTTTCCCGTCTTTGACTTCATAGTTCTTGTTCAGAAAATAGAGAGTTCCGCCCGATTCACCTTGCTTTTGGTCCAGAAATATTTTTTCGTCAACCACCAACTTTCTGTCTACATAGGCAGAGTAATCGCTTTCGATTTCTTCATCCAAATCTTCCTGGAGTTCGACAATCTTTGCCTCTTCAAGAGAGATAAAGTCCTCACTTCTCCCAATGCTTGTAATATCAAACCTGTGTTCAAGAATGTCATTCAAAATCTCATCTGAAGCCCGGACATGTATGATAAGTTCAATATCATCCAAAACCTCATAAAACTTCATAGATTTTGTCAAAGTCCTGAATTTCGAGATTGGAATCGTATACCTTTCATTTTGAAATTGCTCCATTCTCTCTTTCATCAGTTTCTCTGCAGCTTTGATTTCTTTCTCTCTTCTTTCTACTTTACAAAACTGTTCGCTTCCTTTTTCCAATGCTTTCTTTTTTTCAGAAAGAGCCTTTTTTCTTCTTTTCAGAAGCGTCAGCGCAGGATTAAATCTGTTTTTCTTAAACTCAGAGATTTCATCATTTAAATCTTTTAACGCCCTATATTCATCCAGCAGTTTCTGATCGTGTACCTGGATCGTTATTCCATTCCGGAAGCTGTTACCCTGTGGCTTTTTCGCACTTGCCACTCTATCATAGGCATTGGAAAGCATGTCTGCATTTCTCATCTTCACCAGGATTCCCCTGTCATCCTGCGTGGAATTCAAAAAGCAGTAGTCTGTATATGGCTCCCTGTGCATAGCACCAAACCGGCCCTGGATACTAATGTCCATCTTTTTATATTCACGGTATCCACATGCATTATGCAATGCGCCGATCACGGTTGAAAACGGCGGAAGCGGATAGGTCATTTTATTATCGACAGTTTCCTTGCGCTTATAATTGGCACTGGACTGATGAATCACCAAACGCAGCGCTTTCATCTGCATCACCTGCTTTCCTTTTATTAAACGCCATAATATGCTTTTACATCTTCGACCAGAGCGCTAAAAAATCCGGGAACTGACATAGGATGAAGTTCTTCTTCGATCTCATTCTCATTCAGAAATACTTTGCTCTTAAGCAGACCTGCGCGATAACCCTGCGCGATCTTTTCTTTCAGATCTTCTGACATCAAAAGCCGATCTTCCTCTACATGAACTACATTTTCAAAATAATGCGTCTTTCTTTCACTCAATCCGCCAACAACAAACACCGGCTCTGCATTATCCAGATTTCCCTTGACTACAAGACTCAGTGTCTCTACTGCGCGCAGAAGAGCTTCTATTCTCGCCGCTTTCTCTTCCGGCGAAGCTTCAGCGTCAAAGTTTTCATCCTTCCCCACCATGTCCAGATCTACTGTCATGCTGTATACTTTTAAGGATTTATCATACTCATACTGATATGGCATTAATCCCACGCCATCCGCATCGTTCTGGATATTCTTTCCCTGCGCCTTTGCATAATTGCCCGCCAGATAGAGATTATTATGGAAACGCGTCTCATTTACAAAGCTTTCACAAGCAATCGCGTCTGTAAAATACACAGAACTCTTTCTCACATATGTGGTTCCTTTTGTACTCATATATCCGCCTTCCAACGCACGGCAGGTAGCAGCATTTAATTCTGGTGTTACCAGCTTCTGCGTGGCGCCATCTACTTCCGTCTGAAGGTCATCATACATGCCCGCCTGAACCATTACCGCATTCTTTAAACTTTCCCGGCTCCTGATCGTATAGACCTTTCTGTTTTTGAATACTTTCTGAACGCTGGCGATATTCCCCAGACCTTCTGAATAATTGGATGTCATATTGGCAACTACCGTTAATGTGAGTGCATTTTTCTTCATTATTTTATTCCTCCTGCTTGTCTTTCACTTTTTTATCCGTTAAAGCATTGATAAATGTATATATCACATCTTTATTTTTTTCAAAATCTTCAAAAAGGTTATATACAAAATCAAATGTTACTCCGCTGTAATTCGATAATTGCAATAATATCTGGCAACACCTGTCATAATCTTTAAATACGACTGCACTTGTCAATTTCTGACGATATGCTTTATATTTATTTTCCGGTATTGTTTTAACAACCTCTTTTGCACAGGCATATGCCCCTCGCATCGCTTGATTCATGCTCTCTCCACCTCCACAGATTAAATTGTTTACTCTGATCAACAGCGAAACCAAATATTCCGAATCACTCTGGATATCACGCCTCATATCCCTCTTTAAGAAAAACTCAATCAGTTCATCTGTCCGTACCAGATTCAGAATACATTCCATCACCTTTTTCTGCACATCAAGATAATAATTATCATTGATCTTAACAGAAAAACAAAACGGTTCATAAACATTCAGTTTTCTCAGGATTTTAATGCTTTCTTTCCGCACATACATGGTCTCAAAAAATTCTGCGTCCCGTTGTTTTGTTATGACCTCCACACTGTAATTCAGGAAGTCTGCCGTTTCCTGAATTGTTTTAAATAACACTTTTCTAGCACTTTTACTTTTCTGCTCTTCCACATTATGCATCTGGACCTGGTTTTCCAGAATCTCATTTGTACGGACCAACTGTTTGAGCGAGAAATTGTCATTGACAAAAAAGACTTCCCTGTCTCCCCAAAATGCAAATGGAATGAAGTCAAAAAGCGGATCGTCTTGCGAAACAAATGTATTCACGTCAAAATTATAAGATAATGCTTTTGTCTTTCTTCCGCCATCCACGTAATATCCCCACAGCCGGCAGCAGATTCCTCTCTCTTTAAACAATTGACCGGGATTCGCAAAATTCTTATACAAATTTGATTTATTGCGGAACGTCTCCCGGATCAATTCACTACGGTTTACCTGTATCAATCCCTTGATTTCTTCTGCATTTTCTCCGTCAAATTTTATCTTTCCGAACACCTTCTTCATAACGGAATTGCCTCGCAGAAGTTCATTGATCCGCTTCATTTCATCTTCTGACCAGTTTTCAAGATTCATATACTTTTCCACTTCTCTGTGCTGAAACTGGTCTTCAAAATAACTTTCTGCAAATTTCAAATATCGGTCTTCTGTTATATCCGCCGCATTAAATTCCAGATAATCATCGGAAAGTTCATATTCCAACTCATCTTTATGGTAGTTAAAATATTTACATAGACCTACAATCGCAGCAGAATAACGCCAATCCAATGCTTCCAGACATGTGTCGAACTTTTCATTAGTTTTACTCAGCGTCACACCTTCCTCCTCCCCTCAATCATGCTTCTGACAGGATATCTAACATTCCGTATCCCATAGAATGTTTCGATCCGAATCCTGCCTGATAAAAATATTGTAAAAGTTCCGGATTCCCCTGCAGTTCGAAAACTCCGCAAGTGCAGTCAACCAGAATTCCGTATTGTTTTACTAACACTTTTCTGCAGCGGACAGGTTTAAACTCTATCTTTTCACCATCTTCTTCCTTAAATCCGGCATTCACTGCCTGATATTTAAGAACTTCTTTCATCTGTGCAGAAAAGCCTTCATCTTCAAACGAATAAAAGCGATCCTTATTCGTCTCCTTATTGTGACTGCGAATTACAAACCCGCCGCCCACAGTCGTCCGAAATAAAACTCTGTCTGATGTAATCAGTTTCTCTGGAATTTGTATGATTTTTTCCAGTTTCATTGCATTTCCATCAGGCAAAGGAAATTCTTTTCCTTTTGCGTAAAGGAATGCCTGAAAGAAAATCAGCCCTGTTTTCTTTCTATCGTCAGCAGAGAATATCATTTTCAGATTATTTTTGTTCAAAATAATAATATTCTCTTGAAATTCAGGTGTAGGAAGAAATATACTGAATGTATAATCTTTATTAGGTGTACCTTCAAAATATTGATTATAAAATCTCCCATCCCCACTTTGAGACAGACAATTCTTTAAGAAAGAAATCCAGATACGCTTATTATCAACAGGCAATTTGGGATACTTAAGCGAGAAACCTAATTCTAATCGCATCTTACCGCTCTCCTTTCTTTTGTCCCGATATTATCATATTTACCACTCATTGTCAAACTCATTTGTTATTATTAAAATAATTATTATAGGATGTAATATTATTTTTTATAGTTATTATTGCTTTTCCTAAATACACCTAGTATAATGCAAACATAGTTCCAAACTGGAATGTAAAAATAATCATTATTTTAATTTTTTCAGTCGCACCATATTGGATTACAAATAATATATTTACCAAGGCAGTCGGGGGACGTGCTCCCACCCATTCCGAGTCTTGCGGAAGGGGGTGGTATCTGTGAGTACATATGAAGAATTTCAGATCATTATATCAGTTGCTTTACTGATTATTGCTGTGCTGAATTGCTTTAATGATGACCATAGAAAATAGCCGTCCTACCCTGAGAAAGTAAACGGCTATTTCAGATAACTAATATTTTCGCCGGGGTGGGTGAGGTGTAGTCACCTTCCGGCTGTCTTGTTAAATATATTATAGGGTAAGATGAACACTCTGTCAAATATACATTCTAATCCAGCCATTTACCCTTTTCAAAAAATATAAAACAAGTTTGTGTTTTTCTCCCCATTTATACACCATTTTTCACCATACTGCACACCACTTCACAATGCACCGTCTCGCAGAACTGATCCACCGCCGTCATCTTCTCCACCCGGTACCCCGCGATCTGCATCATTTCCAGATCTCTCGCCAGGCTGGTCATCTTGCACGAGATGTACACGATCCGCTCCACCCCATAGCTCAGGATCTTCGGCAATGCCTTCGGATGGATCCCGTCCCGAGGGGGATCGAGCACGATGACGTCCGGCTTCTCATCCAGCTCATCAAGCACCTGGAATACATCGCCTGCTATGAATTTACAGTTGGAAATACCGTTCCTCGCGGCATTTTCTTTTGCAGCCTCCACAGCCTCTTCCACGATCTCCACGCCCACGACTTCCTTTGCTACCGGTGCCAGCACCTGGCTGATGGTCCCGGTGCCGCTGAAGAGGTCGAAGACGGTCATGTCACGGATGTCTCCGATGTATTCCCGCACGGTCTCATAGAGCACTTCCGCGCCTCTCGTATTCGGCTGGAAGAAGGAGAACGGCGTGACCTTGAATTCCAGATCCAGCAGCCTCTCATAGAAGAAGTCTTTCCCGTACAGGATCCTTGTCTCATCGCTCTGCACCACATCCGCCAGGGAGTCGTTGAGAATGTGAAGGATGCCCACGATCTTCCCTTCCAGCTCCAGCTCCAGCAAACAGGAAACGAGCGGCTGCAGGTCGTGTTCCTCCTGGGTGGTCGTCACCAGGCTGACCAGGATCTCGCCGGTGGTGTCGCCCCGCCGCAGGAGCAGATGACGCAGATAGCCGGTGTGCTGCATTTTGTGATAATAGCTTACACTCCGCTCTTTAAAGTATTCCAGCACGCACACGAGGATCCGGTTCATGTCCGCGTGCACCAGCTTGCAGTCCGCTGCCGTCAGCACATCGTAGGTGCTGCCTTTTTTATGAAGCCCGAGGGAAAGGGGGCCGTCTTTATACTCATCGCCGAATGAGAATTCCATCTTGTTACGGTAGCCGAATTCCTTCGGGCTGGCCTTTACGCCCTCGAAAATGTAGTCGCCCCGGACCGCTTCGTCCATGAGCCGGCGGATCTGCCCCTCTTTCATCTTCATCTGCTCTTCATAGGGCATGGTCTGGTACATGCATCCGCCGCACGCCGGGAAGATGCTGCACACCGGCTCCCGCGTCTCCAGCGGGGACTTCTCCAGCACTTCCAGGAGCCGTCCCTCTGCATTTCCTTTTTTAAACTTGTTGATCACGAAACGGACCTTCTGCCCCGGGATGCCGTTTTTCACAGTCACATACCGGTGCTCCTCCGGCACGTGCACCAGCCCTTTATTCGGGAAATCCACCCGTTCGATCACGCCTTCATATATCTGTCCTTTTTTCATACTGCTCTCCATTTATAATTAAAAGAGGCAGGGTGCAATCTGATCACATCCTGCCTGCTTATCTGATTTTTCTTATTCTTCCGCAGCGGTCCTATACCTGATCGTCTTCGTCAAAATAATCATCAAAGTCATCATCGAAATCATCTTCGAAGTCTTCCAGATAATCCGGTGTGAAGAAACGGTATACCGCGTATGCGATCGCTGCCACTGCTGCAACTGCCCCGATGATAGCCAGTACCCAGATCACTGTATTTTTCTGTTTTTCAGCCTCATTCTTATGCAGAAGTTCACTCAGTTTGGATTCAGCGATAAACTCTTCTACCTTGCTCATAATACACGTCCTTTCCCTGTCCCTGAGACAGTGCTTACTTTCTAACTATTATAACACTAACATTTTCAGATTACTACTATATTTTCACCAATTTTGCAAACATTGCGAACATCTTGCGCACGCCCGCGGTGTCGAATTCCACCGTCACTTCGAAATCCCGGCCGCCTTTTCTGATATCCAGGACGGTCCCTTCGCCGAATTTCACGTGCCGGACACGGTCGCCCACACCGTAGGAAAGGGTGTCGGTCTTCTGCGCCGTGAGCTGGCTGCCTTTTGTAAGGGAGTTGAAGTTCACCCTGCTGCCCGTACCCGGAAATGTTTTCCCAAAGCCTGCGCCGCCTCTTCTGTTTTCGTAACTGTTTTCTCTGCTGCTTTCTCCGGTGTCGGATCCTGCCAGGTATGTACGCATCCCGCCGCCCGTATCCAGCAGGTTCCGCGGGATCTCTTTAATGAACCGGGACATTTTATTGTACTGGGTCTCGCCCCGGACCATTCTCCTTCTGGCGCAGGTCATGGTCAGCTTCTGCTCCGCCCGGGTGATGCCCACGTAGCAGAGCCGGCGTTCTTCCTCCAGTTCCTCCGGGTCGTCTCCGGTGATGGTCATATAGCTGGGGAAAAGACCGTCCTCCATGCCCGCCAGATACACGTGCGGGAACTCCAGTCCCTTTGCGCTGTGCAGGGTCATGAGCACCACATAGTCCTGGTCTTCATCCAGGCTGTCGATGTCCGCCACCAGCGCCACTTCCTCGAGGAATCCGCTTAAAGTCGGCTTCTCATCCCGGTCCTCGCAGTCCTCCTCGTAGGACGCCGCCTTGTTGACCAGTTCTTCGATATTCTGGAGGCGGCTCTCTGCGTCCACCTCGTCGTCCGCTTCCAGGTTCTGGGCGTAGCCGGTCATATCGATGATCTCATTTAACAGGTCGCTGATGCTCTCTTTCTCCGACTGTCCCCGGAAATATTCGATCAGCGCCGCGAAGGAATCAAGCTTCGACACGCTTCTTCCCACGCCCGGGATCATTTCCGGCGCCAGGAGCGCTTCGTAGAAGCTGATGCCCCGCTCATCCGCCGCCTCCTGGATCCGGTTGATGGTGGTCAGGCCGATGCCCCGCTTCGGCACGTTGATGATCCGGCGCACGGCCAGGTCATCCTGCCCGTTGTCCACGGTCTTCAGGTAGGCCAGCAGGTCCTTGATCTCCCTGCGGGCATAGAAGTTGATGCCGCCCACGATCTTGTAGGGGATGTTCATGGCGATGAATTTCTCCTCGAAGAGACGGGACTGGGCGTTCGTCCGGTAAAGTACGGCGTTGTCGTTGTAGGCCGCGCCGTCCCGCACTTCCCGCTGAATGTCCTCCGCGATGAATTCCGCCTCATCGTATCCGGTGTCGAACTGGCGGAATACGACTTTATCCCCCTCCCCGTTGTCCGTCCAGAGGGTCTTGTCTTTTCTTCCTTTATTATTTTTGATCACACTGTTGGCCGCGTTCAGGATATTTTCGGTGGAACGGTAATTCTGCTCCAGCCGGATCACCTTCGCGTCCGGGTACTCTTTCTCAAAGTCCAGGATATTGCGGATGTTGGCGCCCCGGAACTTATAGATGGACTGGTCGTCGTCGCCCACCACGCAGAGATTCCGGTACTTGCCCGCCAGCAGGCTCACCAGCTTGAACTGCACGGTATTCGTATCCTGGTACTCGTCCACCATGATATAGTGGAACCGTTCCTGATAGGATTCGCGCACATCCGGCTGGGTCTGGAGAAGCTGCACCGTCCGCACCAGCAGGTCGTCGAAGTCCAGGGCGTTGTTGGCCTTCAGCTGTTTTTCATACTCCCGGTACACCTTCGCGATCTTCAGCCGGGCGAAATCCCCGCCCGCATTCAGCTCGAACTCTTCCGGCAGGACCATTTCATTTTTCGCCGAAGAGATGACCGAGAGGAGCATCCGCTCTTTGAACTGTTTCGTATCGATGTCCACTTTCTTGCACACAGCTTTCATCAGCGTCTTCTGGTCGTCCGTGTCATATATGGTGAACCGGTTGTCATAGCCCAGCCGGTCGATGTATCTCCGAAGGATGCGCACGCACATGGAATGGAATGTGCTCACCCAGATGCTCTCCGAGCCGAAGCCCACCAGATTGTCCACGCGCTGGCGCATCTCGCCCGCCGCTTTATTGGTGAATGTGATGGCCAGGATATTCCACGGATTGACACCCAGTTCTTCAATCAGATACGCGATGCGGTGGGTCAGGACGCGGGTCTTGCCCGAGCCTGCGCCCGCCAGGATCAGAAGCGGCCCTTCCGTGCAGAGGACAGCCTCCTTCTGGGGTTTGTTTAATGTATCGTATATGCTCATAAGCAGCTCCTTATTCCAACTCATTTTATGGCTGTGAACGTAATTATAATATAGATAAAATCCCCCTGTCAACGCACCCGGCACGCTTACATTTTTCTTGCCATACGGTTTTGAATACTATATAATAGATGCATCGGGGTGATATTATGGAAATTAATACGAATGATATATTGAACAGCATACTTGAAAATCTCGACCATGTCGATTACATCCGGCCGGAAGAGATTCCCAATATCGATCTGTACATGGACCAGGTCACGACCTTTATGGACGAGCATTTCTCTTCCACCAGGCGCTACAGCGAGGACAAGATCCTGACCAAGACCATGATCAACAACTACACGAAGAACAATCTTCTCCCGCCGTCCGTGAAGAAGAAGTATTCCAGAGAGCACATGCTGCTCCTGATCCTGATCTACTATTTTAAAAACATCCTTTCGATCCGGGATATCGAAACGGTACTCAAACCGCTCCGCGAGAAATATTTCTCCGGCGAAAACGCCGTCCTGCTGACGGATCTTTATAAAGAGATCTGCGAGATGGAGAAGACCCGCATCGAGCCGATGAAAGCGTCTGTCCGGGAGGCGTATGAGAAATCCCAGTCCGCATTCGCAGACATTGAAGACAAGGACGCCCAGGACGAGCTGAAGCTCTTCGCTTTTATCTGCAGCCTCAGCTTCGACGTCTACCTGAAGAAAATGATGATCGAGAAGATCATCGACAAGCTCGCCGCGGAGCCGGACGAGTCAAAATAGCCATACAAAAACAGCCGGGATCATCCGGCTGTTTTTTTACTGCCTATCTACTTTTTTTCTACTTCCGGATCTTCTTTGCCGATCCGCTCAAAGACCATGTCGTAACCGTCATTTCCGTAATTCAGGGAACGGTTGACCCTGCTGATGGTCGCGGTGGACGCCCCGGTCTTCTCTGCGATCTCCAGATAGGTCTTCTGCTCACGGAGCATCTTCGCCACCTCAAACCGCTGGGATAATGAAAGCAGTTCGTTGATCGTGCAGATGTCCTCAAAAAAGATATAACATTCTTCTTTATTCTTCAGGCTGAGTAT
Source organism: uncultured Mediterraneibacter sp. (assembly GCA_944376685.1). Lineage (GTDB taxonomy): Bacteria > Bacillota > Clostridia > Lachnospirales > Lachnospiraceae > Mediterraneibacter. The sequence goes on along the minus strand of CALWDN010000006.1, from coordinate 32,589 downwards.
GGCTTCAAAAAGAGTATCCACTGCCTCTGTCCTGATCTTTTTGCTCATAATCATCTATCTCCTTTTCACCGGTAGGTATATTTTAACACACTAAACTTTTAAAGTCTACCACTTTATTATTTTACACCATATGCCTGCCCGGTCCGGAGCAAAAAATACACGATATCAGAATTCCTTACAGTTCAGATACGGCTTCAGCTTCTCCAGGTCCGTCGTCACGACCAGTTCCTCCGGGAAGCCGCAGTACTCAAACAGCTCGCTCACGTAGTTGAATTTCCCGGCGTCCGCATCCACATGGGCGTCGCTTCCGGTCGTCACCGGCACCTCGTACTGTTTGCAGAGGTCGAGCATGGTCAGGATATTCTCCCTTGTCCCTTCCCTGCTGCTCGCCGGGCGCATGGAGGAATTGTTGACTTCCAGGAGCGTCCCCGTCTCTTTCGCCGTCTTCACCAGGATCTCATAATCAAAGGGGAACCGGCCGTCGTCCGGGTGTCCGATGATATTAACGTAGGGCTTCTTCATCACTTCCACGTAAGCCCGGATATTCTCCTCCGGCGTATGCTCCCTGCCGTAGCACGGCGTGTGCATGCTGGCGACCACGATGTCCAGCTCGCGGCAGGTTTTCTCCGGCAGGTCGATCGTCCCGTCCGGATCCATGATATTCACCTCCGCGCCCATAAGGAGCCGGACACTGCCGCAGGTCCGCGGCACCACGTCCATATTCTGGAAATAGAAAAGACCGCAGGTCCCCGGCATCTTGGGCGCATGCTCCGTAATGGCAAGTGCCTTCAGCCCTCTCGCCTCCGCGGCCGCCGCCATCTCTTTGATCGTACTGTACGCATGGCCGCTGGCCAGCGTGTGGGAATGTGTATCTGCTATAAATTTCATGATCCATATCACCTCATAATCTTTTTGCGCAGTTATTATACCACATTCCGTATAAAATTCGACAAAACCGGTCATATATTTTATTTTTTCATTGTTCTTGCCTGGTCTTGATGGTATAATGTCATTGTTGTAAATTTTGTTCAGCCAAAGAGAGGAGTATTGACCAATGAAATGTCCGATATGCGGCAAAGAGCTTGAACTTCGTAATAAACAGGTCGGCACCGGTGAAAACGGCGAGCCGGTCTTTAATCGATATGCAATATGCCGTGATTGTAAGAAACAGTGGAATCTTGACAAACAGCGCAAGAAAAAACCGGTGCAGCCGGCTGAGGCAGCCGCTCCTGAAAAAGCAGCCGCTGAGAAAAAAGCCGCTGTCAAAAAAGCGGCCCCTGTAAAAAAAGAACCGGCAAAAAAACCAGAGGCCGCAAAACAGGAACCGGCAAAAAAACCGGAGGCCGAGGTAAAACCGCCGGTTAAGAAAAAACGCCCACGGCCGGAATCAGAAGAATCCGTAAAGAAACCGGCCCCGAAAAAACGGCCAAGGCCGGACGAAGCTGAGAAAGCGCCTGTCAGGAAAAAACGCCCTGCCGAAAGAACTGACGCTGAGGAAAAGCGCTACAGCAATATCCCATCTGAGAAAGTACGGGAAAAACGCGGAAATGCCGCACGCAAAGGATACAATGACATGCTGGAGACCGGAGCAGTCAGCCGGAAATCAGCGAAAAAGAAACCTGAGCCAAAGGCAGAGGAATATGATGATGAGGAATATTTCGATGATGATCCGAGATTCCGCCCGATGCGCATTATCCTTGGCATTATTTCCCTGGCCGCATTCGGATATCTGATCTACAGAGGATTCGTAACAGGACTTGCAGATACAACGGAAGGCAGCACGATCTCTTCCGGTATGACGTATATCATCATCGCACTCTGCATGCTTGTTTCCGCCCTGCTCTATTTCATCATGATGAGCAGAAATACGGTCTTCGCATTCCTGCTTCCTATGGTCTTCTATCTGGGCGGCGGTATATTTGCCTTCCTTCAGCGCGGAGATGATATGCAGCTCCTGATCGCAGCAGTCGCAGGTGCGGTTCTGGCGGTAGGATCCCTGATACTCGCCCTCACGTCGCGCGGCGGCTATGATGAAGAAGACGACTATGACGATGCTTTTGAAGATGATTATGCAGATGAGGATTACGACGACTGATCTTTAAGCTGAAAGGACTGTTCGGTCCTGATATACGGGATGCCGTTTTATGCGGCATCCTTTTTCATTGGGCACATCCCTCCGTTTCTCAACATATAGTAATAGAGACTTCAGCAATCTGAGCAAAATGGAGGATTTATGAAAAAACGTATACTGGCATATCTGTCCGCCGCAGTATTTATCCTTTCTCTGTGCGCGGGATGCTCGGCGCAGACAGAGAAAGGGGCTTCCCAATCTGAAGAAAACAGTCCGCAAAGCGACAATTCAGATGAAAAAGTGAAAGTAACACTCAACGAAGTAGCACACTCAATATTCTATGCTCCGATGTACGTTGCCATTGAAGAAGGATATTTTGATGAGGAAGGGATCGAACTTGACCTTGTATGCGGATTTGGGGATAACACAGTAGGCAAAGACAGCTCTGAAAAACCGCGCAAATACGTTGTGTAGAAACATTTTTATTTCTGGCAATTTGCACAACGATTTTTCGTCAATTTTTACAAAGAGATGATACAATATTCCACCCCGGAGTGATGGCTCCGGGGTAATTATTATTCCACGTATACCGTACCGCCATCCCTCGCGCAGATCCATCCGGACGGACACTCGATCCATGTCTGATCACCGGACGCCTCGACTGCTATGCAGGTCACTCTTGTGCCGGCATCCAGGCAGCCATTTTTGTCCTTATCGTGCTCCCGGCCGTCTGCCGTCAGCTCGCTGTGGCTCTTCATCCGATATCCCGTCCCCGGGCCTGTCCGGACCTTCATGTTGCTCTGCAACGTGTATACATCGCCGACCTGGTATCCAGAACCCTCGGCCGGGCCGGCCGGCGTTGATCCGGATGATGCTCCTGGGCGTTTCAGCTTGCCCTGTCTGGCCAGATCGCACAGCTTGACGTTCTGATCATATGTACCCGTGTACCCGCTGATCCCGTTTGCCGCCGCAATCGCCGCGCGCATCTCCTTGCTGCTATCCTCCCCGATTCCGACCAATCCGTCTACGATCGATCCGCTGTCGAACGCAGGGTAATACGCCCCGGATCCGGATGCCCCGGAAAAGCCGGCGCCGGCCTTGCTAAGTGTTTGGCTGGCCTTAGACCCGTTGGTCAGACCACATACAGTATGCGACCCTGGTTTAACGTAGATTGCCCCGCGGACGCAATAAGCAGAGCTGGACAGATAGGTCTTGCCTGTGATGATCTTGTATCCTGCCTTTTCCAGGGCCGCGCGCATAGTGGATGTGGTCCATCCATTACTGCCGTAGTTTACCCCCTGCGCGCCAGACGCCACTGCCGCCACGTTCTGCAGCGATGAGCAGTCGCAGTTGCATTTGCTTTTGATCTTTGATAGATCATACTCCATTTCCTTCGCCCTGGTGTTCAAGGTATTCCTGTCAGGCTGGCCATAGCCGATATTGTCATTCGCGCAGGCCTTCTCGACGGCCCGGGCGTGCCGTTCCCGGACGTCCGCATCCGGGTGGATGGCCATGTAGCTCCATGGCTTACTGTACCAGGTCCTGGTGCAAACCTCTTTCCCGGTGCTGTCCCCCTTTTCCCCCTCAGTGGTCCCTTTTTCGCTTATACTTGCATGTCCGATTAATACGCTCATCCATTCTCCTTTCTGTTGCGACGTCGCAACGAAAAAAGAGGACGGTTTCCCGTCCCCTGATTTATTTTGTCTTATATTTCGTCCGCGCCCACATCTCCGCGACCTTCTCCCAGCCGCCAGTAGCGACCAAGTAAACGATAAATGCCGCGATCACGGATGCGATGATGTAATACCACATGATCGCTATCTGTAAATAAATACACAGTATCACAACCGCCAGGGGACACAGGATCAGTGCAATCACCAGCGCCACAGCGTTTGTCTGGATATTCTTCAGTCCGGGCATCTCCTTGATCACCTGTGTAATGATGCTGACCAAAAAGGCCAGTGCGCCGATCGCGATCAGTGCATAAGTAATATACTGCATTAAAAGTTCCATATTCATAATCATTCCTCCATATCATGCGCCTGTTTGTTTAAATGTTTCTCAATTCGATTAATGCCGTCCGTCACCGGGCCATTACATCCCTGTTCCCGAAGCCCTTTCAGGCAAGCCAGGAGGCCGTACGTGATCAGACATTGCTCCTCATTGATTTTCCTGATATCCTCTTCATGCATCTTCCGCAGATTTTCCATCCTCTTTGCCAGTTTTTCCGGCTTGAGATAGAATTTGTATGCTGCGATCAGTAGTCCTCCAATTACCCCCAGCGCCCCGATCAGGGCGCCGATTTTTATGATCGTATCAATACTTATGTACATTGGCCCATTCCTCCATATATTTTATGCTTCGGTTCTTATTCTGCGACGCTGAAATACTGCCCGATCAGTGCGGACGGCGGGAAGTACAGTGTGACCTTCTGCCCGTACATCGCCTCTGCCTGCTCATCCGGGATGCCGCCTCGTTTGCACAAATACGTGACGTCGCCTTCGGAGTAATGCTTCCCATATTCGTATTCAAACCCGGACGTTGTCACGCTATCCGGTACCGGGATCGGATCTTCCATCGTTCCCGCATGTCCTTCCACGATCTCCGTCCACAGTGTCGGATCAGCGCCTGGATACCAGTTCTCCGATTTTGCGTGATCCTTGTTCAGATTCCACAAGCGCCCATTGTAATTCCTGCGACGATCTTCCGGGTTGCTCGTGTCATATTCGTACCCAACCGGATCATCCTCCCAGTCTTTGTACAGCGCCTTGACCTCCAGCGCCTGCGCGTCTGGGAGCTCCGCCGCCTGCAGCTCTGCCACCCGGATTGCCGCCTGTGCCTTTTCCGTCTGCACCTCCGGGGTCTGATCGGGCTTGTACATCGTGACGATGTAGATCCCTCCTGGCGTCCAGGCGATACTGTACAGATCCGTGTACCCTTCGTACTCCTCGATGGTCTGGCCGCGCTCCTGGACCGTGATCTTTCTGGTCTTGATCGAGTCCTCAAAATACGCCCGGAGTGTGGCCGGATCTTCGAGAGACAGGATCTGGAGGTGATCACCGGATGCGGTGACCTGCTGGACCGCCTGCTCGGTGGCATCGTTAAAAATAATTTTCATGGTTTTTCTCCTTTCTTGAATCTATACGATAAATGATTCTTTGTCTTACTTAATTGGCAATTCATATCTCTTAACTACTGGAGATCTTGGGCTTGCTACCAGAACATACATTTTAAAACGGTACAAAGACGGAACCTTTGAACTGTCAGGGCGAGCAGATTCTTCCAAAGTTCGTTTTTCCTATTCCACCTCTGCCGGGCGATATTATTCGCTTCTTACAGTAACTCTGCCAGATGAATTAACACTTGCTGATGACAAATGGATTTGTACAGGTAGTGTTGCATCCTCTGGAATTTATTTGTTTTCGCCAAATAACATACAAGGTAAAACCCTTAGTTATTATTTATCGGCTGATGCGGATCCAGGAGAAGTGGACTACATGAACGTTGGATTTGTTCTAAAAGGGCGATGGATATAATAATCATTTCCAGCGACCAATGGCAATATATGAGAATACGACAGCATATTGAGTTCCTGTTGATCTTCTGAGGTACAAATCAAAGCCATTAACACGCCTGGTATCATTTCCGCCGGCATCGCCAATCAAATATTTATCAACTGTGTTACCGTTTCTGAGGAATTCAATTGATACAGAATATGTAGTGTCCACAAACGGCTCGTATAAAGACACCTCCCGATATGCGTTGTAATTGGAGGTAGACCCCATTCCCCACTGAATCATCATTCCGTCTGGAAATTTTATGCAATGCCCGGAATCAGATTCAATTGATAATTTGCCATTTAACTCAGATAAAGAATCATTTATCGTAGACATGTTAAGCAGAACTTTAAACAGCGGTTCAACTGCAACTATATTCAATCCCTGCAGCTTTACACGGTAAAGTTTCATTTCATGCAACGTTGCCCCGCTCCGGATATCTCCTACTGTCACATCCGGATCGGAGGCTTCGCCTGAAACTGCTGTTCCTTTTATTACCGCATACTCCGTATGCTCGATTTCAGTCGATTCATCTTTTACATATCTTCGCACTATTATATCGTTACGGTTCATTCCCTGCGCACCGTTATCGATAGATACATCCGCATAATTGTTCGCCGCTATTACATCTCTCCTTCCCTGAATGACAAATACAGCATCAAAAATCCTTATACTGTTATTTGTTAATACCTGAGCCTCAGCTTTTCGTCCGCTTTCAAGTACATAATCTTCCGGGCCGTATAGTCCCTGATTCGCTAATCCTGTCTGAACTTCTGTTATGTGTGGCCCATCCGCAAATCCATCCATGAGCGTTGCATCCACAAATTCATTCGCCATCTCTATTCCTCTCCTTTCAATTTATAATCAATGCTCACCCTGCCTTTTCCCGTTACACTCACAATCTTCCGTACAACCGGTGACGCCATATAAATTCCTGTAATCCGTTCCCGGCCACCCACTATATCGCCAAGTTCTAGATCCATATCCGACACAGATATCTTTAGCTGCTTACAATTCATAAGATCAGGGAATTTATCCCTTGCATCTTCTTCCAGCTCCGCAACACTTTCCGCGTTTGTATTTTCATAATACTGTTCTATCAGGTCGATGCCGGTATAGTATTGAGTCTTTTGAATGCTGCCATCAGGCCAGGCATACAAATCAACCCTCTGCCTTGATAAACCCTCTCCTTTCCCATAACAGATCAGATGATTTACACCATTCTGATTATCCATTATGTCGAGATTCACGCTTCCATCCTCGCTAATCTCAATTTCTTCTGATCGGTCCTCAACCGGCTTCGCTTCAAGTGCCACATACCCCTTCTCATTTGCATCACCCAATCTGTATTTGATTTCAAGACGTGCATTCTGCTTCTCCAACGCTGCAGTAAATGCATCCAGCAACATGCTCTGAAGAGGGACTTGATAATTAAGCATAATGCCGCTGTTCAATGTTGACACTTCAAATATCTCTGACAACCCGAGGCTTACTATGTACTGTGCAAGGACGGCATTCGCTTCCCCGGAAAGCGTTATATACGCATTACTGCCAGGATTAATCGCCCGCTGATTCAATATTCCACGCCATGTCGGGCCTTTGAGCTTCACAATCTTATCTCCCGTCACTGGATTAATATTCCGGATCAGTCCGCCATACTCAGTTCCTTCTGCATATACTCTGCAATTTTTCTTATGCCGGTCATCTTTGAACAGGTTGCTCTGAATTTTGATCTCAAAATCATTATCCTGCCCAATGTTAAATTCTGCCCCGCAGTGCTCGATATATCCCTTGTCACATCCGTACACATCCGTTACAACGAAGTCCATCTCGGCTGCCCCCTTTCATTAAAAAGAACGATATCGAAACCAAATGATCCATTCCACGACACAATGCTTCTCCCGGCGGGTATCTTCTGCCAGATATCACTTGATTTATTTCTGCTATTAAATATATCCTCCTGGGATCCGTCCATTTTTATTTTTACAATCTTCCTGTCTTTCGAATATCGTGTGCTCGAATCTATAATGGCATACTCTCCGTCATACAGCGTCGTCTGCAGTTCGTATACATGCCCTGCAATACGGATGAGTGGATTAATGCATGGACCGTAAATAATCATCCTAAACCCGCTCGCTGTATAATTGGTATTTTGAATATACTGGATGTTCCGAACTTTTGAATACTCATACGGATGATCGTATGGGAATTCAAGCCACGGAGAAATATATCCGCTTTGCGATTGTTTCAGGAAAGTATAGGACTGTTCCGATATCCAATACGGATAATCACTGCGTATAGTAAGGCTATTACTGATGCTATCGAGATCACTCACCCATCGATCTTTGCTTGTCCCTGTAATCCAGCATTTCATATAGCTGTCCCCAACATACAGACGGCCGGGAGTAGCATTTATAATATCTTTTTCTGCAACGTCTTCCAGATAATCTACAGCTTTTCGGAATTCATTTCCCACTGCTCTAATCTCTATAGTGATTGATTTGTCTGTAATTTTGCGCTCAAATTCCTGCACATGGTCATTCTCTTCAACCTCATCATAATCACCGTTAAACAGATCTCCGCCAGTCACCATATACGGCCACTTGCAGAAATCGATTTTTTCACTATTCTGATTTCCAACATAATAGATATCATACATAATCCATCAAATCCTTTATCAGTCTTGCGAACACACGCTCATCGCACTTGAATCCTACTCCAGCCCTGAGAAGGGCATCTGCAACAGAATTTCCGAGCTTTTTATAATCTATATCGGCGTATCCCTGCACTGTCACATTTATCGATTCCGAAGATCCCGATCCTGCCAGATCGGCCACACCTTCCAATCCTCCGATTGACCTGAGAAAATCCGCCTCTCCTTTTGTAAGCACCCATTCTCCTTCATCCAGGAAGGCTGGATAAAAATCAGACGGCACATAATCCATACCAACTTTTAATCGTGGGATATGCGACAGATGGAAACCTTTTCCCCCTACTCCGGGCACCCAGTCCGGTATCTGTATGCCATTGATGCCATCAATAAAACCGTTGATTCCGTCGATTATAAAATTCAATGGCGCCTTGAATATAGATGCGATCCCGGACACCAAGTTTTTAAATATATCAACAATATTCTGCCATGCGCCCTTCCAATTTCCAGTAAATACATTTTTCACGAAATCGATGATATTCCGCAGGATATTAGTTACGTTCCCGATAATGCTCGTCACCGTCGATAATATTCCCTGAAACACGGATGAGAATATTTCAGACAGAAGTTGTATTACCGGAATCAGCGCGGATGCGATAAGTTCTATAAGCGGAGTAAGCGTATTGATAAGCGGCGTTATCGCCATGCTTATCAAATTTGCTATAGGCTGCAGCAAGCTTACAAAAAGATCCAGTATCGGCTGCAGAACACTCAACACTGCTTCGATAATCGGCATCAATGCCGACACCAGCTCTATCAGTGGCGGAAGCAGTGTGCTTATTATTTCTGACAGTGGCGGAAGCAACATGCCGAGGATCTCTGCTATTACAGGGAGAACTTCAGCCGCCAGGGAAGCAATCAGCGGAAGGATCTCATTAATCGCATCAAGAAAAATTGGAAAGATTTCCTGCGCGATCTGCATCAGAGGCTCACCGATCTCGGACAATGATTCCATCAACACAGGCAAAACTTCTTCAATGGCCGGGCCGATCGCACCTATAACATCAGAAATAACATCGACAATAGGCGGGAGCGCTTCTTCGAGAAGCGGGAGAATCCCGTCTATCAGTTCGGCAAGAAGCGGTATCAGCTGTTCGCCAAGCGGTACAACCAACACTTCCAGGCTTCGCTTTAACCCTTCAAATACAGATCCAATATCATCGTATTTGATATCTTTGATCGACGCCATGGCGCCGGCTGTATCATATGCCCCGTCCTCGATCGCCGCAAGAGCCGTAACCGCTTCCGGGCCGAGGTCCTCCCACATGGTCCCGAACAGGGCGACGCCTGCCTGGTTTTGCGCAAGTGGATCTTCCATTGCAGCCAGAGCATTGATTGTCTGATCAAATGCCTCCTTGGCGCTGTCACCGCCCGCTGCAAACTTGGCGGCCATTTCATCTGCATCCAATCCAATAGCGGCGAATCCCTGGGCTGTAGTTTCTGATCCGTCTACGACACGGATCGCCATCTCTTTGACAGCATCGCCCACCTTATCAAGGTTGAAAGCCCCAGATTCCGCGCCCTTTTGGAAGATCTTGAACATATCATCAGCGTCAAGGCCGACCTTTGCAAACTGAACTGAATACTCTGAGATGCTGTCTATCAGCTCCCCGGAATAGTCGAGACCATTCTGCGCCCCCGCTGCGATCAAGTTCATCGCCTGTTCCCCGGAGATCCCGAAGTTATCCACCATCGCCTTTGCAGCTCGGGTAGACTCCGGGATTTCGTATCCGAATGTATCCCGGAGAGCGAATGCAGATTCGGTTACTTCTTGAAGAGCAGCATCATCAAGGTCACCGAGATTTTTTGTGACATCAGCCATTGCCTGCCCGATGTCCTCAAAAGAATCGCCATAGTTATTAGTGTAGATGTCCTCCATCACTTTTTTATAGCGCTCTGTCTCCTCTACGCCCTTTCCGGTACTGGCAAGATACTGATTCATAGCTTTATCCATGTCGTTTGCACTGTTCACCACCATGATCCCGACACCGGCTATCGCAGTTCCTGCCGCCAGCATTCCTGCTCCGATCGCAGTTGCTGTCCCGCTTGCGATACTTTTCAGGATAGATCCATGCCCCTTCGCAGACTCTTCCCTTTTCTTATAGGAGTCCTTATCGCTCTCCTCCTGCTTCTCATTTTCCTGCTCGTGATGTTTTGTAACATCTTCTTTTACGGACTTCTTTACTTTCGCCGAATCTTTCTCAGCGTCTTCTGATTTTTTAGCCGCTTTCTTCGCTGACTGCTCAACCTTCTTATTCGCTTCCGCAAGGTCAGACTCTACCTTACTGTCATCTGCCCGGACTTCATATGTTACTTCACCTTTTTTAGACACTCATGCTCACCTGCCTTTATACAATCGCCGGCACAGTGGCACAAATGGCTGTTATAGTCTTATTTCAAATTCTTTTTTGCAGCCCTTGTTTTTGCACTTAAAAAAGAGCCCGCTGCATTTGACTCCCTTTTCGTAAAAAATATTCTGATCATGTCCGCAATGCGGACACTTTACTTTTTTAATCCATGTTCCGTCTGCCTTCACTGTTTCGCCATCCCTTCAAGCGTCCTGAAGAGCAGATCAAGCCCCGCCTGACCGCCCCCGCCTCTGACCGGGAGCGCATAATGCGATTTAAGCTCATTGATCTGCTGGATCTGTTTCGCATTCTTTCCGTTATACCTTGGCACATCCATGCTTCTGATCTGCATCACCTGCTTGATCTTGGTATCAGATGACAACCCGTTAAAAAGATACAAAAATTTCTTCCAGGGAAGTCGACCCTGTTCATCTATCAAGTCAATGCGGTAGTCCTGCATGAAAGACGCATAGATGTAGTCCCCGTCTTCCTCAAAATCTAAGACAGGCAGGGGATTCTTTTTGAGTTGCGGACGCTTTTTTGTTTCAATGTACTGTTTCCCGATTTCCTCTAAGAGCTTCACCTTCTCGGGCGGAGTATAGAGCCTCAGATTCCACTTGTTCCTGACAAGCATGCGGAGAGCCTGCTCCGCCTTCTCGTAATCGGTCAGCGAATCCTCGAGATATAATTTCTGTATCTCGAGAACAGTATCAAACGCGGGATTCACAACAATCTTCCCCCGAGCCGTCATGATATGATTATTCTGTATCTCCGTCAGAACTCCCATCAGCGGAACAGCCTCCTCCTTGTTTTACGGTTATATCCGTTCAGGACAGCCTTTTTATTGTCATTACGCATCTCCGTAAGCCTCGGGATCACGCACCCGGTGATGAACGGCAGAACTTCCTGGGACATCTCGATATATCTGCCCTCATAGAATTCAATGACCGTCTTCGCATCCTCTTCTCCAAACACAGCCTCGAGGAGATCAACGACAGCCCTTCCCAGAGTTTCAACGCATCCCTGAACCTTGTCCGGGTCCTGCGTATTCCTCTTTATCTCTGTTGTCTCAGCCAGTGCCTTTGTCAATGCAGTATATTTCCGATTGATCTTTACTACCATGTCATCAGCATCAAGAGATACATTCAGTGTATGGACTACATTTCCATCCCCATCCACAAGCTCAAAATCTTCCTGGAATCTCTTATGTCTTTTTGCCTGATATGCCATTTCCTACCTCCTGCATAATTTAAGGGGGCTCGAAGCCCCCCCATTTAACCAGTTGTTGTTCCAATCGACGGTCTCCCGTTGCCGTGAATCGTCACCGTCAGCGCATTGATCGTGTTCGCGTCTCCATAAGCCGGCGTAATATTTGCCAGTGTGACGGGCCAGATAATGACCTTTGTGCCTTTCTGAAGCTTCAGATGCGTCTTTCTTGCTGCGCCGAGTCCAAACATCACTTCGTCACTCAAAATATAGTCGCATGCCGCATCCCCCGGCTTAACCGATCCGGTAAGTGTCAGAGTCAGCTGCGCTCCTGTCACCTCAGTGGAACCCCAGCCCTTGTCTGCATAATAAGTAAGCTGCTGAAGCACTTCATTCAGAGCCTGCGCCATATTCGTGGTCAGGTTTGCAAGGCTGTCCCACTTCGGTGAGTCTTCCGTTTCCGGGGTTGTGTTAATAAACGCTTCTGTCTCATAGTTGATCTCCGGCGTGATCGGATTTTTCGGAAGCGCGGGTTCTGCGAATAATTGCAGATTCAGTTTTTTCATGTTATCACCCTTTCTCAATAATAAATCTTGCAGTTCAGGATACAGGAGAAGTGCCACACTCCATCCTCATCCCGCCCTATTTTGTTTGGTTCTTTTGCGATCTCTGCATCCAGCCAGGAAAATGTCTCCCCCTGCGGATACTGTTTCAGCCTCTGGAGATAGTTGCAGATATCGCAGAGTTCTTCGAGGCCGCGCTTCTGATCTGCATGTCGGCACAGGAAGAGCACCGGGAGTGTCTTTTCCGTACTCTTATCGTAATATGTCGCATTCCCGAATCCTTCCCCGAGTTCCTCGTACAGCCCGCCCTCAGCCGGAAGCTCCTCCAGGGATATAGGGGTATCCAGATCACAGTTTTCTTCTGCTGTCTTCACGATTAGCTCCAACAGCTCTGTCTGTGGCGTCATCCGCTCCTCATCTCCTTTCTCAGCGCCGCCTGGTAGACCTGCCGCCATTCAGCGCCGTATACTTCATGTGCGTACTTCGCCCATTCTTCCCGGGCAAGCGCGCTCGTAAATGATATCTTTTTCGGACCATATGTCCGATTCGTGGGATTTCCATACATCACATCCCCATGCCAGAGATACTGTGCATAAGGAGTTGACCAGCGCATAGAAAATTTCCCATCCACAGCCCTGCGGTCACTGGATGAGATACCGCTGTCCTTTAGAGGATGTTCCGAATTTGAACTGACGGGGACATATTTGCCCGTATCATCTATCGCCTGCATTCCCATCACCGTCAGTGCATTGTTTGACGCCGCCTTAACCAACGCCGTCGCTCTCTTCTTGTCAAACGTTACCCTTGTACTGATCTTAGCCACCTTTCACCAACCCCAGTTCATAGTGATGCAGCCGCTTATTGTCATACAGAGGCTCAACAACTTCTACCCGGTGTATCACGCCGTTAAACTCGATGAGATCATCGGTCTCAAACTTTACACCTCGCGGATCACTGTTCTTGCAGTCGTAAAAGAGCGTGGCGGCGAGCTGGATCTCTGCATTGTTCTTGTCACGAACAATCTTCCCAGACGGCTCCATCCTGACATAAGTCAGCTCCATACCCTGATCCAGTTCGCCCTTCCCCCACTTGTCCTTATTGATCTTTTTATGCAGGGTCACTGTATGGATCAACAGGCTTTTCGGTATCGGTCTCATATCAGCACCGCCCTCCTCTGTATGTCAGACCAGTCGGCCAGAGGATCCGTTCAGCCCGCGGGGAGAACCGGGACTGTTCTGTGCCCCCATTTACTCCGGCACTCCCGGAATAGCTGAACTTTCCCAGAGTTGCACCCTGGATGCCCGCCTCGTTATCCAGATCCGCGCCGCCGTTTGCATCAAGATATTCGATCTGAGCACACACAGCCTTCCTCACAAGCTCTTGCACGGTCTCAGGCATAGCAAGAAACGTCACGGGAGTCAGCCGGTGCAGGGTCAACTCCTCGATCAGCTCCCCGGCGCGCTCACAGAGAACTGGGAAGTCGGCAGAATCCACCGGCTCCCCATAAAATGTATCGTTGTAATACGCTTCATCTACATAAGACATTCCGAGACCTCCTTACGCAGACGGCTTAATGTCTCCTGCTTTCACAGTGTAGTATCCAGCGTTCTGTACTTTGTTGGTCACCAGATTTACGACTTCGATAATATCGCCTTCTGCAACCTGTATTTCAGTAGTTCCGCTGGTCAGAGTCGTTCCCGCATAAGCTGTATTCGTTTCTCCGTACACTGCGCGGGATGCAGGATTCTTCTTATACGCATAGGTCGTGCCAGAATTTCCAGCTGCTACAGTCAGCTTGGTTGTTCCGGCTGCTGCTCCCTGTGCCGCCTGAAGGGTAAGAGATCCTGGGGAGAACACTGCGCGGATTGCAACAGAACGAAGCACCTTGTGGTCATAGACTTTTCTGCCCTGCACTGCGGAAGCCCCGATATACTTTCCAGATCCAGAGAGATCCTGGAGGTGGATATCCACTGCAAAGTCCATTGCACGCGTAGCAAATCTCGGATGCCCGGCCAGCAACTGAAGGTTTGCCGTCGTGTCGTTCCATTCGATCACAAGGAAGCCTGCAATCTTACCAATGGCTCCGGACTGCTTCACCTCATCTCCCAGGCTGGACGCGGAAATGAACTCCGGAGACTTGAGGATCAACGCCATCGCGTCCGGAAGCGCCAGAAGATAACGCTTTCCGTCGTTCGGAATATTTGCCTTATTCATCCTGGTACGGAGATCCACGATCACACTGTAGATATTGTCCTTCGTCAGCTGAGCCTCGTTGTCTACTGTCGCCGCAGCAAGAAGAGTTGTCCCGCCATCTGTATCGATCTGTTTCGCCATGCTGTAAGCTGCGGAATCAAGCCGATCCGCAACAAGGTTATCCGGCACCGCCTTGGCATCATAGCCGTCGATGATTTCATTTACAGCCTTATCTTTTGTGATCGGCATGTTCACATAGGCTGTGGATCCATGAGTCCCCGTGATACCATTTGCCTTATCGTAATCACTTACAACCACCTCTTCGTCCCGCTGCGGAATTTTTACCACCCCGGCCGCAGGTGAGCCTTCATAATCGTTGTTAAATACAACGCCGTCTTTGAGCACAAGTTCCTGCCGGAGCTTCGCAAGCACCATCTTAGACCACCGCTCCTGGTGTTCATGTGCAAATAATTGTAAAAACATTAACACTCTTTTAAATTTCATTCTGTTCTGTACCTCCTTAATACTTCAGTCCGGGGTTCTTTTTTAGAAAGGCCGCTTCCACGCCTGTCAGCCGTTTTCCGGCACCCTTCTGTCTTTCACCCCAGGACTTTCCTTTCGAATCATCCACATCGTCATCCGATGCGCCCGCTTTATTTTTAAAATGCGGGTATTTCTTTACTACTTTTTCGATGGCATCTTCCAGATCCAGATCTTCGTCCGCTTCCATATACGCGTGTGCAAGGGCTGTTACATCGTCAATTGCATCCTTATCCACTCCCGCTTCAAAGCAAGCCGCCCTGGTCTCCGCTTTAATTGCGCGGCTCTCTGCCGCTTTCAACTTTTCATTGTCCTTTTCCTCGCCATCATCTCCGGCTCCCTCCCTGCCGTCGGTCCCGCTTCCAGATGCTTTCTTCTGCTGCTCACGCTGCCATTTTCTTTTTTCCCTGGCAAGACGCTTCTTCACAGCATCGTCCACATCCTTCTGCGTAAATTTCTTTTCATCCTGGTCATCTCCCTCAGGATCGGCATCAGGGTCATCATCTTCCCCGTCAGAACCGTCTTCTCCTTCAGATTCGTCGGTCCCATCACCGCCATCTCCAGCAAAAAGCTGTAAATTCATTGCCCAGAATTTCTCTTTCATGTTCATGTACTTCATAAGTAATCCCTCCATTATTCCGTTTTACGCCCGTCCGGCGCCGCATTGATTTTTACGTACTGATCCCCGTAAGTCATCTGTGTGTCACTCACGGCAATAAAAAAAGAATCAATCAGCAGCTTCCCCTGTTCTGAAAGATTCTCATACTTTATATCAATATGCCCGTCCATGACCCGATAGGAGATTCTGTTGTCCGTCAGGGCGTCAAGCGAATGGATCAGCCCCTGCGCAAGAGCCGACACCGCAGCGCATATGATATCATTCCCGGTTTCTGCGTATCCCGCATGGCCATCTACCGTTAGACCAGTCTGTGTAATGTTTACTACAATCAAATAGCATCACTCCCTTCAAAAAGGTATAAAAATACCGCTGATCATATTCGACCAACGGCATTAATCAATGTTTAACTGATCCGAAATTTCCTGTAATGACTTCCCGTGATAAAAGGGATCGTTCATTACATCATCAATATTATCGTACGTTTTCGTATTATCGTCATATCCGACCTCTATCTTTGCCTCATTCCAAGGATTAATGCAGCCTACAGCCCCATCATACTCAAATACCACATCCTGCGTTAATGATAAGATCAGCTCTTTTAAATTTTTCGGCTTCATAAGATATCACCACTCTCTCTTCTCTCGGCATCTGTCAACTCTCTGGTTGTACGATTAACAATCTTTCCATCTTCCCATTCAATATCGTGCGCATGTTCACCATTTTCCCCATATTGGTGCTGCTTAGGGTTTGCATGATGTCCGGAATGCGTCTGTCGGTACATTTTCCCTTCAGAGTCATAAAAAACACGATTGATTTGTTCATGTCCGCCTTTCACTTCTTTGAGTTCAATAATCGCATTTTCTCGGTACTCTTTAGGAATAGACACATGCCCTCTATTCTTCCAGTTGTCTGTTACAACTACTGTCCCGTCTTCATTATACCGAACGGCTCCATACTTATCAACGTATTTCTTTGCCGCCACTGCATTGGCTGATATACGTTTATCAAATCCAATAACCTGTTCCCGGTCTTTCCTGCGATGGAGATGGTCTTTGCTGTCAACGTAGGCTTTTAAAGCCACTTCCTTTTCCTTCAGATCCACAGCCGCATCCCTGAACGCATCCTCATCTCCAATCTCATCAAACAGCATGCACTTGCGCTTCTGCTTCCGCACATCACGCTCCAATGCCCGCTGTACCTGAGTCTCTTTGCAGAGCTTATTGTTCGCATCCAGATCATCTGTCTGGAAATACCGATGTATATTTACACCTGGGATAAACGGCCATTTGTGATGACCGCAGTTGATGCCTAGTATCCCATCCGGCTCCCCGTAGCTGGAATCCTTCCAGGGATAATATTTTATCCTTTTCCCTTTCAGGTCTTCTGTGTATCCGCTGCCGTTATTCAGGTCAAATATCTTCCCCTGGTCCTTTGCGCATTTAGGGCGCGCCCCGGAGTGGCTGTCTATCGAGATCAGGTTCACACCGAAGTCCTTACATCGCGCGGTCTGGACTTCCTCAGCAGTCTGTCGGGCTGTATTCCGCATCGCCATATTGACATATGCTTCCGGTGTCCATTCGCGTCCTGCTTTATCCACAAATGCCGGAATCCCTTTCTCATTGAACTCCTGGATGCATTTCCTCACAGCCTGCTGTCTGGACTCTGCGCCGATCGTTGCTGCCGTGGCATGCTTTCCAAGCGTGTCCAGGAAGCTCTGCTTCTCTGCAATTTCTCCGGCATTACGGGCGATCGAATTGACCAGATCCATGAATGCATCCCTCGCCTTATAGAGCATCGTTGTATTGCACACGTTCAAAGTATCTTTTGCCTGGCCATTCAGGGACTTCATTACCTGCTTGACCGTCTTGCTCTTCCCGGCATCCACGGCATCATCCGCAAGCCCCTGCTGTACAAGATAGCGGAAGCCCGGCTCTGTCGCGCTGATAGCATCGTCCATCGCCGCCCGGAGCATACGCTCCGCAGACGTCTGGCTGACACCCGCCATCTGTGAGATCAGTTTCATGTTCTCCTTGTTCAGCTTCCCGATCTCTGCAAGCTTTTGAAGGAGCCACTTATCAGAATCAATCGCCTGCCCGTAATCACGGATATGGCGGACGATATTCTGCATGAGCATTGCTTCGAGGTCTATATAACTACTGTCCACTGCCTCCGCGAGCTGTTGGTTCTCCAGTAGATCCATCCTCTACCTCATCCCCCTCCTGTTCCTCTTCCTGACCGGTATCGTCCTGATCCGCTTCCTCATCGGTGCCGTCGTCTGTCTGTGTCCAGTCGATATCCTGACCGGTTATCTGCCCGTCTTCCTTGATCCGGGCAAGCTCTTTCTTCGCCTCTGTCTCTGTGCACTTATCAATCTCCATGATCGCCTTTAGCTTCGATCTGAGCCCCGCCTGGACTAGTTTAATATTCCGGTCGATAGTGGTATTTGTATCCTCGATGATGCTGTCGTCGAAGTCAATCGTAACATCCAGATCTGTCCTGCCATCATCGAGAAAAGCCACCGCCTGAGCCATACTGATCAGAGCCGCCTCGATTATGATTGCATTCTTCTGGCGGTTCTGATACAGATCCGATTTATCAGAGATCACCTCCGTGGCAGTTTTGACTCCACCGCTCTCAAACTTATATCGTCCAGATCCCATGCCCGCCTTAAGACTCAGGATGTCAAGGCAGCGCTGAATCCCAAGCTCATGATCCGATGCCCGGATCGTCATATCAACCTCTGTCAGGCTCTGAGAACTGTTGCGGTCATCAGGCAGCATGTAATAAACTGTATCGTTCGGATCAAATACCGGAGTGGAAACACCGTCCTCCTGCATCTGTCGCTTTGCCTGTGACAGCGGGACAAGAATCCTCTTCCGTCCGAGTACATACTCATTCATGTAACTGTCATATACCAAATCACAGCCCTTCAACTGGCTGATGCTGTTCGCATATACCGAAATGCCGAGCGGGCTATCAAGATCGATATTATTGCAGATATTCGGCGTGATAATCTGGAAAAGCGGTCTGTCATATCCAGTGTCTATTAAAGGAAACACACTGTCTGGCGTGTCCAACTCCTTGCCGGATTCCGCATCAATATACTTATTCTCGATGTAATACAGATCAGGGGCTTCTCTATTTGCGCTTTCTTCGTCTTCTGGATTTATCCGTCCTTTCCTGTGGATCTGAAGATATATGACCTCCTTGCCATCAACAACACGATTGCTGCCAAACGCACACTCCGTCACATCCCCATTGTCCCAGGACAGCGGGTAGATCATATCAGCACGGATATAATCTATGACAGGGTTGCCATCAGCTCCCCGATATTCGACCAGGGCTCCTGTCCCGAGTGCGAATGCAATCTCGACGAGCTGGTTGGCTCGGACTTTAAAGTTGTTTGCCTGTAAGATATCATTGAGCCTCTTCTCATAGTCCCCCGCATTGATGGAAACTTTCTCGTTCAGTAGCAGATTTGCCCAGTCCTCGCAGACCTTTTTCGCCATGTTCAAGCGGTATCTCTTCTGCTTCGTTGTGGTCATACCATTATAGACCTTGTATGTGTGGAAGTTCTCCACATCTCCCTGATACCAGTCGAGCCATTTGTCAATATGGCTGTATGTCTCATCTGACACTGTATCGTATTTCTTATCAAGGAGATACTGCCGTATTGTATTGCTCATATTCAATCACTCCTACGCTGCAATATATAAAATATCATCCTGCACGCTCTCCGTGCTGTATTCCGTGCTGTCCAAGCTGTCCACATTCATCAAGCCATCATCCAGCCGGACATCCATGTTCTTTTTCTTCTCGTCATATACCGCCTGCTCGAATGCCTCAATGATGTGCGTACAGTGTTTCATGATCTTCCACCTGCCTTGCGCGATCAGGCTATTGTAGAAGGATATCCGGTCATTAATCGGACCCTTGATAGCATTCTTGATATCTATGCTTACATGAGCCTGCGCACATGCCATCTCCAGTCCCGAGATCAGTGTTTGCTCAGCGCTGTCGCAATACGCTTCATATACCTTGTATTTCAGCCTTGCACGCCTTACAAAGTCCACGAAATCATCCTGTAACTGCTTCGGATTCAGCCGCTTTTTACAGTAGTACTCATCCAAAACAACAACCTGTTTATATCCCCTTGTAAATCCTGTAAGGGTAAAAGAATGAGCCGATTTCGTGCCCCCAAAATCGACTCCGATCGTTGCATATATGATCTCGTTATCATCAAGCCACTCATCCGTAACGAGATAATCATTCACATGATCCGCAAACTGTTGGTAGATCAGTCCATCAGCCGCCACCCACAATCCCAGGACAAAGCGCTTATAAAACACGCTTCCGTGTGACCAGGATCGCTCATATGCTTCCCGGCGCGCCTTAGACAATGAGAGGTTGTCAGTCATCATAAAGTGGAGATGATATACACGCTTTGTCCTCTGCTTCTCCGGCAGAAGAAATTCTTCCCGGATATAATGATGCGGTCCTTCTGGATTACAGTTCATCCAAATCTTCCACCCATCTACCGAACAGCGCCCGATTGCCTGATCTATAAACGACTGTGGGAACAGCGCCGCTTCATCAAGATAAGCTCCGGCTGCTGTCAGTCCCTGGAGAGCGTCCTGTGACGCCTCTGTGTTTGCTCCATAGAGATAATAAGAGTTGCTCCCAATCTCTACCCTGGCATCCGTCCCGGAACGGATGTATATATATGGCCATCTCCAGGCCTCCAAAATCTGAAGCATAGGCCGGACCACATTCTTCTTCAGAGCGCCCATCGTCTTGCCCGCAAGGATGAAGGACTGCCCTTCAAACATCTCCTGAGACCATGTCAGGAAACCAATAATGCAGGCGATCGTCTTTCCTGATCGGATTGCCCCATCCGCAATAACATAATCATTATTTGCGGACGTCAACCCCGGCCTCCACCAGTGCATCAGGCGTCTCTGCTGCGCTGAGAAGGGTGCAAACTTAAACCTCGCCGGTCTCTTCTGCTTCTTCGGCATCGTCCACTCCCTCCTTTTTCAGATCTGCAAACAGCTCGTCCAGATCTTCCTGCGTTGGCCTCATGGCCTTCAAGAAACTCTGTATGTTCTCGTCCTGATCACTGCTATCTCCAACTTCCTGATCCCGTGCACGCTTTGCGCGCTCTGTTCGGATCTTCTGCTCCTCATCATCCGCATCAGTCTGTCTGCTCTGTCCTACATACTTCGCAATAGCCTCATATGCTTTCACGTTGCCAGCCAGGCCCTCTCTGATCATGGCCATATTTAAGGCCGATTCCAGAGTACACTCAACACCGAGCGCCTCCAGAACCGGCTTCCACTCTTCACTCTCTATTTCCGCAGTCAACAGCATGTTCAGCGTCTTCCGGAAGTCCGCCTTCCGGCGTCGCGCCGCGCCACTGGCCTTACCAGCTTTTATTGCAAGCTCCCGCCGTTCGCCCGCGGTTCGTTTGTCAAATCCATGGTCCTTTATGTTTTCATAGCCCGCCACTTCACCACCTTCAATTCTGGCTTATTATTTTCTGTAAACACAGGCACCCGGAGTCGAACCGGGACACAGGGTGCGACCCTGCACATCTGCCGTTGATGATATGCCCGCATAAGAAAAGCATACTTTTCAAGTAATTAAGCATCTTCACTTTTCACTAATGGCGATATGCAACGTGCGATTTATAATCTGGCAATGGCAAACCAAGTTTTATAAGCTTGTCTTCGATCCCTTTTGTTCTATATAGTTTCCCATCTGAATCTCTTGCCCATTCTTTTCCTCTTTCATCCTCGTAAATTGCCACTACTCCTAACCGTCTATGCATTCCATGACCATGTGAGGGTATTAAAATTTCTTCCCGATTCAAAAGATTTTCTATATACCCGAAATGCCCTTCTTGTAACGGGATACTTAAACTATTTAATAGCCTTCCTCCCATTTTTATATGCTTTTCCCGCTCATCTCCAACAATTATAATAAACACTTTTTGAAAAACACTATCTGAATTATTCTGCACAATAACTGGTATTGGAACACCATTTTCTCCAAAAATATGCTCGTCTTCAGTTGTTTTATTTTTTTCATTTATTTTACATACAAGTTTTAATGCTTTCGATTTCCTATCTAATTTCATTGTTACTATTGCCAGTATGGATGTATATAAAAAATTAATCGGTCCAATAACTTCATTTATCCAATCCAGTATTCTGGATACGTCTATATCGCTCATATATTCTCATCACCTCAATCTTTTTTATTTCATTATATGACAATAATCGACACGAGGCAATAAAAAGCACCTCGCCTTCCGGTAAGGTGCTCCTTTTGTTCTTTCTTTCGATGATACCATATTACCACAGATATTACTGACATTCACTGACATCTTTCGGAAGTTCAAAATGCGCCAATGCATTCCCGTGTATCCGGTATATTTGCCTTTCTGAAAACTTCATCTTCTCCGCAATCTCCCACCAATCCAGTCCTTTTATGTACCTGTAGAACAGGACGTCCGATTCATTCCGGCTCTTCATACGTTTGATTTGACGCACAATTGCTTGATAAGTCTTGATTCTCAGATGCCGTTCCTTAATCAGCTCGTTAATCATCTCGTCCAACTCAGCTGCATATCCGGAAAGATCTCCCTGTCCTCCACTGCCATGCGGCATACCGTCATCCGGTTTCATAGACGGATGCAGCTTCATTTCCCGTAACTCTGCGATCTCCGCATTAATCCGGTATATCCTACGAACATGATACCGATAACTCCGCAGGTATTCTTTTTTCTTGTTATTCTCACTTACCATCTTCTCTTCGATGTAGTCCATCCGCACCACTCCCTGTCTTTTCTCTGATATATTCGTCCACGGTCATCCGCCGGATCTGCTCGGCCTGCACCCGGATCATGTGTACGGCCGCACTCCCTGTACGCATATTCTGGGTACCGCTATACTCATGTTCTTGATATCCTATCATAGCTCGTACACTTCTCTTTCTATCTGCGCATCCGTCATCCGGATACGCGGCTCGAAGTCCCGGCTGAATATCGCGCCGGTCGGCGTTATCCGCTTGCACTTGATCCAGCGCTCTGCCTCGCGAAAGACGCCGTCAATGACTGTCTGGCGCCGGTGCAGGTATTTCCTGCCGGGCTGTAATTTATCCTTTTTCATCTCAATCACCCCTTGAAAAATTCTTCCCTCTCCCTAAGCCGCCGGCTACCTTCAGATTCCATTTTCGGGCGGTACGGCTCATGTATTCGCCATGCCACAACATTTTCAATGGTATCAAGATATTTGTCCATCCACTTATAACCGTCATAATATCCATGCACATACTCGATAATATCTGTCATATAAGCAACTTCAAGACGTTTGTAATAGCCATTTGGAAAATCTTTGTCGCTACTCGTTTCAACAAAATACTCATTCTTTTCCGGCATCCGCTCCTCAACCGAGATCCATCCGTCGTTATCTCGTGACGATCTCGTGAATTCTGGAGTATTTCCACGAGATAGGTGCGCGTTTATAATATTCGTGCACAGATCTATTGCCCTGTTCCATTCCAGATCTTCGTCTGTTTTTACCACTCTGTATTTGTTCTGAATCTTTTCCCGTACAATCTCCAATTCCTGCATGTCAGTCCTCCTCATCCTGGCACCACGGATATTCTCCTATGCATTCAAACTGACTCCCGCCGTTCATGCTACAGCCTTCGCAGTCCTTTTCCTGTCCGTTGTCCATCATCTCAGCACACTCTCTATAATCTTTCTCCATTGCCTTGGTAAGAGGCACTTTTATATATTTCGGCATCTCCGCTCTCCTTTCGTTTGTTCTGTTTTATGGCAATAAAAAACCAACCACCGATATTGATGGTTGGTCACTTTACATATATCTTCTTACTAGTTTAATAAATTCTTTAATGTCACTAAAGTAGTTTGGATACGCCGCTCTTAGTGATGCAAACGATGTCGCAGAAACTAAAACGGTATCTATATTTTCCCTATTTTCTGCTTCAATTGCATTATATACTTCTGTAGCTTCAGCAATATCGCTTGGCTTATAATATAGAATCCTCAATCTTTTTGTATCATAATCAAGAATCAATATATAATACCCTTTCCTTTTCTGCTCTTTAACATGCTCTATTGCCACCCTGATAGCACTTAGCGCATCTATGATTTTCTCTTTCTTGTCAATTTCTTTTAACTCATTAACAAGCTCATTTATTTCAGCAGGCGTATTTGTCACAATAGGCATATATTCTTTCATAGCAAAAAGTGAGGATACTAAAGCGAAAAATCTTAAAATATCCTTATTACCCTTTCCAGCTTTTAAAGCTTTTTTTGTATATATTCCCATTGTTTCAACAGCTGTAGCCCAGATATGTTGAAGCTTTGTTCTGATCTGAATTTCAATCAACATATTATGGTTATAATCTTCGCTTCTATCACTATGATAAAGATATACCATATGGTAACTCCGATATCCAGATGCTTTAGGTGCATTTATATAATCATATTCATTTTTAAGGATATGCCTCTTTCTCGATTTCTTATATCCCTCCACGACTTTATACACATCTTCAATAGAGTCTACAATAACTCTACATCCACCTAAATCCTGCATTGTACAAAGACTCATATTAGGCATCCTCTTTAATTTGCCTGTTATAGAGTCCAATCTTTTGAGGCGCTGTACTACAACAGTATCATCACTTGTCATTCGTTTTAAGTGGCAAGTAATTGTATTAAGCGGGAACGCATGGGATGCCCTCCAATTATTTATAATAACCAAAGCTCTTCTTTCTTCCTCTTCCGTTAAATCATCCCTCAAAATTGCTTTTCCTGCTTTTTTAATCTGATTTTGAGAATACTCTACTTTCTTCCACATAATTTTTTTAGACGCCTTTAGCATTTGATTTTTGTCTATTATATCATAATCATCTAATTTTTTCATCTTTCTCCTTCATTTTCAATTCATATATTACAAATTATGATACAAACCAACCATCAATATTCAATTGTCAAGGTGCAAATCTCTTAAGCAAACCTCAGCTGCTCTTCACTGTCATCGATCCTCAGATTTGGTACTCTTTCCCCTACTTTCAAATACGAGCAGTTCGCTTCCACCAGCTTCTGTGCCATGATCGGCACCACGCTATTCCCGATCCGTGCCACCTGCTTTGCTATCGGATACGGTTTCCAGTTATAATCCCGGTCAATTATGTAGTCTTTCGGGAATCCCTGCATCAGCTTCAACTCTTCCGGCTTCAGCATCCGCAGGAAGATATCTTTCAGGATATACTGCTCGCCTGCGATCTCTATGATCACATTCACCAGCCCGAACCGATCCTTCGTAGTGATAGTCCCCAGCGGATCGTTTAAGCTGCTACAGTTTTCTCCGGTCCCGTAATACTTGATCAAGAAAGCCGATATCAGCCCAAAATGCCCCGGAGAAGTAGTGATCGTATGCAATGGCTCGTTGCATCCCTGTCCGATTCCGCTCTTATAGAACTTCGTCACGAATGCCGTCACAAGCCCGTACCGGTTGCTGGTGTCTATCGTCTTGATCGGCTCTGACAGGAACTGCCCCCGGGAATCTCCCGCTTTCGTCTCGCCGTGATACTGGATCAGGAAGGCGACCGCTTCTTTGCTTCTCACGATATAAGGAGACGGATTATCAATGATATATTTCCGGATTCCGTTCGCAATCCGCTTCATGGTCGCATCTGCCAGCGACTTTTTCCGGGTAAATATGGACCGCCCCAAGTCTGACCAGTCTATGTAATCCCCGCAGGCTTTCCACCGTGGATCATGATCCTTAAAGTGTGTCGGTACCGGCCAGACAATCTCCATGCCGTCCCGCCGGAATATTGCATACCAGCGTTTCCGTGTTGTCGGTGCTCCATAATCTGCCGCCACAAGTTCCCGGCACTCGAAAATATATCCCAGGCTCTTCATAGCTGTTATGAACTTCTGATAATCTTCTCCGCAACGCTCCCTTATCGGATGACCATTTGCATCCAGCGGACCCCACTGCTGGATCTCCTCAACATTTTCCATCAGGATCACATCCGGAAGGATGGCCCGCGCATGCTTGTACACCGCCCACGGCAGGATCCTCAGACCTTTCTCCCGTGGTTTCCCGCCTTTCGCCTTACTATGGCTCGTGCAGTCCGGTGAGGCCCACATCAGGGACACATGCCGGCCTTTTACATACTTCTTAAGGTCCACTTTAAAGATGTCCTCTGTCAGATGCAGCGTCCGCGGATGATTGGTCTTATGCATAAGAATCGCATCAGGATCGTGATTGATCGCAATGTCAACCGGTCGCCCCAGCGCCATTTCTATCCCTACGCTTGCCCCGCCACCACCGGCGAAGCAGTCTATAATTAAATCTCTTTCCATCTTTTCAATAAGCCCGGTATACCCTTGCCCCGGCCGGAGGCTGGCTCCTTTCTACTTGTTTTCTCTCATGATCCGATCGATCTCATTCACCGCAGCCGCCAGAATTTCCGATGCGAACGTTGTCTTTCCGGCTTTCTCATAGATCATCTGTGATTTTTCCTGCAGCTTGAAGTATTCAACCGGTGTTCCGGTCGCATCGCAGAACTCCCGAATCAGCTTCCAGGACTCTGCAATCGGATAATAGATTTTTCTAAGTTCATCATCCGTCACAGAGAAGGCTCCTTTCCAGAGCATCCATGTCATACTTACGGCGCTCAAAATTATTGTTGTCTTTTACCTTCCCTTTCCGGGTACCGGAACTCTCCCGCTTCTTGTCGGTCTTATAAAACGACTTCCATCCGCTTGCCGTCGCCTTCTTCACGATCGCGATCCGCTCCTCGTCCTTATCACTTAAATCAAACAGGTCATCCCTCAATGCCTGGATCTGCTCCTCCGGGATCTCCCCGAAGTTGTTCCGGCGGACAAGAAGATAGGTCTGGAAAGTTCGTTCCAGTTCCGGGGAAAACGTTATATTATCTATATTTCTATTTTCTTTTATTTCTAAGGCACTTTCTTCGGAAGAATTACGAATTTCTTCAGAATTAATTCTTTTTTCTTCCGAATTAATTCGCTTAGAGGGTTCATTTAATAAAGGCTCCCCATCCTCGGCTTTTCCGAGGAGCCAATACTGGTCTGTATAGAGCTGTCTTTTCATGCGCTTTACTGCTATCTCGTAATAGCGACGCTGAATTCCAACAGAGGTGATGATGTTTTCCGTCATGAGGTCATCATCAAGGAGACCTATCTCAGAGCAGAAGTGCACCACTTGCACGACAGCATTTTTGCTCTTCACCCACTTGTTCCCGATCATCTTTATGATCATTTTCGATAGCTTATCCAAGGGGATCTCTGCGTAGTATCCGTGCTTATATACGATACAGAGTATACAGTCATACACGGTCACACCCAGTGGACCATATCGGTCCAGTAAATCGAAGATCTTGTCATCTTCATAGAAATCTATCATCTTCGGAAAGTAAGCCAGACCTTTTTTATTGGGAGCGCCACGTCCCATCAAGATCACCTACCTTCCGTCCGTATATTCCTCAACCGTAATATCCAGCCCCTCCACCGCGGAATAAGCTTTCTTTGCGATCGTGAATATGATCTGTGTATCATCATGGTACGCCGCGCCGTTCAGGGCATCTGCGACCACCTTCACGATATTGTCGATGTCCGGTTTTTTCAGCGGCGGGACCGCCCCTTCCAGCATCAACCGCTGCATCTTCTTAGATGCGCTCTTCGGCGGTTCAAAGCGGGCCACGATCCGAAGCATGACCGGCGTGCCTTTCTCGAACCGGATCCCGCCGGCAGCCTGCATGTATAACGTCTTGATCAGGTTTTCATACAGAAGGTCGTTCTCCGGCGTATATGAAATGCTGTGCTTCAGATGCGGATTGTACACAGTCCGCGCCCTGGCTTTGCCCTGCGGCTTCCCGGGCACCTGAAATGTGACTGACGCCATTTCCTTCTCCTTTCCCCTGCGCCGGGGACGAAGCCCAGCGCAGGAACGAATCTTTTTGTCGTCAAGTTACATGTGACATGTATCATAATTCCAAGGAGATACCGATGGTTATGCGATCACAGTGATGTGATGCTCTTTCAGTTCTTCAGCCAGCTCATATTCCAGGTATTCTTTAATCTTTTTCATGGTTCCATTCTTCCACAAGCCACCGTCTGCCTCGACAAGTTTGAAAGCAGGGCCGCGGTCCGTGTCCATGATCCGGAACACATAGCTGCTTTCCGGCTGCTCGATCTCTGCGAAGGTACGATAAGGACGAAGCTTCACCGGGTTGGGAACGATCACGTCATTCAGCTCGACGCCCATCTTAACCGTTGTCTTCTGCGACACGCCGTCATCAGAATAGTTTGCCGTAGTGCCAGACTTAATGTTTCCGGCAACCTGCATGATGGTCTTGAGATCTTCCGTCTCCAGGAAGTTTGCCTGCAGCTCGATCAGGAACCGCTCCTGGTCATAAGCATGGTCAAATGAGAACTGGTTTATGATCGCTTCTGCCCGGATCAGATGCTCACGCTTCCGCTCATCGATCAGTCCGGAATAAAGGCGGACCGTTGTCGGACTTTCCACATGCAGGATCATGCTTGCCCTGAGTTCTTCCGGCTTTCCTTTGATGTAATCCACCAGAGCGGTCAAAGTGCTGATGTTAATCGCATCTGCAAACGGGAAACGGTGATACCGTGTCAGCTGCTTATCGCAGTATGTATCGCCATTGATCTCCACCACCTTCGGATCCATGCTCTCCGCTTTCAATCCTGTAATATACTGTAACGCTTCTTTTAATCCTTCCATCATGTTCTTATCCTCCTTATGCTTCTCTTGCTGCTCTCAGGTCTACTACTTTTCTGGAACCCGAAATAATCTCACCAGTCTCCGTATCTACAGCTTTGCCGTCGACTTCCTGCACCGGAGCAGCTGTACTCTGCGCCTGCACTTCATCAATAGACATCTGACCGGGGATCTGATTGCCGATCTCACCCACTTCAATCTCGCCGCTTTTCAGGTCTTTCCGGATGCCCAGGGCGGTCACTGCACCGAGCGTCGGCGCCAGCGTTGACTTCGTCGTGATGCTGGTAGTGATGAAATCGCGCTGTTCATTCGGCTTCAGAGTGATAGTCACGGTGATCTTCCGGGCTGTCTTTGCCTCTGTGTTGGGATCGGCAATGTTCCGCGCGACCGCCTCCATCTCCCGGTTGATCTGCTGTGTCAGCTCTCCATTCGAGAACTTTTCAATGTTGATGTGTTTCATAGTGATTGTCTCCTTTCTTATGAATTATGCTGAGAGAAGAATTCGTCTTCTAAACTCATCTGATTTCCTGACTGCTGCGCATTAGGCTGTTCCCCTGTTACAGCACTTTCTTCTGCATGTTCTTCCGTCACCTCGTGCATTTCCTGCTCTGCGACAACGTTCTCATGGTCCTGACCATTATCAACATAATCCGCGCTGCCATCCTCATGAAGCACCGCCATGTCCTTATCCAGGGCAGTCTGCAAATCAATGCTCATGATGCCCCATTTGCTGATCAGCTGACGGAGCATGGTCTTCATGGCCATACCATCGAAATCTTTATACCAGAAAGAGGAATACTTCCATGCATCATCTTCCGGATAGTTCCCCTTCAAGTAATCCTCATAAGACACCCTCCGTTTGCTCGGCTTATCGCTATCAACCGCATTCATATGGAATGCCTGGCTATACTTATCTGCATGAGAGAGCATCTTCTGTTTCGACCAGTACATTGTTTTCTTGAAACCGTTCTCATACTCGAACATCGCAAAGTATCCGGTTGTCGGCGTATCTTCGCGGATAATATCATCTTCAATCAGGTTCACTTCGATTTCCTCGCTAAGGGGGTCGTAACGGACCAGCTCACCCTCCTTAATTGCCATCACGTTCAACCGCTTATAATATCCAGATCTCACGGCAAGTTGGATATATCCTTTGTACCCAAGCTGGAACTGTGCCTCCAGCACACCCTTGTTTTTATATGGGACCATATAGAATTGTCCCAGCTGCGGGGATGGAGACAAGTTCAGCGCCTCCCCAAGAAGAGCGGCTGACAGGATGCTCGGATTCGTGCATTCCTGTAATGCTGGTGTTGCCTGAACTGCTGATGCTATACTCGAAATGAATCTGGTCCCAGATTTGCCACCGAGCGTTTTATTAATGATGCGTTTCGCTGCATCCTGAGTGATATACGCGGAAAAATCCATCTTCTGGCTTTTTGCCAGGCTGTTCTGTACTGCCATAATTTACTCCACCTTTCCAAAACGAATCTTATTATCAATCATGTACTGCCTCAGCTTCATGAGCTGCTCTCTGGTTCCCCATGCCCGGAAATCAAGGAACATCACCTGTTCATCTGATGTCTGAACAGAAACGGTGTCATCCTGCTGTGCCGGCAATGATCCGGACTGCTGCGCTACCGGCTCAGGAGCTGCTTCTACCGGCTGCTTTTTTAATTCCTCAGCCTTACGCTTCTGCTCCTCTTCGTAAAGTTCTTTCCGCTTCTGGATTTCTGAAAGCCGCTGCCCCTCCTGGATCGCTTTTGCAAGATCCAGTGTCTTCTTATATGTTTCCATGGCTTCAAAGCTGAATTCCGGAAGTTCCCGGATCGTGTGGACTTCATTTCCGATCTTGTACATCTGGCTCTTCATCTGCTCTTCGATCTTCGCCATGGACACTGTCGCATTCAGCCACTTATCGTCCCAAACCATATCGAGGGTAACAAACGGCTGAAAGCCAATGGAAGGGAACAGCGCCTCTATTTCCCTCCGCTTATCATTCCGGCGCTTTTCTTCGACTTCTTTAATCTGCCCATCAATCAGCCGGATCGGCTCATCGATCAGCGCGATCAGCTCCTTGACCTGTTTCTCAAATGCATCATACGGAGCCATACACAGCTTCTTGATCCGTTTCCGCTCATCCTCGAATGCCGTCCGGAGCTTATTCAGCTTTGCGCGGTCCGCCTTGGCTTCCTTGATCGTATCTTCAGTGAATGCAAGAGACTTATACTCCTGCATCTTTTCCGCAATCTCTGCCTTCAGTTCCTCGTTGTTCCAACGGATTTCTTTCACGAATCCGCCTTCCTGCGGGCTTAAAATCTTTAATTCCATCGTTTCCTCCTTCTTTATATTTCCGGAAGTATCAGGGGCGGCTTCCTGCCACTCTCCACGTACTCCCAAAATTTCTGTTCTTCTTGGAGCAACATATCCAGATCATCCTGCACCTCGGCACGCTCGATAAAGTAGTGCTTCGCTGTCGTTCTTTTTTCCACACCCCAGTCTGTGTTCAGATGAGCCCGGAGTACAACAAACTCATATCCGGTCACGAGCAGATAATGCAGGACCTGTATATAGTAGTTATCCGGAATCCTATCATTCCATTTTTCCCGTTGCATGGATTGCAGGATATTCGTTGTCTTGATCTCCAGAATCCCGCGGCGTCCATCCGAATCCGTCAGTTCGCCGTCCAGGGATGCCTGCATGAAAGGATACTGGATGCTTTGCAGGATCCTGAACTCGTGATGCTCCACCTGATAATCCGGGTAATCCAGCTTGAACAATTCCCGGATTGGATCCTCTGCCAGCTTCCCGTAGATCACGCAAGGCTTGTCTGAGATATCCTCCGGAATTCTCCTGCCAATCTTCTCCTCAAAGAGATCTATATTGCTCTTATATGGATTCATCCCGACGATAGCACTGGCATCACTGCCGCCGACCCCATTCATCCGCCCCTTCAGCCATGCGGACTCATTAGGGAAATCATATATCATATACATCTGTTCCATTGCATTCTCCTATTCAATGATCAGATAGCTCAGGTCCGTCCCGCGAATATATTCTTCTGCAATCCGGACCACGCCTTCGTAATCCTCTGTGCTGCATGCAAGCGTTCCGTCCGAATACCGGATAATCCATACATGGATCATATTTCCCCGCTGCACGGATCATCCTTCTTTCTCCAGTTGCCGGAATAAAACCACTCTACAAGCGTAAGAGCCGCCTGACAGAAATCATCTGCTTCCCTGAAGATCTGCATTGCTGTCTCCTGCTCTTCCTGCGTACCACAGTAAACGCGTTCACAGGCATAGGAAAATGCATCTTCTGCAAGTACCCGCTTTCCGGCTTCCGGTCCGATTCCTATGTACATTCGCACCTCCTTGTGCTATGATTAAGTTGGTTAGTTACCAGAGCGCCCGAGGTTGCCGCCTCACATGTGGGCGCTCATTCTTTTTCCGGGAAACCAAGATCGAAGATCCTCCGGAGCTGTGCGCCTGTAAATGCTATCTCGTATCCTCCTGCGCCCTCTACAGCACCGATCAGTGCGATCCGCTTCGTATCTCCCGGTTTCATATACGCCAGTTCTTTTTTCGTGGCTTCGTAATATCTCTCAAATTCCGCATATCCCATGATTCTTGCTGCCACTCTGATCACCTCCTACGATCCCGAAAATCTTTTCTGTCATCTCAATTGTTTCTTTCGAAAACTTATTTTCACAGGACAAATGATCTAAAAGTTTCATTGCGATTCCTGCTGATATTTTCATAATGATCCCATCAAATTCAGGCGGAAATATTTCATCTTCGCAGATTGCGTTTCCTGCAACTCCGATTAATACTTTGATGTCCTGCTCTGATAATGTATAATTCTGCACCTTCCTCACCTCCTCTCAGATTGGCCCAGCCTGCAGCACATATATGATTACTGCCTGAATCATGTTCAGCGCCAGCGACACCGCAGCTATAATCTCAAT